>NZ_VFPT01000003.1 GCF_006716865.1 Roseinatronobacter monicus | reverse complement strand
CGGGACGGAGCATGGGTAATCGGGCAGCCCGCGACAGGGAGGGCAAGCTCTGGATAGAATGTAGTTGTTTCTGCAATTCAGGAGAGTGCCATGGAATACTATGCTGGGCTGGATGTATCGCTGCGGTCGGTCGCGGTCTGCATCGTTGATGAAAAAGGCAAGACCGTCCTGGAGCGGAGCGTTCCGTTCGAGATCGCGGATATCGAGGCCTGTCTTCACGGCTGGCCTCACCCTTTGAAACAGGTTGGGTTTGAGGCCGGTGCGATGAGCCAACACCTGTTTTTCGGGCTGAAGAAAGCTGGGTTTGATGTGGTCTGCATGGAGGCGCGGCAAGTGAATGCGGCGCTGTCTGCCATGCGCAACAAGACCGATCGGACTGATGCGCGCGGCATTGCACAGATACTGCGGTCTGGCTGGTTCAGTCCCGTGCATATGAAAAGTCGAGAAGCCCATGCGATCCGGGCGCTGCTGACATGTCGCAAGGCGATCCAACGCAAATGCATTGATCTTGCCAATGAAATCCGTGGACTGTTTCGAGTGTTCGGCCTGCGTCTGCCGCCCCGTGTTGATCAGGGCTCTTTCGATGAGCGCGTCCGAGCGATTATCGAATCTGATCCCGATCTGTCACGCGCCCTATTGCCTCTGCTCGATGCCCGTGCGGTGCTTTACAAAACCTACCGCGAACTGGATCGGCGCGTTAAACAGGCCGCCAGTCGCGATGAGGTCTGCTTACGATTCATGGCGATCCCCGGTGTGGGGCCGGTCGCCGCTCTCACTTTCCGGGCGGCGGTTGATGATCCGACGCGGTTTGCCAGGTCCCGCACGGTGGCCGCCCATTTCGGTCTGACGCCACGACGATACCAGTCGGGTGAGATGGACAATCCTGGGCGCATCTCGAAAGCGGGTGATCCCGAGGTACGCACCGCACTCTATGCTGCGGCGAACGCCATGATGATGCGGGCGGTCGCGGGATCCGGGATCAAGAGCTGGGGCCTTCGACTGATGCGCCGCAAGGGCCGCCGCCGAGCAATCGTCGCTGTCGCAAGAAAACTCGCCGTCGTGATGCATCGCATGTGGACTGATGGCACCGAGTTCCGCCGTGATCCGTTGGAGGGCACCGCATGATCTGACACCCTCCAAGATCACGACGGGATCGTCCTCACCGGACGAGGTCCGTGGATGACGCCGAATACGTCTGCTGCGGCGAAAGACCGCGAGACGGAGCGGGGCGCTCCACAGCCAATCCGACACATGCGTGCAGCGGCCCATGACTATGACGGGCCAGAACAGACTGCGAAGAGAAGCGTGACCCGGATGAGTGACAATGATCCCATGCAAGTGAAAATCGCAAAATAGAGCTTGACCAAAATGCCCGATTAGAGAAGCGGTCTTTAACAACATCGCTACTCTGCGGGATCAGGATCGATTTCAAAATTTGGAGGATGTACGGCGAGGCTATTCGCAACGTCTCGAAGGACATCAATCAACTGTTGATCCGAACGCTCCAAGGCGTCAGCTATCCGGTCTGCGGCCTCAATCTGGGTCTGGCGAAGCGAGGCAATCTCGACCTGCATGTCTAAAATGACTGCTTCGATGGACGCTGTCTCCTTCGGAACCCGCCAGACTTCCGTGTACACGATTTGAAAAATAGGAGCGACCAGCGCGATGAGAACAGCATAGCCGCCAAGGCGGATAGCGCGTTCGGCTGATCTATCATTGTCAGATGCCGCTTTTTCAAATTTCTTCAAAAAATCTGCCGCGTGCGCCTGTAATTCAGTGGCTATTTGTGCGCCGTTTGCGGCAACATCAAGCATCTTATCAAAGCGCTGCTCGATCCGCTCGAGGTGATCATTTGTATCGAAGGTTGGATTTCGCGGTGGAGTCCTGAGCGCCGTTGGCAGTGAGGGCGCGCGCAAAGCTTCGATCGAACGGAATTGGTCGTTTAGCTGTTTGGTTAGATCGCCAAGGGCGCGGCCTGACGGTAGCTGGAGCTGTTCAGCTAGCTTCGAAATATCCATTCCTTTCTTTGAATCGTCGGGTGAACCTTGATTGTTGTCGTCGCTCATTAACTTTTCCCAATTCGTACAAAGCAGCCCTGACGCGAATTACAGCATAATTCCCATACTTCATTGAGTGCGAAAGTAACATCACGGCCTTTTCTTCGAAAGACCTCAAAGGGCTCATTTCGACATTGGCAAGCCCCGCAAGCGGGGCCGGGCTGCTGAGGCTTCGCCCTGAACTCTGACCCTGCTGCCTTCCTGTGCCAATACGGCTTGGTCTGTCTCATCCTGAGCCAGGCCAACCCATTTGTCACATGGTCGCCATCACGATCCGCTTTCAGCCCTGTCGGGTCTGCATCCCTCTTGCAAGGCGGGCGCGGCCGGCAATCCGATCTGTCGCAAAGGACTGACCGCAACAGCCGCGACTCATCAGCCGATGGCCATGTCCTCTGCGGCTTTGCCCGATGACAACGCCTCCACAAACCACAGCGGTTTGCGCCCCCGGCCGGACCAGGTGAGCGCC
This sequence comes from Roseinatronobacter monicus, assembly GCF_006716865.1. Taxonomy (NCBI): domain Bacteria; kingdom Pseudomonadati; phylum Pseudomonadota; class Alphaproteobacteria; order Rhodobacterales; family Paracoccaceae; genus Roseinatronobacter; species Roseinatronobacter monicus. The sequence goes on along the minus strand of NZ_VFPT01000003.1, from coordinate 152,133 downwards.
GGGTTCTCAGGGTGGCGGTATTTCGCCGGGGCGGGCGCGCGCTTGGGTGTTGCTTCCTCGCCCATGAGTTCGGCCAGCGAATAGCCCAGGTCTTTGGCGAAGGCTTCCACCTTGGCGCGGACTTCTGTCTTTTGCCGGTCCTCGTAGGTGGTGATCGCCTTGGCGATGTCCTTATGCAATTTGCGCAGTTCCGTGAGCGACAGCGCCTCGAGATCGAAATCAGCCATGCGATGCTTTCCGTGTCCTGAATGATCCCGCAACGTAGCCTGTATCGGCAGGGACCCGCAACTCCCTGACGGCGGGGGCAGGGGGGCGGTTGGGCATGATCGGTATCGACCGCCAGTGCAGTGCTGGGCTTGGGTTCTGACAGGCCATGTTGGCCGGATGACAGGGTCTGGCATGGGCTTCCCCCGTGTCGCTCTGTCTGCTGGTCCATCCCTTCGACTGACAATCCCCTAATCCCGTTCGGGCTCTCGCGCGCAACCCCGCGTCAGTCCGGGCCGTGTTGGCCGCCTGTGGCGTCCTGCCCGCGCCACCCCGGTCCTCTGGAGGTTTCCGGCGTCCGTTCCGTCCACCGTGCACGCGTCACCCGACGGGCTTTTTCAGGGTCTTGTCGAAGGGACGGTCCCGAAGACAGGACACAGAAGGAAGCTACCCATGCAAAACATCGTCATCCTCGCTGGCAACATTGGCCAAAAACCCGAAACCCGCACCACCCAAGGTGGCACCAACATCACCAACTTCAGCCTCGCCACCTCGCGCCCCCGCCTCTCGGAAGGTCGCGTGTTGCGCGACGAGAACGGCTACCGGGTCATGGACACGGAATGGCACCGCATCACCTGCTTCAATGGCCTCGGCAAGACGGTCGCGGAGCATTGCGAAAAGGGCATGAAGCTCCTGGTCCATGGCCGCATCCACTACACGAAATGGACCGACGCTGCAGGCAACGACCGCTACGGCTGCGAAATCATCGCCGAGAAGGTCGATTTCCTCAGCCGCCCGAAATCGGCCGAGAGTGAAAACCCCGAGTTGGTCGACCGCGACGACGAGATCCCGTTCTGAAAAGAACGGGGTCTCCCCCTCGGGCCCGGCGGGGAAACCCGCCGGGTTCAGGCTGTTCGTGGAAGCGGACAGTCGCTGCAGCCGCAGCATGGACCGGCGTGACCGGCGGCAGTTGGCAAAAGCGGAGTTTGCAAAGTTGCGGTTCATGGCCGCATCTTTCGACGTGCCCGGCCCAAAGCGGTCTGTCAGCGTTGGAGGCATGCTGCAACGCGGCTTACCGAAGCGGCCATTCAAGCCCGGTACAGAACGTACTGACGCGCGGGCGGCGAAAACGCGTTTGTCGGTTCATAGAAACCGAATTCATGAGGAACTTTGCCGACTCAGCTCTCAGCGAGGATTTGCAAGAGCATTCCATCTCGCAGCTCCACCGGATTGGCCCTGTAGGACGATGACTGCACTACATCACGCGCAATATTGGCGTGCATCTCGGCTGTTACGCCAAGCCCGCCAATGGTCGGCAGTCCATGCCCGCGGACCCAGTTCTGGAAATCCGGCAGATGGCCGAATTCACGCGCGATCTGCTCGATGACCCAACTGATGCGCTGCTGGGTGATGCTGCCCTCTGGGGCCACCTGCGAATTGGCCCTGAGCACCGGCACCAGCATTGTTCCGCATATGGCCCCATGCGCGGCGCCGGTCTGGCCACCGATCACGCCTGCAAAGCCATGCACGGCGCCAAGGCCCGCATTTGCCAGCGCAATACCCCCGAACATACTTGTCAATGCCATATCGTCCCAGGCATGCCCCTCATCCTTGTCCATCAGCCTGCGCAAAGCTGACAGGCCACGCGGGATGGCATCGCGGCAGAGTACATCTGTCACGGGGTTGGCGCGGCTGCAGATGAAGGGCTCGATCACCTGCGTGATGGCATCCAGCCCCGACGCAAGTGTCACGGATTTCGGGCAGGAGAGGCACAGATCAGGATCGACCAGTGCCAGCGCCGGATAAAGACGCGGATCGCGCAGGCTGACCTTGCGGCGGGCTTCTGGCACTTGAATCACGGCATTGCGCGTCACTTCGGCACCTGTCCCGGCGGTGGTCGGGATCGCGACCAGCGGCAAGGGGGCATTGTCCAGCGGTTGCCCCTCGCCGACAACTTCCAGATAGCGCATGGCGCTGTGCGGCGCGGGGATCAGCGCGGCCAGCGCCTTGCCATGGTCGATGATCGCCCCACCCCCGATGGCAATGATTAGATCGGGCCGGAAATCCTGTGCAATTGCGACATTGGCCTCAATGCCCGGCAGATCGGGTTCGCCACTGGCCTGCAGGTCCAGCACATCGCCGCTCTCGCGCAGCGATTTCAGAAGGTCATCTGCGGCCGCGACCGAACGAGAGCGCAGCAGCAAAACGCGGCGGGCTTGCGCGCGGGCAAAGGGCACTGCTTCTGCGACAGAGCCACGCCCGAAGCGCAGTGTTCCAGCCGTGGCGAAACCGAATGCCGCGATGCTCATCGCAGGATCGACTTTCCTGCAAAAACAGCCGTTTCGCCCAGCATTTCCTCGATACGGATCAGTTGGTTATATTTCGCCAGCCGGTCCGAGCGCGCGAGCGAACCCGTCTTGATCTGCCCGCAATTCGTGGCGACCGCCAGGTCTGCGATGGTCGCATCCTCGGTTTCACCCGAACGGTGTGACATCACGCAAGTCATACGCGCGCGATGCGCCATATCCACCGCCGCCAGCGTCTCGGTCAGTGTGCCGATCTGGTTGACCTTGACCAGCAAGCTGTTCGCGCATCCCTTCTCGATACCCTCGGCCAGACGTGCGGGATTGGTGACAAACAGATCATCGCCCACAAGCTGGCATTTTTCGCCCATCAGTTCGGTCAGCTTGGCCCAGCCATCCCAGTCATCTTCGGCCATGCCATCCTCGATCGAGATGATCGGGTAATCCTTGACCAGCCCCATCAGATAGGCGGCATTCTCGTCGCGGGTCATCACGGCGCCTTCGCCTGTCATGTGGTATTTGCCGTCGCGGAAATATTCGGTCGCGGCGCAATCGAGTGCCAGATAAATGTCCTCGCCCGGTCGGTAGCCTGCCTTTTCGATGCTGCGCAGGATGAAATCAAGCGCGTCGCGGGTGCTTGACAGGTTGGGCGCAAAGCCGCCCTCATCGCCGATCCCGGTGGACAGGCCTGCAGCCGACAATTCCTTTTTCAGCGTATGGAACACTTCCGCGCCCATGCGTACCGCCTCGCGGATCGAGGTCGCTGCGACAGGCATGATCATGAATTCCTGAATATCGATCGGGTTGTCGGCATGTTCGCCCCCGTTGATGATATTCATCATCGGAACCGGCAGCACTCGCGCCGAGGTGCCGCCGACATAGCGATAAAGCGGCTGGCCGGAATACTCGGCAGCGGCCTTCGCCACGGCCATCGACACACCCAGAAGCGCATTCGCGCCCAGACGGCCCTTGTTCGCGGTGCCGTCCAGTTCCAGCATCGCCGCGTCAATTGCGACCTGTTCAGTCGCGTCAAAGCCCACCAGCGCCTCTGCCAATTCACCATTCACGGATGCTACCGCGTCCAGCACGCCCTTGCCCATATAGCGGGCCTTGTCGCCATCGCGCTTCTCGACGGCCTCATGTGCGCCGGTGGACGCGCCAGAGGGAACCGCCGCGCGGCCCATCGTGCCGTCTTCCAGAACCACATCCACCTCGACCGTCGGGTTGCCCCGGCTGTCCAGTATCTCGCGGCCAATAATGTCGATGATCGTGCTCATGCTGCTGCCCTTCCCATGGCGATTGCCGTGTCGATCATGCGGTTCGAGAAGCCCCATTCATTGTCATACCATGAGAGTATACGACACATGCTGCCCTCCATGACCTTGGTCTGGTCGGTATGAAACACCGAGGAATGCGGGTCGTGGTTGAAATCCGACGAGACAAGTTTCGCATCCGTATAACCCAGAATGCCCTTCATCGCGCCATCTGCCGCCGCGCGGATCGCATCGTTGATCTCTGCGGCACTGGTGCCGCGCGCGGCCTCGAATGTCAGGTCCACAACCGAGACATTGGGCGTGGGCACGCGGATCGCCACTCCGTCCAGCTTGCCGTTCAGGGCGGGCAATACCAGCCCCACTGCCTTCGCCGCCCCGGTCGAGGTCGGGATCATGCTGAGCGCCGCTGCCCGCGCGCGGTAGAGATCCTTGTGCATCGTATCCAGCGTAGGCTGATCGCCTGTGTAGCTGTGGATAGTGGTCATGAAACCGCGCTTGATGCCGATGGCGCCGTGCAAAACCTTCGCAACAGGGGCCAGACAATTGGTGGTGCAGGATGCGTTCGAGACAATCAGATCATCGCGCGTCAGCGTGTCATGGTTCACGCCGTAAACAACTGTCTTGTCCGCATCGGGGCTCGGGGCCGAGATCAGCACCCGCAACGCGCCGTTGTTCAGATGGGCCTTGCAGGCGTCCTTGCTGGTGAAAATACCCGTGCATTCCATCACCACATCAACACCTGCCCAAGGCAGCTTGGCGGGTTCGCGGATGGCAGTGACCTCGATCGGCCCGCGCCCGACATCGATCGTGTTGCCAGATACCCTGACCTCGGCAGGGAAACGTCCATGCACGCTGTCATGCTGCAGCAGATGGGCATTGGCATCGACCGGGCCGAGATCATTGATGGCGACGATCTCGATATCGGTGCGACCGGATTCGATGGCGGCGCGCAGGATGTTGCGGCCGATGCGGCCAAAACCGTTGATGGCGACTTTGAGGGTCACTGTGATCTCCTTTCAGGATTGAAGCTCTGGAAATTCGTCAACCGAGGCAATGCGCAGAATATTGGTCGTCCCAGAGGCGTTCAGCGGTGTGCCTGCTGTCACGATGATCCGCGCACCCGCATCGTCCAGCCCAGCGTCTAGGGCGCATTGCAGGGCCTGTCTGACAGCCGTTCGGAACCGGTCGGCGGCGGGCACAACCTCGCAGCGCAGCCCCCAGACAAGCGATAGCTGGCGGGCCGTGGTCTGGTTCGGGGTCAGGGCAAGGATGGGCACTGGCGGGCGTTCACGCGCGGCGCGCAGGGCGGTGGTGCCCGATTGCGTGTAGCAGGCGATGGCTTCGACATCGGTGCTCAGCGCGATCTCGCGCGCAGCTGCGGTGATCGAGTCAGCATCACTCTTGCCGCCATCCTGTCGAGTGGCGCTCATGAGGTGCTGATAGCTTGGGTCGCTTTCAACCTCGCAGGCCACATCATGCATGATCTGCACGGCCTTGACCGGATAGTCACCCGCCGCCGATTCCGCAGACAACATGACCGCATCAGCCCCTTCATAGATCGCAGTCGCCACATCCGAGACTTCGGCGCGGGTCGGTACAGGGGCTGTGATCATGCTTTCCATCATCTGGGTGGCCACAACCACAGGCTTGCCTGCCCCGCGCGCCAGTTTGATCACGCGTTTCTGCACCGGCGGAACATTTTGCACAGGCAGCTCCACCCCCAGATCACCGCGCGCGACCATGATCCCGTCGGCACGTTCCAGAATAGCGTCGATGCTTTGCAGCGCCGCGGGTTTCTCGATCTTGGCCATGATCTTGGTGCGGTTGCCGATCAGGGCACGGGCCATCTCGATATCTTCGGGACGCTGAACAAAGGACAATGCGATCCAGTCCACACCCAGCGTGCAGGCGAATTCCAGATCGCTGCGGTCCTTCTCGGTCAGCGCCGAAAGGGGCAAGGTCACGCTGGGCACATTCACGCCCTTGCGATTGGAAATCCGCCCGCCGACCTGCACTGTGCTGCGCGCGAAATCCGGGGTTGCGTCCTGCACTGTCAGCCGAATATTGCCGTCATTGATCAGCAGTTCTGCGCCGGGTTTCAGGGCTGCAAAGATCTCGGGATGCGGGACGCAAACACGGTTGGCATCCCCCGGCCTGGGATCCAGATCCAGCGTGAACGCCTGACCTTCCTGCAACATCTCGCCTTCGGGATTGGCAAATACACCGCAACGCAGTTTCGGGCCTTGCAGATCGGCCAGAATGCAGATCGGGCGCTGCAATTCCGCTTCGATGTCGCGAATATGGGCGTAGATCTCGGCCTTGTCGGCCTGTGTGCCGTGGCTCATGTTCAGGCGAAAGACATCCGCACCCGCAAGCGCCAGATCACGGATGACCTCGCGCGTGTTCGAGCTTGGGCCAAGCGTGGCGATGATCTTGATATGGCGTTTCATGGCATTCCGCATGTTTTGGAAAGGCACAGCAGCGGCTGCACCCGGCAAGGTTGAAATCTGCGCAGGCGTCAGACGCCCAGAACGGCACTTACCGCGCGTTTCCAGCGGGCGTAGCGGGCGTCGCGCTGGTCATTGCCCATCGCAGCGGTGAATTGCTTCTCGACGGCCCAGCCCTTGGCGAAATCCTCCATCCCGGGCCACACACCTGCGCGCATGCCAGCCAGCCATGCCGCGCCCAGTGCCGTGGTTTCCAGCACTTGCGGGCGGTCCACCGGCGCACCGATGATGTCGGACAGGAACTGCATGGCGTAGTCATTCGCAGCCATGCCGCCATCGACGCGCAAGGACGGCTGCGCGCCTTCGCGCGCCCAGTCGGCCTGCATCGCTTCCAACAGGTCGCGGGTCTGATAGCCCACCGATTCCAGCGCGGCGCGCGCGAATTCGGCAGGGCCGGAATTGCGCGTCATGCCAAAAATCGCGCCGCGCGCCTCGGGGTTCCAATAAGGCGCACCGAGCCCGACGAACGCAGGCACCAGGATCAGATCCTGGCCCGGATCGGCCTGATCGGCCAAGCCTTGCGTTTCAGGTGCCGCGCGGATCACTTTCAGCCCGTCGCGCAACCATTGCACCACCGCGCCTGCGATAAAGATCGACCCCTCCAGCGCATAGGTCGGTCTGCCGTCCAGCTGATAGGCGATGGTCGTGAGCAGCTTGTTGCTTGAGGCAACAGGCATCTCGCCCGTGTTCAGCACGGCAAAACAGCCCGTGCCATAGGTCGATTTCATCATGCCGGGGGTGAAACAGGCCTGCCCGATGGTCGCGGCCTGCTGATCGCCCGCGACGCCGAGGATGGGGATCTCATGGCCGAAGAGATCGGCGCGGGTATGGCCGAAATCAGCCGCACAATCGCGCACTTCGGGCAGCATCTCGTGCGGGATGTCGAACAGATCGCAGATGGTCTGGCTCCAGCGGCCCTTGTGGATGTCATAGAGCATGGTGCGCGCGGCATTGGTGGCGTCGGTCGCATGCACCTGACCTCCGGTCAGGTTCCAGATCAGCCATGTATCGACCGTGCCGAAAGCCAGCTCACCGCGTTTGGCGCGGTCGCGTGCGCCGTCCACGGTGTCGAGGATATATTTCAGTTTGGTCGCCGAGAAATACGGGTCGGCCAGAAGCCCGGTGCGGGCAGTGATCATCGGCTCATGGCCATCTTCGCGCAGCTTGGCGCAGAAATCGGCAGTGCGGCGGTCCTGCCAGACGATTGCGTTATGGATGGGCTTGCCGGTCTTGCGGTCCCAGACCAGGGTGGTTTCGCGCTGGTTGGTGATGCCGATGGCCGCAATCTCGCGCGCGGACAGGCCCGCCTTTTCGATAGCTGCGCGGGCGGTGGCCGCTGTCGTGGCCCATAGGTCCGAGGGGTCATGCTCGACCCAGCCAGAGGCAGGATAGTGCTGCGGGAATTCTTCCTGCGCGACAGCCCGGATCGTCATGGCCCCATCAAAGACAATCCCCCGGCTCGAGGTCGTGCCCTGATCAAGTGCAAGAATATGGCCCATCAACGCCTCCTTTGCGTGACCGGATTGGTGATAACTCGGCAATTTCGGGAAAGGGGCGAGGCAGCGCAGCGCTGCCTCGCCCAAATCAGCCGGGGCCACGCCAGCGCGCGGCCCCGACAGGGAGGGTTACTCAGTCCAACGACGGATCAGGTCCTCATAAGCGATCGTGATCGGAGTGCCGCGCTCGTCTTCCAGCGCAGGCCAGGGTGCGCCGGGCTGCGACAGCCAGTATTCATCATCCATGATCGGATTCAGCTTGGGGCCAACATCGCCCTGAACGCCAGCGCGCTCCAGACGGGCCATGACAGCTTCCTGCTGCTCACAAAGCGAATCCATCACTTCCTGAGCAGTGCGCAGGCCCGAGGATGCATCCCCGATATTCTGCCACCACAGCTGCGCCAGACGCGGATAATCCGGCACGTTGAAGCCAGTATCGGTCCACAGATCACGCTCGGGCGAGCGGTAGAACTCAACCAGACCACCCAGACGCGGTGCGCGCTCGGTGAAGCTTTCATGGTTGATGGTGGAATCGCGCACGAAGGTCAGACCGTAATGCGACTTGGCCAGATCGACAGTTTTCGACGCAATGAACTGACCATAAAGCCAGGCTGCCTGCGCGCGGTCCACAGGGGTCGATTCCAGAAGCGTCACCGAACCTGCATCCTGATAGCCGACCTTCATGCCTTCCTGCCAATAGGCCCCATGCGGCGAGGGGGCCATGCGCCATTTCGGCGTGCCGTCCTCATTGACCACGGCCAGACCTTCTTCGACCATGTCAGCCGTGAACACCGTGTACCAGAACACCTGCTGGGCGATATTGCCCTGCGCGGGAACGGGGCCAGCTTCGGAGAAGTTCATGCCAGCCGCTGCGGCCGGTGCGTAATCGTTCAGCCAGTCGACATATTTCTGGATCGAATAGACCGCTGCCGGGCTGTTGGTCGCCCCGCCACGGTTCATGCACGAGCCGACCGGGCGGAAATCCTCATCGACACGGATGCCCCATTCGTCCACCGGCACACCATTGGGCAGGCCCAGGTCAGAAGCGCCCGCCATTGAGAGCCACGCATCCGTATGACGCCAGCCCAGCGACGGGTCGCGGCGGCCATAATCCATGTGGCCATAGACTTTCACACCATCGATTTCGCGACCAGTGAAGAAAGCGGCGATGTCCTCGTATGCGGCCCAATTGACCGGCACACCCAGAGGATAGCCATATTCCGCCTCGAACTCGGCCATGATTTCAGGATCAGTGAACCAGTCGTGGCGGAACCAGTACAGGTTCGCGAATTGCTGGACCGGCAGCTGATACAGCTTGCCATCCGGGCCCATACCCATCGAGATGCCCATGAAATCATCGAGATCAAGCATCGGGTTGGTGAAAGCTGCGCCTTCGCCTTCCATCCAGTCAGTCAGGTTGCGGGTCTGCTGGTAGCGCCAATGCGTGCCGATCAGGTCAGCATCGTTGATATACATGTCAAAGACATTTTCGCCGGTCTGCAACTGGGTCTGCAGCCGTTCGACCACATCGCCCTCGGAAATCAGCGTATGGGTCACGTTGATCCCCGTGATCGCGCTGAAGGCCGGAGCCAGAACGCGGGCTTCCCATTCATGGGTGGTGATGGTTTCCGACACCACATTGATGCTCATGCCTGCATGCGGGGCGGCTGCGTCGATGAACCATTGCAGTTCGGCTTCCTGCTCTTCGCGGGTCAGGACGGACAGATCGCCGATATGTTCATCCAGAAACGCGCGGGCGGCGTCCATATCGGCAAAAGCCGGACTTCCCATCACTGTGAGCGCCATTGCCAGCGCGGTTGATGTCCTCAGTAAGTGGTTCATGTTATATCCTCCCATGGATTGAACCTGTCGTTTTCAGTCCTGCGTTTCCGGGCCTGTGCAGGGCCTCACCCCTTCCAGTCCGGGCACGCGCTCACTTGCGCGCCCTCACACCCAGCGAAACACCGCTGCGGCATAAAGCGCGCAAATTCCCAAAGCCCACCATTGCGGCAGACCACTTAATGCCAGCCAGCCCGCATTGATGAAGGCCGCCCCCAGTAGCGTGATGAACAAACGGTCCCCGCGCGTTGTCTCGATCGTCAGAATGCCGCGGCGTGGAGTTTCGGGGTATTTGATCCCCAGAAACGTGAAGATCACGAGCAGACAGGCAATCACGATGAAGAAGATCGCGGTCGGCTGTGTCCATGCCATCCATTGCAGGTCCATGGTCTTTCCTCTCTTACACGCGGCCCAGGGCAAAGCCCTTGGCGATGTAGTTGCGGACAAAGTAGATCACGAGCGCGCCGGGCACGATGGTCAGGATACCGGCTGCCGCCAGCACGCCCCAGTCGATACCCGACGCCCCCACTGTGCGCGTCATGATTGACGTGATGGGCTGCGCGTTCACGGCGGTCAGTGTGCGTGACAGAAGCAGTTCCACCCATGAGAACATGAAGCAGAAGAAGGCTGCGACCCCGATGCCCGATGCGATCAGCGGCATGAAGATCTTCACGAAGAATTTCGGGAAGGAATAGCCGTCGATATAGGCGGTCTCGTCGATTTCCTTGGGCACGCCGCGCATGAACCCTTCAAGGATCCACACGGCCAGCGGGACATTGAACAGCGTATGCGCCAAGGCGACAGCGATATGCGTGTCAAACAGCCCCACGGATGAGTAAAGCTGGAAGAACGGCAGCGCAAAGACAGCAGGCGGGGCCATCCGGTTCGTGAGCAACCAGAAGAACAGATGCTTGTCACCCAGAAACCGGTAGCGCGAAAACGCATAGGCGGCAGGCAGCGCGACGGCCAGCGACAGGACCGTGTTCATCACCACATAGGTGATCGAATTGATATAGCCGATATACCAGCTGCGATCTGTCAGGATGGTCAGGTAGTTTTCCAGCGTCGGGTTTTGCGGCCAGAGCGTGAATCCGCCCATGATCTCGCGATTGGTCTGCAGGCTCATTTTCAGCAGCCAGTAGATCGGGATCAGCATGAAGGCGAGATAGAGCACCATCACCACATGCCGGGTCTGGACCTTGGGCAACGCCAATTTGCGTGCGGGGGCCGTGTAAGTGTCGGTTGTGGACGCCATGTTACCGGCCCTCCGCTTTATCAAGATTGGTCATCACAGTGTAGAACACCCAGGACACCAGCAGGATCACAAGGAAATACATGATCGAGAACGCCGCCGCCGGTCCAAGGTCGAACTGTCCGAGTGCCATTTTCACCAGATCGATGGACAGGAAGCTGGTCGCTGTGCCGGGGCCACCGCCCGTGACGACGAAAGGCTCGGTATAGATCATGAAACTGTCCATGAAGCGCAGCAGGATCGCGATCAGCAGCACGCCCTGCATCTTGGGCAGCTCGATATAGCGGAACACTTTCCAGCGGCTGGCCTGATCGATCTTGGCGGCCTGATAATAGGCCTGCGGGATGGATTGCAGGCCAGCATAGGCCAGCAGCGCCACCAATGAAGTCCAGTGCCAGACATCCATCGTCACCACGATGATCCAGGCATGAACCGGGTTGCGCGAATAGTTGAAATTGATATTCAGCGCATCCAGCACATAGCCCAGCAGCCCGATATCCGCGCGGCCCAGAATCTGCCAGATCGTGCCCACCACATTCCACGGGATCAGCAGCGGCAGCGCCATCAGCACCAGACAGACCGAGGCCCAGAAGCCCTTTTTGGGCATGCAGATCGCAATCGCGATACCCAGCGGAACCTGGATGGCCAGAATGATGCCAGAGAACATCAACTGCCGCCCAAAGGCCGAATGCACCTGAGGCGAGGTCAGGACTTCCTGAAACCAGCCCAGACCCTCCCAGAAGAACACGTTATTGCCGAACGTGTCCTGCACGGAATAATTCACCACTGTCATCAGCGGGATCACCGCCGAGAAGGCCACCAGCACCAGCACCGGCAGGACCAGAAACCACGCCTTGTTATTTTGAACCTTGTCCATCAGACGGCCTCTCTGTCAGGGGTGGCAACAGCGTGCAGCGGCGTCACGCGCCAGTCATCGGCATAGACGCTGATCCGCTCGGGCTGGAATTTCAGCCGGTTCGCATCGGCAGGAATGGCCATGCCTTCGGGCAGGATCGCATTGACCGGCTTGCCCGCGAATTCCGCGCGCAGGATCTGATGGCGGCCCACATCCTCAATGCGTTTGATCGTGACGGGCAGCCCCTCGTCGCCGCTGCTCAGCGTCACAAATTCCGGCCGAATCCCGATCTGCACGCGACCCTTTAGCGCTTTGTAATTTCCACCAAGGTGGACGGCATGACCCGCGCAATGCGCAACATTGCCCGACACTTCGGCCTCGATCAGATTCATACCGGGCGAGCCGATGAAATAGCCCACGAAAGTATGTTCCGGCGTATCAAACAGCTCTTCCGGTGTGCCAAGCTGGACCACGCGCCCGTCATGCATGACCACCACCTTGTCAGCAAAGGTCAACGCTTCGGTCTGGTCATGGGTCACATAGATCATGGTGTGACCGAATTCATTGTGCAGCGCTTTCAGCTGCGTGCGCAGCTCCCATTTCATATGCGGGTCAATCACGGTCAGCGGCTCGTCGAACAGGATCGCATTGACATCCTCGCGCACCATGCCACGGCCAAGGCTGATCTTCTGTTTCGCATCCGCCGTCAGACCGCGCGCCTTGCGCTTGAGGCTGTCTTCCATCCCGATCATGGCCGCGATCTTCTGGACGCGGGCGGCGATATAGGCCGGGTCCATGCCGCGATTGCGCAGCGGAAAGGCCAGATTGTCGCCCACAGTCATCGTGTCGTAGACCACCGGGAACTGGAACACCTGCGCGATATTGCGCGCGACCGTATCCTCGCGCGTCACATCGCGGTCGCCAAACAGGATACGTCCACGCGAGGGCACCAGCAGGCCAGAGATGATGTTCAAAAGCGTGGATTTGCCACAGCCCGACGCGCCCAGAAGCGCATAGGCTTCGCCATCGCCCCAGACATGATCCAGTTGCTTGAGCGCGAAATCATCCTCGGATTTCGGATTGGGCAGATAGGAATGCGCAAGGTTATCAAGTGTGATCTGTGCCATATGCCCCCCTCACGCCGCTATCGCATAGCTGGCCGGGGCAACCAGATGCCCGTTTTCAGCAAAGACATAGACATGCGCCGTATTCAGCCAGACCTCGATAGGCTGGCCAAATTCCAGATGATGCACACCATGCATGAGCCCCACCCAACGATCCCCGGTATGATCAAGATGCACGAAGGTTTCCGAACCGGTGATTTCGGTCACGCGCAGGGTGCATTTGAAATGCAGCCCGTCACCACCTTGTGCGGACAAGTGCAGATGATCAGGGCGGAACCCGGCACTATACGTACCGTCCGGCAAACCCGCCATTGCACCCGTCGCCACTGCTGTCTGGCCCTCGCCGAAGCTGATCCTGTCGCCGGCCTTGACGATGCGGGTGAAATTCATTGGCGGGTCTGAAAACACCCGCGCCGTGGTTGCGTCTCTGGGCTGGCGGTAGACCGAGGGCGTCGGCCCGAATTGCGTGATCTCGCCCTGCCACATGGTCGCAACATTGCCGCCCAGCAAAAGCGCCTCTTCCGGCTCGGTCGTGGCATAGACGAAGATCGCGCCGGACTCCTCGAAGATGCGCGGGATCTCCGCGCGCAATTCCTCGCGCAGCTTGTAATCCAGATTGGCCAGCGGTTCATCCAGCAGCACAAGCCCCGCATTCTTGACCAGCGCACGCGCCAGCGCGCAGCGCTGTTGCTGGCCACCTGACAATTCCAGTGGCTTGCGCTGCAGCATGGGCGTCAGCTGCATCAACGCGGCGGCTTCCTTTACACGTCGGTCAATCTCGGTCTTCGATACCCCCATCAGGCGCAGCGGTGAGGCGATATTGTCATAGACTGTCATCGACGGGTAATTGATGAATTGTTGATAGACCATCGCGACCTTGCGGTCCTGCACCCGCATACCGGTGACATCGCGACCTTCCCACAGTACGCGACCCGTTGCAGGCACATCCAGCCCCGCCATGATCCGCATCAAGGTGGTCTTGCCAGACAAAGTCGGCCCAAGCAGCACGTTCATGGTGCCGCGCTCCAGCGTCAGGTCAGTGGGGTAGATATGATGCTGCCCCTCCACCAGCTTCGAGACGCCTTCCAATACCAGCGACATGTTTTACTCCTCCCTCTCGTGCCGCTTATTCTGCAGCGCGCATGATCTCGTCCACATTCCGGTTCATCCAGTCATTCAGCACTGCAACCTGATCCCCCGTCAGGCGCAAGCCCAGCTTGCTGCGCCGCCACAACACATCCTCGGCGCTGCGCGCGTATTCATGGGTCATCAGCCAGTTGACCTCTGCCGCGCTCAGTGTTGCGCCAAAGTCCTGACCCAGATCGGCAGCGTTCTTTGCATCGCCAAGAATCAAACGCGCTTCTGTGCCATAGGCGCGCACCAGACGCCGCGCCCAGTAATCGCTCAGGAACGGATAGTCACGCTGCAAACCCGCCACCAGCGCAGGCCCGCCATCATGGGCAAAATCGCCCCCGGGCAGCGCAACACCTGCCGTCCATTTGCCCTTGGCAAGTGGCAGAACGGCGCCAATCTGGTCAAGCGCGGCTTCGGCCAAGCGCCGATAGGTGGTGATCTTGCCACCAAAAATGTTCAACACCGGCGCACCTGCGCTGCGATCGACCTTCAGCGTATAATCGCGCGTCGCTGCCGTGGCAGAACTCGCCCCGTCATCATAAAGCGGGCGCACCCCGGAATAGGTCCAGACAACATCCTCTGCCGTCACCGGACGCTCGAAATACTGACTGGCGAAACCGCACAGATAATCCCGCTCCTCATCCGTGCAGACAGGCGCGCGCGAAGGGTCATCATGTTCGGCATCGGTCGTGCCGATCAGGGTGAAATCCTGTTCATAGGGAATGGCAAAGATGATCCGCCCGTCCGTGCCCTGAAAGAAATAGCATTTGTCATGACCATAAAGCTTGCGCGTCACGATATGGCTGCCACGCACGAGACGCACATTCTCGCGGCTGTTCAGCCGCAGCTTGCCGTGGATCACATCCCCCACCCAGGGGCCGGCTGCATTGACCAGCATCCTTGCGCGGATCGTTTTCGTTTCGTGTTCGGTTTTGACCGTGACCTGCCAGATACCGTTTTCCGCACTCGCGGAGACGACCTCGGTACGCGTGTGGATCTGCGCGCCGCGCGCTTCGGCATCGCGGGCATTCAGGACGACCAGCCGGGAATCCTCGACCCAGCAATCGGAATATTCATAGGCTTTCGCGAAGCGCGCCTGCAGGGGGACCGCCTCGGCGGTGCCGTTCAGGCTTAGTGTTGATGTTCCCGCCAAAATCTTGCGTCCGCCAAGAGTGTCATACAGAAACAGCCCCAGGCGGATCAACCATGCCGGACGCCGCCCGCGCATCCATGGCATGAAGAGCGACAGCAGCTTGGACGTGGGCGTGTCGCTCTCAAAGCGCATATCCTTATGATAAGGCAGCACAAAGCGCATCGGCCAAGAGATGTGCGGCATCGCGCGCAGAAGCGTTTCACGCTCCATCAACGCCTCGCGCACCAGACGGAACTCGAAATACTCGAGATAGCGCAACCCGCCATGAAACAGCTTGGTCGAGGCCGAAGAGGTCGCGCCCGCCAGATCGCCCTTTTCGCACAGCACGACCGACAGCCCACGCCCCGCCGCATCGCGCGCAATGCCGCAGCCGTTGATCCCGCCACCGATGATCAGAAGATCGACGACCCCTGCGGGATCGCTCTTGGTTCTTGCGGATCGTGTCATACGCCCTCCCCAGCGCGACCATCATTGCGCTCTCACGGTACGGTGATGCGTGCGATCCGTGCAAGGTATTTTTCGCTAATAGCCCCAACTTGTTCGTTATTTATTTTTCGAAGATTTCAAAGCGTTTTGTTTCTGTTATGTCTCCGTCATTCTTTTCGCACCCCCTCAGATTTTGCTTGAAACGAAAATTTCTTCGCATGAAACTGGCAAGGCGCAAGCAGATTGATCGCGAATCGATGACCCGTATCGGAGCAAAGCCATGGCCCAGGTCGAACGACTGCAAGACATCCTGATCATCGCCCGCCGCGACGGGCGCGTGACCGTCGAGGGGCTGGCTGCTCATTTCGACGTCACCCTGCAGACCATCCGCCGCGATCTGTCTGAGCTGGCAGATCAAGGCAAGCTGCAGCGCGTTCATGGCGGTGCGATCATGCCCTCCACCGTGGCGAATATCGGCTATACTGATCGGCGCGATCTGAATGAAGACGGCAAGGTCGCCATCGCGCAGGCTGTGGCGCGCGACATCCCGAATGGCAGTTCCCTGTTTCTGAATATCGGCACCACAACTGAAGCCGTCGCCCGCGCGTTGCAGGGACATCGTGATATCGTGGTGCTGACCAATAATCTTAATGTGGCCAATATCCTTGTCGACAATCCGCATTGTGAAATCATCGTTGTCGGCGGGCTGTTGCGCCGCGCGGATGGTGGGTTGGTCGGGACAGTGACCACGCAGACCATTGAACAGTTCAAGTTCGATCTTGCCGTGATCAGCTGTTCCGCACTCGATGAAGACGGCGACATGCTGGATTTCGACATTCAGGAAGTCGGAGTCAGTCAGACCATCCTGAAACAGGCCCGCCGAAGGTTTCTGGTTGCCGATCACAGCAAATTCGTACGCCGTGCCCCCGCAAGAATCGGCTCACTGGCGCAAATGGACGGTTTTTACACCGACGCGCCGCTCTCGGTCGGCGTATCAAGCGCCTGCAGAGGGTGGGGAACATCGGTGACCGTGTCCACTGCCGACGGCGATCCTTGACAAAGCGCGGTGTGAAATGCCCGCGTGTCTGTGGGGCAACGGTCGATAGACGCGTGCCGTACGCAAGATACGGTCTTTTCTTTCCAGGGCAGCGCAGCCGCAGGCGGGTTGCGTCGGACGCAGTGGCGTTGCCCGCGCTTGCCGGAAATGGAGGTCACCTCAGGAAGGGCCGCTTACACAAGATGCTGCAACTGCAATGCCGCATGGCCACAGGCCGCTTTCCGCCCTGCATGTCGATCACCCGACACATGCTGCACCCCGCATGACCGTCCGCAATGAGGCTGCCTGCAGCCGACTGCCCCTGCAGCATTTCAGCTTGGCCGAATGTCCGGTTTTGGTGGCTTGAGCATGGGCAAGCCCCGCGAGCGGGGCCGGGCTGCTGCGGCGTTGCCCTGAGCCCTGAGCGCACCTTCTCCCTGCCCCAAGGCGCGGCTTTGGCTGTCTCATCCTGAGCCAGCCCCTCGGCCCGCGGGGCATGGTCGCATGCACGCCCAGGTCTCAGCCCTGCGGGGCCGCATCCCTCTTGCAAGACGAGAGCGCAGTACATGTGACGGCAGATGTGCGGTTCGTGACGGCGTCCCGTGCCACGCAAGTTCACAGAACGCATCAGACCTCTGCATCCACGCGCGCGATGACCTCATCCAATGCTGCGATCCATTGGCGCTGGATCTGGCCTGCGACGAGCTCGGTTGGTTTCAGCGCCCCGAAATCCCGCGCGTTGCGGGATATGTCGGCCAGAAGCGATGCGGACAGTTTCACGCGCTTGCGATGCACATGCGCGCGCCACCAGATGCAGGGCTCGGGCTTTTGATACTGGGGTGTTAGGGTCAGGGTGTCGCTGAACTGCAGCCAGGCCAGCCGGAACAGGATCGTGATCTCCATGCCTTGCGCGCGCAAGGAGCTGAGGCGCTCGGCATGACGCTGCAGCGGATGCAGCGCGAGCCAGATCGTGACCACGTCATCGCAAGGGGCAAGAGTGGGTGCGGCGGCGGCGGTCTGGACCACCTGCCGCAGGGCCGTGGTCTTGCGCTTGGCGGTCCTGTCGAGGAGATCGGCGGCCACAGGCGTGATCATTCTCTCTTCCCGGGTCTTCTCTGTTGAGGTCGCACCGCCAGTTTGTGGGGCAGGCTCTCGGACAGTTTCTGGGGCCGTCACTGGCTTGATGGCCTTGCCCATCTCGGGATCGACACCTCTGACTGTGAGCATGGGGCGGCTGCGATCAGGCATGCGCGGCCTCAGGGTCGAAGGACACCCCACTGCCCTCGGCCAGCAATTCGTTCAGCACATAGGTGGCCTCTTGCAGGGCCTCTTCAAAGCGTACGGCCTGCCCACGCTTGAGCACATTGGCTTCCTCGCGCATCCGGCGCGCGATCTCGCCGAGAAGGCCGGTCTCATCCATATCCTGATAGGCCGGACGCAGCCGCAGGGCGTAAGACAGGGGCTTGAGCTTTTGCGCCACGGTCAGCAGATGCTGCTGTTCGGTCTGGCGCAGCTTCGATTCCCCGCTGCGGGTCTTGGAATCGAACTTGGTGATGACCGAACAGTATTTCGGCAATAGCTCCGGCTGATCGACGCGGTCGGCCAGACGCTGATACCAGGCAAAGGATTTGAGACTGTCTTCGACATCGGTGCGCGCGAGGATCACGGGGGCCACGATGATATGAACTTGTGCGGCAATGGTATCGGCCCAGACCCCACCACCACCTTGTGTGTCGATGATGATGAAATCCACCGCCCCCGCGTCAAAGGCCTCATCGAGCATGGTGTTGAGAACATCCATGTCCAGCGTTTCCTTGCACGACATCAGCGGCGATCCGAAACCTGCCTCCTGCGCGCGCAGCTGCCATGAGATGAGCGCGCGGTTGGGGTCGGTATCGATCAGCAGGACGCTCTTTCCCGCATGCACGATGGCGGAGGTGAGGGCGCGCACCAATGTGGTTTTGCCGATCCCGCCCTTGCGGTTCATGGCGGCGATCAGGATCGGGGTTTTAGTGCTCACTTGAGAGATCTCACTCGCTTGAAATACGGTTCACAGAGCCCGCCACTCGGACGCTGCATTTGCTTCAACGCGGCGCAGGTAGCACACGCATCGGTAGATTGACAAGCACGCACCCACGCATATCCGCACGGCTGCACACACGCACATCTGCACACACGCACGCACGCAAACACCCACCCTGCCACACACCCGCGCCAGCACGCACCCGCCCACGCACCCACACACAAACACATGATAACAAACGATAATAATGAGCGCCTGCGACGCATTCCGATTGACGCCGCGTTGTGCGGCGCCTAGTCAAAGGGAAGAATGATGTGAGTGTTTGGCAGGAAATGGATATTGACTACACACAACACAAACGCGAGTGACAAGGCGGTGGGCAAGCCCCGCCTGACGCCTGCGCAGCGCCAGGCGATTGCGCTGGCGCGGGGGCAGGGGACCGCGACCAAGGTGCTGGCTGCGCGCTATGGCGTGTCGGTGCAGACCATCCGCAACATCGCGCGCGGGGTGCAGATGGCGCGTGCGCAGGCCCGGTCCGAGACGGCGACTGTGACCGCGCGGGTGCCGGTTGCGGATATCCGGGCCTTTGATGCGCTGATCGCGCGGCTCGGGGGTGATCAAAGATCGACGGTGCTGCGTGCCTTCATTCGCCATCCTGCCGGGTATCTCGGAGCCGATGCGGAGCTGGCCGAGGGCATCCGCGCGCTGCGCCGCGAATTGTCGGTGATCGGATCAAACCTCAACCAGATTGCGCGGAGGTTGAATGACCCGCGGCTCCTGCCAGAGGCGCGCAAGCTTGGCCGTCGCGAGGTCGAGGTGCTGCGCGCAACACATGCTGCCGTCACCCAGTCGCGTGATCATCTGGCCGTGCTGATCGGGGCCAAGGCGCGCGGGCGCGATGCGGCTTTCCGTGCGATTGTGGGCGATGCGATGGTTGGCGATGCGACCCCGGAGGCAGCACATGTCGGCTAGGCCAGATGCTGTCACTGCGGCCATGGGCACGCTGTTCGACGAGGGCTGGACGCGGGGCCCGGGCGGGCGGGGCGATGAGCCTGCGCCAAAGTCCTTTGGCCGCCGCGGGGGTGGGACCCGCAGCTATCAGCATATGGCGCGGGCGGCTGCGGGGAACCGGGCGGTGGTGGTCAAGCTGGTGCGCGGGGGCGGGTGTCATGACAGCCGCCAGCTGGGCAATCAGCTGGAATACCTGACCGGCAAGGCAGACCGGGTGTTTGACTCCATGGGCACCTATGAGCAGCGCGGGCCGCTTTCCGGGGATGAGGCGCGCGAGGCGGCCCTGCGCTGGAGCGCGGGCTGGGCGGGGATGACCTCTGCGGGCCAGACCGCGCATCTGATCCTGTCCTTCCCCCAGGACACCGACAGTCGCGATGTGCAGGCGATCACCGCGCGCTTTTGCGAACGGTTCTTTGAGGGGCAGTTCGACTATATCGCTGCCACGCATAGCGACCGCGCGCATCCACATGCGCATATCGTCGTCAATCGGCGCGGCGAGGATGGCCGGCTGTTTACACTGCGCCAGGGCACGGAGCACAGCTACGAGACCTACAAGGACGCCCTGGTCGAACTGGGTCAGGCGCATGGTGTCGCACTGGAGGCCACAAGCCGGTTGCAGCGCGGTATCCTCCACCGCGCGCCCACAGATGCCGAGTATCGTCGGGGCCGGACGGCTGATCGCCCGCGCATGGGGGCTGATCTGGACTATGCCCGCGGCCAGATCGCGCGCCATGCAGAGAGCTATTCGGCCTTGGCAGCCCATGCGCGCGGGATCGAGGCCATCGATCATTCCCGTTTCACCCGTGGCGAGATCGCGTCTTACACGCGCCTCTCTGATCTCGCGCAAAACCTTCAGCGCGCGGCCGCCGACCTTGGTGCCGGGCGCAGCCTTCAATCCCAAAATTACGGAGCCATCCCGATGTACCAACAAGAGCGGTTCACTCAGGCCCTGCAACGCCTCGATACGGTCGTGGCTGAGGCCGAGGACCGGATTGCGGCAGCCGCGCCGGGTGAGCGCCCACGAGAAGAAGCGCGCCTCAGCGACGCACTTTCAAAGCTGGACGCCCTGCTGCCTGCGGAGGCGCGCGATCAGGAGTTGGCTGGCGCGCCCAGCGAAGAAGGCATTTATGCGAAGCAGAACGCGGCCATCGCCATGGAACATGTCGCGCGCGTGGGCGAAGGGCGTATCCGGGGGGCGGCGGAGGGAAGCGGGATCAGCGGTGACGCGATCATGGCCCGGCTGCGCGAGGGCGCGCCGAATTCCGCGCTGGAGCAACAATGGCTGCTGGATGATCTGCGCAGCGTGGCGGCGCATCACGGGTTCGATCTCTCAAAGCAGGGGGACCTGGACCGCGCGCTGGAAGAGGTGGACCGTGTGCATGACCGCATCGGCGAGGATGTCGGGCTCGATCTGACACCTGCGCAGCGCGAGGCCATTGAGGAGAAGACGTCCCGCAATATTCAGGATGCCATCGCGGATATGAGGCGCGCGGGCTTTGACAGGGCGGGGGTCTCGTCGCGGTCCTTTGACATCGAGGATCAGGCGCGCGCTGAGGCCAAGGCCGAGGTGCTGGGGGTGGCGCGCACCGCACCTGTCGCGCCTGCCGAGGTCTCACCGCAAGCGCAGCCGCCAGAGCGCGCAGGCGGGGAGGCAACAGATCAGCCTATGCCGACGGCAGCTCAGGCGGCTGCAGGTGATCTGGCGGGTGAGGCAAAGGCGGACAGCATCGCGCCCGCGCGCCGCGACCTCGATCCGCTGGATACGCCTGCAAGCTATTACGACCGCTTTGTCGTGACCAAGCAGGGCGACGTGCAGGAATTCTACCGCCATTACGATGATGCCCGCGCCGCCATTGTCGATACGGGCGATACGCTGAGCACGAAGGCGGCCGACAAGGCGACAGCGCTTGATATGGTCAATCTCGCCGCCCATCGTGGCTGGGGCTCCATGAAAGTGACTGGCCCAGAGGATTTTCGGCGCGAGATGTGGATCGAGGGGGCAGCCAAGGGCATCAAGGTCGAAGGCTACACGCCCAATGCGCGCGATCTTGAGGAGTCCGCGCGGCGCAGTGACATGGAGCGCCCGCGCAGCTTGCAGCGCACCGACGGGCCTGTCCCTGCGACGGCCGACCGGGGGCGCGACGCAACGCGTGACCTTTCCCGCGATCCTGCGGGCAGTTCCGCCCCCACCACGTCGGGCGACAGGATTGATTACAGCCAGGGCGTGCGCGGGACCATCCTCGCGCAAGGCACACGCCCCTATCTGGACCGCCCCGGTGCGGCCGAGTCTCCCTATGTGCGTTTGCAGCTCCCGAGTGGCCGCAGCCATGACGTCTGGGGCGTCGGGGTTGCCAAGGCGCTCACGGATCAGGGGGTGAAGACGGGCGATACCGTCACCCTGTCCTCGACCCGCTCCGAGCCGGTCACCATCAAGACGCGTGACCCCGTGACGAATGAGCTGGTCGAGAAACAGGGCAGTCGGCGCGCCTGGGAGGTGCAGGATATCCAGCGCGGCACAGGAACCGCGACTGGAACCACGACGGGCACTACCGCTGGCACTGGCACCATCGCTGCGACTGCCGCCGCCGCCGGCGTGCTGATCGCCGCGAAATCCGATCTGGCCAGACTGCCCGCACCAACCGATGCCGCGCGCGCCGAGGCCTATCGCGAAGCGGTGGAGGAGCGTCTGACCCCTGACGAGATCGCGCGCCTGAAGCAGGGCGATATCTCGGGGCTTGAGGGGGTGGGGTCGCGTGAAGACCAGCTGTCTGTTGCCCGCGAATATCTCAAGGCCGAGGGGAACTCGCAGCCTGCGCTCAAACAAGTGACCGAAGACTGGTTCGATGAACGCGCGGCCAATGCGGCGCAAGACCGAGGAGTAGGCCATGATTAAGACACGCGTACTGGCAGGCCTCGGCCTCTTTGCCGCTCTCGGGCTTTCGCTCGCCTATATTCTGGCTACAGGCTATCTGGCGCTCAAACTCACCGGCAGTGCCGCCACCCTCGATTGGGGTCTCCTGGTGCAGAACTGGCAAGCGATCCGGTTCCACCATCCCGATGTCTGGCAGGTGGTCTGGCTGATCTTTCTGTTTGCCACGCTTGGCACGCTGCTGCTGGGCTCATTTGTGGTCCATGAGGGTCTGACACGCTTTGGCGAGACCCATTGGCAAACCAAGCCCGAATTGAAGCGCAACGGCTTTTTTGAGAAGCCCGGGCGCGGGTTTCTGCTGGGCAAGATGGGCAAGCCCAAATCCAGCGCGAAGTTCCTCTGCTCGACCACCTTCCCGCATTGTCTGGTCGTCGCCCCCACAGGGCGCGGTAAGGGCACGGGCTTTGTGATCCCGAACCTTTTGTGCTTTGTCGGATCGGCCGTGGTGCTCGATGTGAAGGGCGAGAACTTTGACAAGACCTCGCGCAAGCGCCGCGCGCGTGGTGACAAGGTCTGGCGCTTTGCCCCGGTTGATTGGGACCGCCCCACGCATCGCTATAACCCGCTGCAGCGCATCGCGGCGCTCCCCAATCCCGACCAACGCCAGATGGAGCTGCGCAAGACCGCCAATCTGTTCCTGCAAGCCGATGGCGAGAATGCCAAAGGCTTGCTCGAAGGCGGCATCGATCTCTTTGTCGCCTGCGGGATCCTCGCGATGGAACGCAACCTGCCCACCATTGGCGAAATCTACCGCCTGGCCTCTTCGGGGGGTGACAAGAACAAGCAATATGCAGGCTACGCGGAGGAAGTGCGCAGCCCTTCTGCGCGGCTGATTTTTGAGCGCATGGCCTCGACCAATGACCGCACGCTGACCTCGTACCTGTCGCTTTTGATGACCTCCGGGCTGAGTGCCTGGGACAACCCGACCATTGACCGCGCGACATCCGTGTCGGATTTCGATTTCTCGAGCTTCCGGCGCAAGCCGCAGACAGTCTATCTGGTGGTCTCGCCCGACAATATCCGGCCCTTGGCGCCGCTGATCCGGCTCTTCTTCTCCGACCTGATCGCGAGCTTGCAGGACCACGAGCCGGGCGAGGACGAGCCCTGGCCCGTGATGATCATGCTTGATGAATTCGACCGGCTGGGCAAGATGCCGATCGTGGCCGAGAGCATCAAGACCCTGCGGTCTTACGGCGGCCATCTGGCGATCATCACCCAGACCATTCCCGCCCTCGACGAGATCTATGGAGAAAACACCCGCCTCTCGCTGCAGGGGGGCGCCGGCGTCAAGCTCTACATGACCCCCTCCGAGAAGCGCACCGTCACCGAGGTCAGCGAAGGCGTGGGCATGACCACCAAGCGCGTGGTGTCGAAATCGCGCGCCATGGGGCGGGGCATGTTCGACACCAATGTCAGTGAACGCACCGAAGAACGGCCATTGCTTACCGAAGACGAGGCCGCGCGGCTCGATCTTGATGACATCATCCTCGTGATCGACGGCCAGCACCCGGCCCGCGCCAAGCGGATCAAATACTATGAGGACGCGAAGCTGCGGCATATGTTTGAAGGGCAGACGGGCGACTACCCCTTGCCGCTCGGGGGCAAACTGAACGCGCAGGACGCGGCTGAGATCGATGATCGCGTGGCAGCCATCGTGCAGCTGCGGACCGAAGGCATGATTGCCGCGCAGCGGGTGGGGGCGGGCAGTGTGGCCGCATCAGCCGGGGAAGTCGCCCCACCGGTACTCCGCAAGTTGTCGCGCGCGAGCGTGTCGCTCATGACCGGTCTGCTCGACATATCTGATTTCGACGCGGCAAAAGCACCCCGGCGCTTGCCTCTGCCAGGTCAGTCCACGAACAGCGCGAAGCAACCCCTGACGC
Source organism: Roseinatronobacter monicus (assembly GCF_006716865.1). Classification (NCBI taxonomy): domain Bacteria; kingdom Pseudomonadati; phylum Pseudomonadota; class Alphaproteobacteria; order Rhodobacterales; family Paracoccaceae; genus Roseinatronobacter; species Roseinatronobacter monicus. The sequence goes on along the minus strand of NZ_VFPT01000003.1, from coordinate 127,686 downwards.
TTCCGATGTCTCGGCGGGGGCGCATGAGTACGTCTGTCATGGCCAAAGCGCAGCTCATCGCCCCCACAGCAGAAAACTGTGCAGCGATCGAGAGCATCACACAGGAAATCGAGTTGATCCGGAAGCAGGGCAAGGCTGCGTGATGGGCGCATGAGATCAAAGCCGCGTTCCAGTTAGCATATTTCCTGTCAGACGACATCGTCCTGGCTATCCGGGTCGTCAGGCCGACCTCTGTCAGGCCGCGCAGCACTTCTTGTATTTTTTCCCGCTGCCGCAGGGACAGGGATCATTCCGGCCAATCTTTGTGTTGGCTTGAACGGGCTGGGTGCCAAAGAGTTCCGGGTTCGTGAGGGCGAGCGGCTGTACCCGTGACTTGCTCGCCAGATATTCTGGTGAAAAACAGTACCAGCCCTTGAGTTCTGCCACGGTGTCAGTGATTGGGCGGTTGTGGTACTCGGCAGCAAAACCGCTGGCACTATCGGCGGTACGGTTGACCTGCATGACATGCTCGAAATCGGCATAGGCAGTGTGGTCAGGCGTGATCCAACCACGTTCAAAGACAGCGCGCACCTTGCAGACCATATCTTCGAAGCCGAGCACGCCAACGGTTTGCGCCCAAGCCCACCAGATTTCTTCCTCGGTTTTTGCGTCCGCGTCGTCATGAAATTCCGTCAGAAAGTCTCTGACCTGCGGACGCAATCCGGGCTCGCTTAGCGCGATCAACGTGATGGCGTCGAACATCTCGCCCCGCAGAAAACTGTCGGCTCTTCGGTTGCGGATGATCTCGAAGATCGGCTCCAGATCTCCGTCGAAAAGCCCGAACATGACGCGGTCCGAGGTTTCGGTGATGGCGTCGCCCAGCAGCGCGTCCAGATGATCCGGTTCGCGCTGAAAGAGCTTGGCCATCGGGCGGTAGGCACTGGTTTCGCGCCATTCCGCCAGAAGATGGTAGATGAACACGAAGGGGTCATCTTCTGAAAGGTCTTCGACCCGCGCCTTTTGCAGAACGTTGATATGTTCCAGAAACAGCGGCACCATCGCCTCGCGCTGTTCGCGTGCGGCCTCGATCGCCTTGATCGGCAAGGGGCCGCGACGGGCGAATATGCGCATTATGTCGTCTGGTGTCATTGCAGGCCTCTTCATATCCGTGCGCCAGTGTGCGTGCCGCGTCGCGCGCTGGCCCACCCAAAACCGCCTCGTTCCAATAGTTTGCTTTTGGCGCGCAGGGATGGTCTATTCAAGGCATTGATTTGTAGCAGGCAAAAATGACCCCCCAAGAATTCATCGCCAAATGGCGGCACGTTGAACTTAAAGAACGCAGTGCGAGCCAGTCGCATTTCAACGACCTGTGCCGCCTGCTGGGCATCGATGATCCTGTCACCGCCGATCCTAAGGGCGAATGGTTCACCTTCGAGAAAGGCGCATCCAAGACGAGCGGCGGCGAAGGCTGGGCCGATGTCTGGCGCAAGGGCCATTTCGCATGGGAGTACAAGGGGCCGAAGAAAGACCTCGACCGGGCCTTCGCGCAGCTTCTGCAATATGCCATCGCGCTCGAAAACCCGCCGCTCCTGATCACGTCGGACACCGACCGCATCCGCATTCACACCAACTGGACGAACACGGTCCAGCGCGTCTATGACCTCTCGCTTGATGATCTGGCCGATGGATCGAAGCGCGATCTGCTGCGCGCGGCCTTCACCGACCCGGAGAAGCTCCGCCCGAGCAAGACCCGCCAGAGCCTGACCGAGGACGCCGCCGCGCATTTCGCGAACCTCGCGCTGCGCCTACGCCTGCGCGGCCATGATGCCGAGGAGGTCGCCCATTTCGTCAATCGGCTGATCTTTTGCATGTTCGCCGAGGATGTGGGCCTTCTGCCCGACAAGATGTTTGCGCGGATGATCAAGGCCGGTCGGCAGAAGCCCGAAGGCTTCGCCGCGCTCGCCAGCAGCCTGTTCGCCGCGATGCAGTCGGGCGGCATGGTCGGGTTTGAGCAGGTCGAATGGTTCAACGGCGGCCTGTTCGACAGTGACGCCGCCCTGCCGCTGGATTGGCAGGATTTGGACGACCTGATCCGCGCCTCGATGCTGGACTGGTCCGAAATCGACCCCTCCATCCTCGGCACCCTGTTCGAGCGCGGGCTTGACCCCGACAAGCGCAGCCAGCTTGGCGCGCATTACACCGACCGCGACAAGATCATGCAGATCGTCGGGCCGGTGATCGTGGACCCGCTTATGGCGGAATGGGCCGAGGCGAAGGGCAAGATCGAGGCCGCACTCGACCGCGCCCGCAAGGCCAAGGCGAAGGCGACAGCGACCAAGGCAGAGGCAGAGGCGCGCGCGATCTTCTCGGGCTTCCTCGACCGGCTGGCGGGGTTTCGCGTTCTGGACCCGGCCTGCGGATCGGGCAACTTCCTCTATCTTGCGCTGCTCGCGCTCAAGGATACTGAACACCGCGTGAACCTCGAAGCTGAAGCCCTTGGCCTGCAACGCGAAATGCCGCGTGTCGGGCCAGAGGCCGTGAAGGGCATCGAATTGAACCCCTACGCCGCCGAACTGGTGCGTATTCCGGCGGATCCGGCCACCCATTCCGACAACATCCGGCCACCTGTTCCGGGGTATCCGGCCACCTGTGACGCGTTGCCGTGAGGCAGCGTGTTTTGGTTATCAGTCCTGAGGGGTTTCGTCACCCATTTTGGTGATGGTCTTGCGCATGGATTGGCCCTCGAGTTCGAGACGGTAGGCGTTGTGAACGATGCGATCGAGGATGGCATCGGCGAATGTGGGTTCGCCGATGACGTCATGCCAGGCTTTGATGGGTAATTGGCTTGTGATCATCGTTGAGCCGCGCCCGTAACGCTCTTCGACGATCTCCATGAGATCGCGGCGTTGCGGTGATGTCAGCCTGTCCGGTCCCCAGTCGTCCAAGATCAGCAATTGCGCCTTCGTGATGCTGCGGAACAAGCGGGGGAAGCGTCCGTCACCATGGGACAGCTCCAATTCCTCGAAGAGGCGCGGCATCCGTTTGTAGACCACAGTCACGCCGTCACGACAGGCTGCCTGGGCCAGTGCGCAGCCAAGCCAGGTCTTGCCGACGCCACAGGGGCCCGTGATGATCAGATTACGCTTGTCGGTGATCCATCTGCCTGTGAGCAGGCTTTGGAACAGCGCTTTGTCGAGGCCACGGCGTGCGCGGTAATCAACATCTTCTGGGCTGGCGCCAACATGGCGCAGCCTGGCAGTCCGCATGCGAGCCTCAAACCTCTTTGTTTCTCGGCTTGCGACCTCACGGTCAACGAGCAAGCCAAGCCATTCAGCATGGCCGAGATCGGCAGTTGCATCTTGCATCTGCAGTTCGGCAAAGGCTTCGGCCATGCCGTCCAGCCTGAGGGCTTTAAGGTGATGAAGGGTTGGATGGTCGAGCATTGTGTTCCTTTCAATGGAAGTAATCGGCGCCACGGATATTGGGGTGGGTGATGGCAGGCTCGTCCGTGGCGCGGGTGCGGGGCCTGCTCTCAAGCCCATTCTTGAGAATGGACAGGAGTGACGAATAGGATCTGGCGTTGATTTCGAGCGCACGGCGACAGGCCGCATCAAGTCGGTCGCGGCCAAACTTGTCGGCCAGCCGGATCACCCCAAGGCAGGTGCGATAGCCCTGTTCCGGGTGCTTGCGCTCGCGCATCACGACCTCAACGAAGATGGCCACGTTTGGCCCAACGCGAGCCGCACGTGCTTTGATACGCTCTGGCGTCCAGTCATCGCGGAATTGGTGGTGCGCTGGCATGTGATCGCGCAGCGTAGAGTGCTTCCCGTTGCTGGACGTCCTGACATGAGAGGCGACACGCTGCCCGAGATGGAAGACTTCGATGGTGCGGCCTGTGATCCGCGCCCACAGCTCTTTCTTCAGCAGCTGATAGGGCACGGAGTAATAATGCTTGTCGATCGCGACGTGGTAATCGAACCCGGCGCGGCACTTCTTCCATTCAGCATAAACATACGATGCTACCGGCAGCGACTTCAGGGCGGGTTTGTCCAGCTGTTCAAAAAGCTGTCTGCGGCTGGCACCCAGATGGCGAGAGACCTTGTCGTTGAGCCTGTCAAGCAACGGCTTGATGGCCGCGTTCAACTCAGCAAGGCTGAAGAACTGGCGGTTGCGCAGCCGTGCCAGTATCCAGCGTTCAGCCAGCAATACCCCACCCTCTGCCTTCGCCTTATCTTTGGGCTTATATGGCCTCGCCGGGACAACGGCCGTGTCGTAATGCGCGGCCATATCTGCGTAAGTCCGGTTGATTACGGGGTCGTAAAAGCACGCCTTGGTGACCCCTGCCTTCAAATTGTCCGAGACGATCTGGGCGGTCACACCACCGAAGAAATCCAAAGCGCGGACATGGCTTGCGATCCAATCCGGTAGGGATTGCGTCCAGGTCGCCTCGACAAATGTATAGTTCGATGCCCCCAGAACAGCGACAAACACCTGTGCCGTGCGCACCTCCCCGGTCTCGGGGTCAATCACATCGATCGTATGGCCGGCATAATCGACGAACAGGCGCTCACCTGCAGGATGGCGCTGTCGCATCACCGGCGACAGCTTGCCTTCCCAGCGTGTGTAAAGTTCGCAAAACCGGGAGTATCCATACCCATCAGGATGATCAGCGCGATATTCTTCCCACAACAGCATCAACGTCACGCCCTTGCGGCGCAACTCGCGGTGAATGCAGGGCCAGTTAGGCTCGGTCGCGCGGTTCGCAATATCACGCGCCGTGCGTGGGTAAATCAGGCGCTCAAGGTCGGTGTCAGACATCTCTGGTGGTAGCGGCCAGCTCAGATCAACCTCGGCAGCGCGATCCAGATAGGCCTTAACCGTTGTCCGCCCAATCGTCAGGCTGACACCAATTTTACGGGTCGAAAGACCCTCGGCTGATAGCCGCAAAACATCTCGTATCTTCCGCATTGGCAATCTCTTCATCGGGCTTCCTTCCAGACTAAAAAGCCAGACGGTAGCCAGTTACAGATTGCCTCGCAGCATCACATCACAGGGTGGCCGGATGCTCCGGAATCAGTGGCCGGATAAAATCGGAATGGGTGGCCGGATACTTTCGGAATCACTGGCCGGATGACCCCGGAATACGCACGAACTGGCCCGCGTGTCGGTCTGGATTGGTGAAATTCAGTGGATGCGCCGCAACGGATTCGAGGCAGCGAAGAACCCGATCCTGCGCAAGTTGGGCAGTATCCAGAACCGCGACGCCCTGCTGAACCCGGACGGCACGCTGGCCGAGTGGCCAGTTGCGGACGCAATTGTTGGTAACCCGCCCTTCCTCGGGGCCAAGTGGATGTTGGACCGACTCGGCGAAGAATACACTCAAGCGCTTCGAGCAATCCTTCCGGACGACGCACCCGCAGTTAACCTAGTGACGTATTGGTTCTATCAAGCGGCTCGCGCTGTTGTCCGTGGAACGCAGAGAGTTGGTTTTGTTGCAACAAATATGATTCGCAGCCCTGCAAATGTTGCGCTAGCTAAACAGCTTTATTCCAGAGCGCCCATTCGAGTGGCGTGGAGCGATGAGCCATGGGTAGTCGATGGAGCAGATATCAGGGTTTCTATAGTCGTTTGCTCCACCCACTGGCAGGGCAATCGCTTTTGGCCTAAGCCGTTGAGATATTTGTGAGAAGTTTGCGCAGGAAGGCTTCATCCCAGCCTGCTCGTTTGAGTTTGAGGGACAGCGACGTTTTGGATGTATCGCGGCGGACAACGTCAAGGGCGCGGCGTCGGAGCACGGCGATGTTGGCTGGCCCATTGTCCTTGCGGTTACGCGCGTCATCCTCGCGAAACGACACGTCGAGTTGCCAATGTAGGGCGTTCTCGATGGCCCAGTGGGCGCGGACCGTGGCTAGCAAAACCTCGGGCGTGGGCAGCCAGGACAGGGCGAAGAAGCGCGTCTCTGAGGTCACCTTGCCGTCTACTTCGCGGGTAGCCTCGATGCGACCGAAGCCCTTGAGGCCAGGGAATTCATGATGTTCTGCCAATGACTTGGCTGATACTACGACAGCCTTTCGGATCTCCCGGCGACCATGGTTCATCTCATCCGTGATAGCTTCTGGGTGACCTTCGGGCGGCTCAGAAAAGCAGCCCCGCGCATCCGACAAGAGTGACTCCTGATTACCCTTGAGCGCCAGGCACCAATCGCCACCTTGGGCGTTGATTGCGGCCACGGTGCGGCGGTTGCAATGGAGCGCATCGCCCGTCACCACCTTGCCCTTCAGCGCGATCAGTCCGAGGGCTTCGATGGCGGCCTCCAACTCCGCGCCCCGATCAGCGGGCACCGTGGCCAGCGTCAGGCGCAGGCGTGAGGCGTAGGCTGAGACCATCATCCGCGTTTTCGCACTCTCGCTTTTGCCCCGGGCGCCGCGCAATGCCTTGCCGTCGATGGCGATCACATCACCGTCTTGCAACAGTGCCGCGACCTCGGCCAACACCTTGCCGAAGGCCGCATCCAGCGCCTTGGGGTCGATCATCGCGAACACATCTGAAAACGTGTCATGCGAGGGTATGGCGTGCTTGAGCTTCAGGAAGTCTCTGAAAACGTTCTCTTTTGCACGCCCGAACTCTGCCATCTCCGCGCAGGAACTGGAGCCGCAGAGCACTGAAACAAACGCAATCACAAGCAACTCGCCAAGGTCATGACGGGCATTGCTGGCCCGCGGGTCGGGAATATTGCCAAAGGCGTCGAGGAAAATCTGCATGACCGGAGGCTCCAAAATGATGACGCCACCATCCAGAATCCATCACGTCAACAAGCGCAACCCACTCAATGACGCAGTCATGTCCAAAAGCGATTCTCCTGCACCCACTGGGACAACGCTCTGTATCTTGATGGTAGAACCGTCACTCAAATCTCAGATGATCTTAAGTCGCTCTCAATCGATTTAAGTCAGAAATCTGCTCTTGATAATAATAAGAAGCGCGCAGTTCGTGGATTAGAAAAGGGCGGTCCTTTCGACATTTCACGGTGCGAAGCAGAAGTGATGCTTGGGTCGTCCATGAATCCGCACGGAAAGCCGAACAGCGATGTAGTGAAACGATATTCTACAGTTTCAGACATAGTCGGCCGTGGCAAGGATACTTGGATAATTGATTTCCATGGGCTTTCTATCGAGGATGCAGCGCTATATGAAACGCCTTTTGCACACGTTGAGGAAAGGCTTGCCTTATCTAGGTCGGGGAACCGTGATCCAAGGCAAATTAGGAACTGGTGGGTTTTCCGTAGATCAGGTGAGCAAGCGCGAGAATTGCTTTCAAGCCGGAGGCGTATCTTGGCTACTGGCCTAGTAACCAAACACCGCGTCTTTCGTTTCATCGAGACCGCAACTTTGCCTGATACGCGCCTAATCTTAATTGATTCGGATTCCGATGTTATATTTGGTATGTTATCTTCTACTTTCCACGAACTCTGGACCCTTTCAACTTGCCAATATCATGGCGTTGGCAACGATCCAGTTTATACGCCAGGGGACTGCTTCGAGACCTTCCCCTTCCCCGAGGGGCTGACACCGAACATTCCCGCCGCCGATTATGCCGACGATCCGCACGCCCAGAAAATCGCCGCCGCCGCCGCCCGCCTGAACGAGCTGCGCGAGAACTGGCTCAACCCCGCTGATCTGGTCGAGCGCGTCTCCGAGGTCGTCCCCGGCTATCCTGACCGCATCCTCCCCAAGGACGAGGCCGCAGAGAAGGAACTCAAGAAGCGCACCCTGACCAACCTCTACAACGCCCGACCCACATGGCTCGACCACGCGCACCGCGCCCTCGATGAGGCCGTCGCCGAGGCCTATGGCTGGGGCGACGACTGGCGCGCAGGCGGCCTGAGCGACGACGAAATCCTCGCGCGCCTATTCCGGCTCAATCAGGAGCGGGCGGGGATAGGCAACTGACGCAAAATTCTGAAACCAAAAGGGAGCAATGATTGGCGACGAAGAAAACACCACTATTACAAATGCTCGACAAAACGCTCCTCACGGAAATCGAGAAGGCTGCGAATGAGCATTGCTTTTCAGAAGATGAGGTAGCGGCACTCATTGAAAGATGCTTTTCTTTGGGTCAGGAGGAACTGCTCGCAGATTTCAAGGCGAGCGCACCGGATCACCTCGCGGCAATGCGTGCAGACGATGACAGCTTCAGAGCACGCTGCTATGATCGGTGGCGCGAACCGATGGATTTGCTGCGGATGCTCTGGATCACGGCGCAGGAAATAGGCGAGGCACATGCACACGAGGGGCCGAACGGTTCCGATCCTTTGGTGTTTGACACTTTGGCGCATCTGCACCCGAAGGCGCTGCTGATCACAAGCGAAATAATGTGCCTTCTGGAAGGCGGCTTTGCTGACGGGGCTTTGGCGCGTTGGCGCTCTCTTCATGAGACGGTCGTTACCGCGATGTTCATTGCAAAACACGGCCATGAGGTCGCACGGGATTACCGGTCATCTATATGGTTTGAAAATCACAAGGCCGCCGTCGCTCTCAACTCGGTTGCCGAACGCGCGAACATGCAGCCATTCACTGACGAGGCGTTCGCGGAGATCGAGGCGATGCGAGATAAAGCCGAGGTCCATATCGGTCGCCGCTTGAACGGCGAGTGGGACTGGGCATCAAGTGTGTTTGCACATGATCGGATTAAATTCATCGACATTGAGCGAAACATTGGCTTGGATCATTGGCGGCCTCGCTACAAGTGGGCGTCACAGCATGTGCATTCTTGCTTTCGCCATCCCGGAGCGCTTCTCGGGATGGTCGAGGCCGAAGAGGTAGTGTTTCAGATTGGGCCGAGTAACTCCGGTTTTATCGACCCATTGCACATGACCGCCGTATCATTGTCCCAAATGACCGCAGCGTTTCTCCTGCATGGCGACCCAAATTTAGACCGCTTGATCTACGTTAAAATCATCCAAACGCTTGCATCGGATATTGGTGAAGCCGCCGTTCGTGCGGAAAAAGAAAGCCTTGAAAAGCATCGCGCACAAAGTGGCGCGGGAACAATGACGTCTGAAAAAGGAAACCCAGAACAATGATGGAAAATGCTGCTGTCTGGGGCTTGCATATGGGCGGCCATGTGGGTGACCGCCCGATTGAAGGAAACTATGTCGCCATCGGCTGGCGGGCACTCGGTGATCTGCGCACGATCCCCGCCGACAGGGAAGCGTTCAAGACCGCCCTGCGCTTGCACTTGCCTGATCTGAAAGAGGGGGCTGTGCCGGTGAACGCCGGGACGCTCTATCGCTTTGTGCACGAGATGCGCGCGGGTGATGTGGTGGTCTACCCCTCGAAGCATGACAGGATGATCAATATCGGGCGCTTCACTGGCGAGGCGAGCTATCTGGCCGATGATCCTGACGAATACCCAAACCGGCGCGCAGTCGAATGGCTTGGCCATTTTCCGCGCACCGAGTTTAGCCAGAGCGCGCTTAATGAGATCGGCTCGGCAGTCACTATCTTTCGGGTGCGCTCCCATGCCGTCGAGTTTCTGGCCAAGCTGGCCGCGCCGGGCGACGCGCCTGATCCAGCCACGACAGCAGAGGCTACCGATGAAACCGCCGACGATGACACGGCAACGCAGGCAGTTGCGCAGCAGGCCGAAGGCACCACATCAGATTTTGTGATCAGGCGCATTATGACCGGGATGACCGGGCACGAATTCGAGCACTTCGTCGCCCATGTCCTCGAATGCATGGGCTACACTACCCGCGTCACGGCCAAGTCTGGCGACGGCGGCGTCGATGTTATCGCGCATATGGACGCGCTCGGATTTCAGCCACCCATCGTCAAGGTGCAATGCAAACGCAAGACGGAGCAGACGCCCCGGCCCGAGGTTGATCAGCTTCTCGGAACGCTCGGCGAGGGCGAATATGGCCTCTATGTCAATCTCGGCTCATATGCGCGCGGCGCGATTGAGTTGGAACGGAACCGAGCGAAGCTGCGCTTGATTGACGGGGAGCAGTTCGTTGAAATGCTGCTGGAAAATTACAACAAGCTGTCTCCGCGCTACCGCTCGCTGATTCCTTTGAAGCAGATATATGTCCCTGACCTCTCGACGGGGTAACTCCAATTAAGGCCACATCTGCGCAGCATGAAGTACGCGCAGAACTGTGATCGTGCTGGCGGTTTCCGCGTAGACAACAAGGTAGTTGGGCCGAACAATCAGTTCCCGAGTGCCCGCTACTCTGCCCGGCCTGCAGAGCTTCGGATGTTCCGCAAGTTGTTCGACCTTGGCTTCGATTTCGTCCAGCAACGCAATTGCTGCTGTGGGATTGGCATCGGCAACATAGTCGAGGATGGTTGATAGGTCGGCCAGCGCGGGTGCCTTCCAGTCGATATCAAGCACTGGGTTGTCGCTTTAATCGTGCGCGTGTTTCTGCCATCGCTTGTCGATGTGGTGTTGTTTGGCGCGCGTCGGCAAGCGCGTCTTGCACCTTGGCGCGGAACCATGCGTCATAGGCATCTGGATCGCTGGCAAGGCCAGCGGGCAGACCACCTTCTGCACTCACCCGTGTCAGCAGAATGCGAACAGCATCGGACAAGGTCAGCCCGACGCCGGCCAGTGCCTCTGTTGCGTCCTGCTTGAGCTTGTCGTCAACCCGGATATGGACCATCGACGTTTTGGCGGGCATGAGGGTTCTCCTGAGCATCCTTGGCTGCGCATCTCATTTGAGATACATTGCACAGCGCTGCACAGGTTTCAAGGGCAGTTTTTTCAAACACGGTGCGATCTTCTGTTACGACCACTCGCAATTCAAATTCTTATATGGTAAGGAGAAAACAGCGTAAGTAAGGAATGGTGCCCAAATGCAGGAATCGACTGTCACCGTCAAAGGCCAGACCACATTGCCGCGCGATGTCCGCGCGGCCCTCGGCCTCTCGAGCGGGGACCGGGTGCGCTATGTTATTCTCGACGGCGAGGTGCGTATCCTGAAAGCCCGGTCGGTCAAAGAGTTGCGGGGCGTGCTTGCCCGGGCAGACCAGCGGCCGGTGTCGCTTGACCAGATGGATGAGGCGATTGGCTCTGCGGCGTCCGAGCGTGCGAAGCCCGGCGCATGATCGCACTCGATACGAATGTGCTGGTGCGGTTCCTTGTGCAGGATGACCCTGAACAGGCGCGGCTGGCCACCGAACTCATCGATGGCCTGACGGATCAGCACCTGGGCTTTATCGGTCGCGAGGTCCTCGTGGAACTGGTTTGGGTGCTGGAGCGCGCCTATGGCTACGGGCGAGGTGACATTGCGGCGGCCCTCGATGGGGTGCTGTCGTCAGTTGAAGTGCTGATCGAGGATTCCGATGATGTCGCCACGGCAGTGGATCGCTACCGCAATGATGGCTTTGGCTTTGCCGATCTGATGATCGCAGCCGCGGCCCGGCGCGCTAGTGCCAGCGAGCTCGTCACCTTTGATCGCAAGGCCGCGCGCTTGCCCAATGTCAGGCTTCTGACAGTGTAAAGCTTGGTGCCAATTCGGGCCGGCCAACCGTTTGTGCCAATTGCCAGTCTGCGGGTTCCAAGCAGTTGCTGGCCCTCGCATTACGATCCAGAACTGTCTTGCGAAACCAGCCCCCGCACTATTCCCGCCACCATGTCGTGATCAAACTTTGCGGGCAGTTCGACGAGTTCAATCCCTGCCTCGCGCAATGCCTGCCGCTTGACGGTATCGCTTTTCTCAGCGCGTGCGCGGCTGTCGCGGCTGTTCCCGAAATGGCCTTTGCCCTGATACTCGATCACCAGGGCCACATTCAGATCAGCGTCCAGCAGCACGAAATCCGCGCGTTTTGAGTTGATGCTCATGTAGCGCTTATAGCTCTTATTGCGCAGGAACGCCCCGTAGGCGACCTGGCACATCACGCTCCAGCCGGCAGGCAGTTCCGCGCTCAGCATCTTGAAGAGCCGCAATTCCGTCTGGTTCATGAGGGGGCGGCGTTCAAACGGGGGCGCGAAGACGCCCTTGCGCGAGATGAACGCCGCGAGGATCACGACAAGGGCAACCGCGAACGCGATCATCGCAAATGTGCCGGGTGTGAATTCCATACTCATCTCCCTGCCAGACGCGCCGAGCGCGCCATACGGCTTGCCGCGGCCGACGCGGTCCCTGTACCGCCCGCCGGCCCCCGCGTTGCCGCACCCGCGCCGGGGGGTGGGGGCTGAAATGGCGAACCTCTACCCATAAGTCCAGCCATGCGGGCGGCCGAGAGGGTGCCAAGGGCGGCCATGGGCCCGCTCATCGCGGAGGTCAGCTGAATATTGCCGGTGATCTGGCGCATGATCACGGGGATCAGGAATATCGCGAAAAATGCCATGATGATCATGGCAAAGAAGGGGATGGCCTGACCGAGGGTCGCGAGATCGCCGGAATTCACATTGGTGGCCATCTGGTCGCTCATCGAGATGATGACCGAGAAGACGGCAGCGATCACGATGGGGTAGAAGGCATAGCTGATGATCCCGGTGAGCCAGTTCTGGAAATAGTCTTTCGTGGCGTTCAGGAGCGACATGGTGATCATGATTGGTGCGATGCTGACATAGAAGGTGATCATCAGCTTGGCGAAGACGATCATCAGGCCGGCGGCAGCGCCCATGGCGGCAAGGATGATGAAGGCGATTGTCGTAAAAAACGCCCCGCCGACCCAGTTCATCGCGCTGCCAATATTGTTTGCCGTGTCGATCAAGTCAGAAATGATTGCATCAAACTGCTGCGCGAAATGACCAGCAGACCCATCGCCAACACCACCCGCCGCGCCGACGATCACGCCGGCCAAGTGTTCCGAACCGCCAACAATGGCATTGGTCACAGAGTTAAACTCGGCCCAGTTGCGCGCGAATATGCCCACTAGGGCGAGTTTGACCCCCAGCATGACGGCCGTGCGCAGATCGATGGATTTGACCTGCAGCATCGCATTGAGCGCGACGAAGACCACGGCCAGGGTTGCCATCGCCATGCCGATCGTGCCGACAGAGCCGAGCAAGGCCCCGAAGGCGGTCTCGCCTGCAGTGGCGAGATAGCCTTCGACCGATCCGACAATCCAGGAGACAATGCCCATGTTCAGCGGCTTTGTTCACGGCAAATGGCACGAGCACGCGCAACGCGCTGATGATGCATGGAACGATATGACATCTGCGCATCAAACATTTGCTGCTTGTCCATCCCGGCGTAGCTCTCATTGAACTCTGCAATGACCTCTGCCCAATCGGGATGACGCAGGGCGCAGGCGCAATCCTCATTCTCGACGACCGCTTTGGACCACCGCAGATTGTAGATCGCATGTACCATCGCCCGCTCATTCGTCGTCGCGGGGTTCATCTCGATCAGCCAATCGGGGCGTCCGGGGACGATGCAGCCATTGATCTCGCGGTCGGGCTCTGACGCGGTGTAGAGCTCTGGGACGGTCAGATCGAGGCCGTTGCCCTGCGCGGGCGCAGGCGGCAGGGTGTTCGGGTCAAGATCATTCAGATCTGGCACGGTCTGCGCGAGCACAGGCATGGCGAGAAAGAGCGCAAGGCCAAGGATGGCATGTTTCATATCCGGGGGTCCTGTTCATCGGGAAGGGCGGGGAAATAGAACTGGGTGATGCCGCGCGCGCCGCTGGACCGCCCGGCCTGCACGATCACATCGATCGAATTGGCGATATAGGCGCACATATTGTCATAGGTCAGCGGCAGGTTGGATTTGAGCGCTGCGATGGCGAGGCGCGAGATTGCAAGCTGCGGGGTCTCGGCATGTAGCGTGGTGATCGAGCCGCCATGGCCTGTGTTGATGGCTTCCAGAAACGTCATGGCCTCGGCCCCGCGCACCTCGCCCACGATCAGCCGGTCGGGGCGCATGCGCAGCGCGGATGTGAGCAGCGCATCAGTCGAGCGCAGGGGATTGTCCCGGTCCGACAGGAGCGTGACCGTGTTGGGCTGGGTGGGGATCAGCTCGGCCGCTTCTTCGATGGTGATAATGCGCTCATGTTCCGGCACGAAGGAGATCAGCTTGCGCGCGAGCACGGTTTTGCCAGTCGAGGTGCCGCCCGCGACGATGAGGTTCAGCTTATGGGCAATGCAAAAGCGCGCGGCCGCATCGAGATCGCCACTCGCAACCAACCCTTTCAGCTCCCGCCCAAGCGCTGCGCGCCGGTCGCCCAGCGAGATTTCCTTGCCATGCAGAAACTTCAGCGCAATCGCCTCAAGCGGAATGGTCGAGAAAAACCGCATCGAGATGGAATGGCCGTGATCGACGACAGGCGGGGCCACGACCTGATAGCGCACGGCGCGGCCCTCATAGAGAACCGAGCCCGAGATCACAGGTCGGCTGCGCCCCAGCGTGCTGTTGCCAGTCGAGGCGATGTTGCTCGCCAGATCCCCCATCTCGGTCTGCGACAGGGTTTGCGCGCTCAGGCGCATGGCGCTGTCGCCTTGCAACTCGACCCAGACACGGCCATCGGGGTTGACGCAGAGCTCGACTAGCCCTCGGTCCTTCACGATGGGCCCCAGCCGCTCCATTTCCTGCGCGAAATAGCTGTTATGCCCGTAGCCCGCATGGGCGTCCATCAGCCCATCCATCAGAAAATCTCCAGATCGCGGTCGACCATCACTGTGACGCGTGCGCCCTGGTTGATGGTGATGATGGGCGGCAGGCTGAGATACTCGCTGACCACAGAGCCGGTCGCATCGCGCAGATCGCCCGAGACGCGCGTGGCCCCATCGCGCGCCATGTCACTCTCGATCTCGCGCGCGGCGAGCGCCGGGCCGGAAGACAGCAGCGAGATCAGCGCAGCGGCGCCAAAGCGCTCGCCAAAGCGCCGGTTGACGCGGCCCGACACACCAGAGCGACCAATCGCATCGCCGCCATAGGCCGAGATCGTCACAGTTTGATTGTCCGGCAGGATGATGCGCTCCCAGGCGATCATGGCGCGGTATTGCCCGATGCTGACATTGGCGGAATAGCGACCCGTAAGACGGCTGCCGCGCGGGATCAGAATGCGCGTGCCATCATAGGAATGCACATCCTGCGTGACGACCGCGCGAATGGGTCCGGGCAGGCTGGAATCGATCGCAGTCTCCAGCGAGGCCTGGATCACGCTGCCTTGCGTGACAGTGTTGGCGGGATTCACGATCACGTTGGCGCGCTCGACAGGTGCGGGTCGACCGACATTGCGCACAAACTCTTCGTTGTCATCAAGACGGCTTGCGTCCTGCGCGCTCTCCGCCCCGCCACTACCGCCCTCGCGCCCGCCAATGGCCAGCATCGGCGAGTTGAGGCGCGCAAGGCGGGCCTCCTCGGCGGCCGCGCGGCGACGCTCCAACTCTTCGCGCTCCAGATCGCGGGTATCGCCTGCGATCTGGGCGGGCGGTTGCGAGAGCCGCGCCATCTGCAACTCGCTTTCCAGCCGGGTGATTTCGCGGTTGCGCTCGGAAAGCTCCCGATCAAGCCGGCGCGCGGCTTCTTGCGCCTCACGCCCGGCCTGATCTGCAGCGGCCTGCATGTCGCGGATCTGGCGCTGCAGATCGGACAGCTCACTGGCGCGCCCGTCATCTGCTGGCGCGGGTGTGTCCCGCAGGGCTGCCAATTCCGCCTGCATTGCAGAGAGTTGCTCCAGAAGGGCTGTCATTTCGCTTGGACGTTCTGGCGCGGGTTCTGGTGCCGTTGCAGTGGGCGGTGGCGCAACAGGCGGCGGGTCACGCCGCACCATATCCATATCGCCAAAAGCCGAGCCACCGATCTGGAAATCCCGCGCGCTTTGCGTGGCCATGCGCGGGGTGGTCTCGGGACCACTCAGGGCAAAATAGACGCCCGCGCCGACAATGGCCGCTGCGCCCAGAATGCCGAATATCAGCAAGGGCGAATTGGTCCTTGCCGCTTTGGGGGCTACAAAATCATCCTCGAGTGCCTTCAGGCGGGTGGAAAGGTCAGAAGGGTCGCTCATTGCCGCGCTCCCAGATTGGCGATGGCGGTCTCGATCTGGCCCAGCCGCAAGACCCAATAAGGGCTGGTGCCGCTCACGCGGACCGTGCCATCGCGCTGGACCTGGCCATTGGCGATCCGCTCCATCCCGTCGGAGATCACGAAGATCGTGGGCAGCTCGCGTGCGGTCGCAAAGCGGAAATAGGTGAAGGTCCCGTCATCCCAGACCTCTTCGGGCGTGATCGCGGTCATGGCATTGCCGCCATAGCGGGTGTTGATCACGCGGTGCTCGGGCACGCGCGCGCCGCGTTCGCGGGTCTGATCCGCAGGCACTGTGAAACGCACCGAATAAAAGGCCGTGTTCCGGGAGGCCGAGGCCACGAAATAATAGGTCCGCCGGTTGGTGAAGACAGTGATATTGGTGCGTGCGCCTGAGCGTTTGGGCTTGATGACAAAGGCCCTCCCCCCGGGGACCGCGTCGAAATCGAAGCTTTGCGTGTCACCGGCCACGACCGAGACGATCTCTTCGCCGCGCGGCAGCTCCACTGTGGTGACGCGCTCGAGCATCAGGACGAGGTTATAGACCTGCCCATCGACATAGATGGCATCGCGCACGCGGGCATCATGCGGGCCCGCGCGCGGGGTGATCTCGGCGGCCAGCGGGCCCATGAGGAGCAGAAGGCCAATGGCTGTGCCGGCCGCGAGTTTTATTGGCGCGCGCGTCGGGGCGCTCAGTGTCCGGGGTGCAAATCTCATATCAAAATCCTCATTCGAACCGGTCGGAGGTGATAGCGTATTCGCGGACCTTGAAGCCGAAGGGATTGGCCCAGACATCGGCGATCTCGCGGACTTCCGCGGGCTCGAACTCATAGGCCAGCGTGACGGTGAAATTCCCGATCTGATCGCCTTCCTTGGAGCGCAGGCGTTTGCGGAGCCGGATCTGTGCGCGGTTGCCCGAGAGGGGGGCAATCGAGATGATCTCGACATCCATGCGGGCAGACCCATAGCGCGTTGGCGGAAAATTCGGGTTTGCACTGCTCCAGAGGCTGCGCATGCTGGCCGCCGCATCACCGCTGGAGCGGCTCATCACCGAACGCACGCGCAGATCATTGTCGAGCTGATTAAAAGTCTCGCGGTCGCGCACGTAAGAAAAGATCATGGAATCAGTGACCGCGCGCTCTTCATGCAGCGATATCGCGCGCACCTCCGCCCAGGGCACGGCGGCGCCGGTTGCCGTGTCAAAGGGCACCAGTTGCGGCGCGGGCATCTCGTGCTTGATGGCGACCAGCATCATGCCAAGACCCATCACGGCACCAAAGCCTGTGGCGCTGAGTGCGATGACCTGCCAGAGCCGTTCGCGGCGCAGCGCCCCGAACACCAGCTCTTCGGTGACAGTCTCGCCGATATCGGGGAGTGCTGGCGCGCGGCGCGCAAACCCCCTCATGGCTGCACCTGCAAGGGCGGCATGGTCAGATCGGAAAACGCCTGTTCTTCGGCCTGCTGGGCGGCGGTTGCAACCCCCGCCACGCCATCGGCCATGGTCTGGGCGGCCTGCAGCTCGAGCATCTGCAACAGGATGATGCCAATCTCTGCTGTGACCAGCGTGTTGTGATCGACGGATTCCTTGATCCCTTGGGTATTGCCGATCTCGCCCACCATGATCTCGATGCGCCGGACGCTCGTGTTCGAGCGCTCATGCGCGCTTTGCGCCGCTGCACTCGACATCGCCGCGGCTGAGGCCTGCTGGCCCAATCTGCGCGCGCCCGTGACGTCGGATTGCGAGAGTTGCTGGACAATGGCAGGTGAGAGGCCTGTGCTGGTCAGTACCTGTTCGACGGAAGCGGCCATATCTCCACAGCCCGCCGAGAGCGCCCCAATGAAATCGCCTTGCGAGAGGCTGCTGACCACGCCGGTGAGGCTCGCGAAATCCTGCTGCAACAGGCAATCGAGATCGCCGCCCATCAGGAGCGACATCGGGTTCTGGCTGGTCAGAATGCCGTAGATGTCCTGCAACTGGGACAACTGGTCCCCGAGCAGGTTGACCTGTTCCAAAAGCGCGTCGAGCTGGTCAGTCTGAATGCCGAGATCATTGAGCATATGCTGAAGCTGGCGGATCTGGTTGGTCAGGCTTTGGGCATCGAATGTCGGCACGCCTTGGGCGAGAACAGCTGTGGGCGCGAGGGCTGTGAGGGGTGCAAGGGCAAGACCCAGCACCGCTGCCACAGCAAAACGGCTGGTTCGCGCGCGTGCGGTCATGGCCGTTCTCGGACGGGCTGCGATCAGGGATGACATATACGCAGGGCGCATCTCAGAACTCCTCAAGGGTCAAATCGGAAAAAC
This sequence comes from Roseinatronobacter monicus, assembly GCF_006716865.1. Taxonomy (NCBI): domain Bacteria; kingdom Pseudomonadati; phylum Pseudomonadota; class Alphaproteobacteria; order Rhodobacterales; family Paracoccaceae; genus Roseinatronobacter; species Roseinatronobacter monicus. The sequence continues at coordinate 109,433 of NZ_VFPT01000003.1, read as the reverse complement.
GTTTCTCATCGGCCATCTGGGCGATGACCATCAGCTGCTGCGCGCTCAAAGGCTGGGCGCGCGCGGCCTGCATGCGCATGGAAAGAACCAGAAGCCGCCCGATCTCGGCGCGGGCATAGGTGTTGAGCGCCTGGGCCTCGGCCCAATCCTCCCCCTGCCCCACTTGTGTAACGATCGCGGCCAGCCGTTCGGCCGCATGCCGAATATTGGCGTGACCGAGTTCCGCGTAGCCGATGGCGGCCATGCCGCGCAGGCCCAGTTCGGCATTGGCCATATGCGCGGCCGAGATCGTGCCAAGCGCGTCTTCGCCGCCGATGAGGCGCAAGTATTCGTTGTATTTGCGCGGGATCACCTGGACGTAATTCTGCGTCTCGGCAAAGGGCGGCACACCGCCATATTGCTGCACGCGGCCCAGCCCCGCGTTATAGGCGGCCAGCGCCAGGATGATGTCGCCCCCGAGCTGATCGAGGCGGCGCGCGAGATAGCGCCCGCCGCCTTGCACCTGCAAGAGCGGATCCGTGCGGTAGGCCGGGTTGATGCCCAGATCACTGGCCGTACCGGGCATGATCTGGGTGAGCCCGTAGGCCCCGACAGGGCTTTGCGCGGCCGGGTTGAAGCGGCTTTCCTGCCAGATCAGCGCTTGCAAGAGCGCGCGCCATTGCACGGGTGAGAGCCCTGCGCGGGCCACTCCAGGGTGGTGATAGGTGTCACGCGCGCCTTGAATGATGATTTCCTCAACATTCTGGCGCGCATCGCCAAAGAGCTGCCGGGCGGGCAGGCTGGTCTCAGTGTCGGGAAAGACGCTGGTCGCGGCACTCTCTGCCCCCTGCCCGGCCTCAAGGCTCTGGATCGTGGTGCCCATGCTTTGCGCCGAGATCGTGGAGCTCTCGATAATCGCATCGAGCTGCGCCAGTTGCTGGCGCTTGATCTCCTCGATGCTGGCGCGCTGGTCGCCCTTGCCGATCTGCAGCGCCTCATCTTGCAGCCGCTCGGCAAACTGGCGGGCCTGTTCCATGGCCTGGGCGGCATCAAAGATCGGCACACCTTGCGCATGCGCGGGTTGACCCGCCCCTGCGCCCAAGCCCGCAATGAGGACAAGATGCGCGAGAGCTGCTGCGCGCGTGGAGGGCCTGTCACGCATCGCGCGCAGCCTCGCGCGCCCAAAGCTCGGGCAGCGGCGTGAACTTGCACCGCGCGGTGCCATCCGCGCGAAAGCACTCCGAGCGCACAGGCGCGGAAGGTGTGCTGGCACATCCTGCCAGGACCGAGGCAAGGATCAGCAAGAATACGGCAGCTTTCATGTCGCCCGTCTCCAGAATTCAGGGGTATTGCGGTAATCCGTGCCGACCACGGCCTCGCCGGATTTGAGGCCACCGAGCACGGCGAGATAATCGCCCAGCGGGGCGAGGCCTGCGTCGACGATATGTGCACCTTGATCATCGCGGATGAGTGCGAGATGCGAGGCGGGCAGCGCGTTCATCATCACATCGAGCTCTTTGTCGCTGAGCGCGAGAGGGCCGTAATCGCCAGGCTTGGCGCGGGAATTGGGCAAGAGGATCTGTGTCGGCAGCGCCTGAATGATCGTGCTGCCCACGCGCGACTTGTCGAGCTGCGAGGCGAACTGCGTCATCATCACGACGACCGTGTTCTGTTTGCGCGCGGTCACCAGCCAGTCTTCGAGCTTGTTCGCGAAATAGCTGTTGTCGAAGGCCTTCCAGGCCTCATCGATCAGCACGATGGTGGGGCGGCGATCCTCGATCTTGCGCTCGATGCGCCGGAAGATGTAACTCAGCACCGCCATGCGCGCGGTTTCGTTGTCGGCGTCCAGAAGCCCCGTGAGATCAAACCCCACCACATCGCCGTCCAATGTGAACCGGTCCTCTAGGGTTGTGCCAAAGACCCAGCCAAAGCGCCCCTGCGGGGTCCATTCCCGCACGCGCTCGGCCAGATCGCCACCATCATCGACCGAGCGGAACTGGCCTGCGAATTCCGTCCAGTTGCGAAGGGAGGGATCACTGGCCTCGGCATTGCGGCGCACGATGGCCTGCACGGCATGCGTCTGCTGGGGGGTGAGCTGCGCGCCGCGCGATTCAAGAAGGCTGATCAGCGCATCGGTCAGCCATTCGCGCCCTGCCGCATCGGTTTCCACCCAGAGCGGGTTCAGACCTGTGGCCTCGCCGGCCTTGATCGATTGATAGCTGCCCCCGAGCGCGCGCAGGCCCATCTCGAGCCCGTAGCGGTAATCGAACGCAAATATCCGCGCACCCGTGCGCCGGGCCTGCGCCATCAGAAACGTCGCCAGCACCGATTTGCCCGAGCCTGAGCGCCCGAGAATGATCGTATGTCCGCTGGTGGGTTCAGAGGCGGGGCTGCCCTTCTCATGAAACGAGAACCGATAGGCCGAGCGCTCGGGTGTGGGGAACATCGTGATCGGCGTGTCCCAGGGGGTGCGCGCGCGCGATTTGCCCAAATGCGTGCGGTGGAGTGCGGCCATATCGGCGAAATTGAGATTGGTGATCGTGGCGCGGCGCGCGCGGTAGCTGGCATTGCCGGGGCTTTGGGCAAAATAGCTCGCGCGGGCCGAGTATGCCTCCATCATCAGCTTCACGCCGACGGAGGCTGCGATATTGCGGATTTCGGCCGCGATACTGTCGAGTTTTTGCTCACTCTCGGCGAAGGTTGCCACACTCATATGGTGATCGCCAAAGATCAGGCGTTCAGAGGCCAGATCATCGGCGGCCTGCACCAGATCGTTTTGCAGCGAGATGGCAGCATCATCGCCTGCGCGCATCATCCGGATCTGGCGCTTGATGCGGTCGCCCATCACGCCCGAGTTCACCGGCGTGAAGCTGTGGGTCACGACCATGTCGATGGGCAGCGCCAGATCATCGAACATGGAGCACCAGGTCTGGCTGGGGTAGTTCTTGACCGTAAAAATCTGCCCGATGCGGTCTTCGCCCGAGCCCCCAGAGATCAGGAACTTGTCGCCGCGAAACGTGACGCGCCTGTTGGCGACATCATCGGCGATGGTGGAGGGAAACCCGCGCGGATAGGTCGGTGCCTCGATCCCCGTGTTCAGCGATTCCAGAAACCCCAGCAGCTCGCCCGAAGAGGCGGTCAAAAGCCGCGCTTCCATCTCGGTCAGGCTTTGGGTGAGAAACTCCACCACCTCTTTGAGCCGTGCGATCTGGCGGCGGCTTTGATCGCTCCCCTGCCCCGCGCGCGCTTTGCGCATGAGCGGCAGGCGCTCGAGCACTGTGGGGCGTTTGACCACCGTGATGGTCAGGGTGCGGTCGCGCAAGCCCGCCTCGCGCAGATGCGCTTGCCAGCGCGCGTCGAGTGCTTCGGCAAAACCGCCCCCATGGAAGGGCTTCAGCTCCACCGGCACGCGGGCCGAGACCTTGTGGACATAAAAGGAAAACCCCGCCCCGCTTTGCGCGATCACCGCCGCAATGATCGCGCGGGTCTTGTCGAGGCGGCCATCGGGGGCCGTGAAGCTGTTGGCCCCGCTGACCCGGATGCATTGCATGTATTCGCCGCCGCGCGTGAGGATCGTGTGATCATCGATGAGTTTGACGTAAGGCAGATGATGCGCAAGGCGGGCCTCGTCCCCGGCCCAAGCTGGCAGGATGTGCGTGGCGGCCGCGCCTGCGCAGAGATCACGGGGCATAGGAATCTCCGTTCCAGATTTTGCGGTTCTTTGTGGGCCGCGTGTGCTCAGAGACCACGCGAATGACCTCGACGAAGGCCGGGTCCCATTGCGCAGCCAACCAGAGTGCGGGATAGGCGGCAGCCGCGAGGGCAAAGGCCCAGAGCGACTGCGACCAGATGAGCATCAGCACTGAGCCAAAAATCCAGAGCACCGCATAGAGGATGGGCAAGCCCAGCATTTGCGCAGGCCGCACGAGACCCAGAAACAAGGTGGAGCGCTCACACATCATCTGCGCCCGTCACGTCTGCCAGATGGCGCTGACAATGGTCGCGGCACTGGCCACGATGGCGATGGCGATCACCACGAACATTGCTTGCCGAAAATCGATGATCCCGAAAAACCACGAGAGACCAATGCCCACCACGGCCAGTGTGGCGATCGCGATGCCCAGAGGGCCGGTGATCGTGTCGATGATGCCTTGCAGAAGGCTGGTCACCGGGTTGAGATCGATGGATTGCGCGAGTGCGGGGCTGGCTGCCAGCATCACGGCGATAATGCCGAGGCTTGCGGCAATGGCCCAGGGCCGGGTGGTCGGTGTCTTGGTCATAGTGTCTCTCCTTGGAGGCGGTCAAAAACAGCCATGACCTTGCGGACATGACCAATGGTCTCAGGGTAAGGGGGAATGCCGTCATGGCGGATCACGGCTGCCGCTCCGGCATTGTAGGCCGCAAGCGCCAGCTCTAGGCTGCCGAACTGCCCCAGTCGCATCAGCAGATAGCGCGCAGAGCCGTCGAGGTTCTGGGCGATGTCATGGGGATCGACGCCAAGGCTGCGCGCCGTGTCGGGCATCAGCTGCCCCAGCCCGATCGCGCCCGCATGCGAGAGGGCATTCGGGTTATAGGCGCTCTCGATTTCGATATTGGATTGAAACAGCGCGGCCCATTCGGAGGCGCTGAGGCCTGTTGCGCGCAAGGCCTCGTGGCCTGCATAGCGCGCCGCTGTCTCGGCAATCAGCGCGAGGATTTCTGGGCGGGCGCGCGGTGCGGCCCGTGCAGTCGTCCGATCAGAATGCGACCCCTCGCTTGTGTCCGGCATAAGTGCGGCCTCGCGCAAGGGCGCGATCAGCTCACCGCCTGAATAGTGCTTGGCAAAGCTGCGCGAGGTCTGGGACGGGCCAAAGCTGCCATCGTCTCCAAAGCGCAGGATCAGCCCGTCGCCCGCAAGTGCCGGGGTGGCGAGGCTCAAGGTCAGAGACAACGCTGCCGACATGATCGCGGGCAAGAGCACAGACGAAATCACGGGCCGGATCACAGTCGGGACCACTGCCCCGGGACTAGCTTTTACGCGCACCAAAATTCACACTCCACAACCTGCAGTTCGCAGGGGCAAAGCCGCGCATGATCCTGATGCTGCTCGACACCCCAGCGCCGCTATCGGCACAGCCGCTCTCCTGCCGCGCAACAGGGATTGCGCGGCCTTGGATCGAGGGGTGTTTCGCGTGCCGCACACCCGAAATCACCCGCCCTCTGACGACAGATTGTCTGAACAGCCCCTCAAGGATCACGGGGGCTCATGGATTGAAACAAAACACCTTCGGGTTGAACCCTTTGAGATGCAATTCGGGCAGCATGCAGACAGGCGAAACCCGCGCTGTCACGGCAGCACTGCAGTCTGATTATCGATGTATTCTAATACCTTATACCCTCTTTTGCACTTGCAGAAAAATCGCTCCTCCGACATAGGCAGGCGGGCATTTGATGCACGCTGTAGTCGATGGGGTGGGTTTACTGCTCCGCTATCAGTTGTGTCGGCGCGCTGTTTAGACACCTAATTATTGAGGGGCAACCCAGAAAATACAACCATGAGAAGATTTCTGTTTACCTTGTATTCTGGCCTGTTTCGCAGGGCTTCCGCACCAATGCAGCTGCAGCATTTTGCAGGGTTGGCGGGCCGTTGGGGCGACGCTGCAACGGCGCTTCACAAGCGGTATCCGCGCCGGTTTTGCGCCCGCGACTCACCCCCGAATCAGGTCGCCCGCGACGATATCGGGCGGGGGCGATTCGCGGCTCGCGTGTGGATCTGGTCCAGGCGGTCGGTCATCCGGGCGGGTTTTGGACTGGTGATGCTGTGCGCCGCCGCCTCCCCGCCCCTGGCCCAGAGCGATGCCGGGTTCTGCCTCCCGCTCTTCCCGCCGCTCTTGCCGAGCGACGCCCGGCTGATGCGGGAATTCGCCGATCTCCTGCGCGACGAGTTCGAGCAATACCTCTCGGAGGTGACCGGGTATTTCCGCTGCCTTGATGCAGAGCGCGACCGTGCCTGGCGCGAGGCGGCCGAGGTCACAGCGCAATATGGCGCGTTTCTCGAGGCGCTGCGCGCCGCACCGCCGTGAGGACAGCCCGCACATTCTTCGCAACGCCAGGCCTCATGCGCCCGGCACTTTCGTCACACTCACACCCAAGAACAGGAAGACTGATCATGTTCACATCGCGCGCGGCGACCCTGCTGTTTGCACTCACGGCCACCGCACTTCCTGCGCCCAAGGCGCAGGCCTATCCGATCGATTGTGCGATCCTTCTTTGCCTTGCGGGCGGGTTTCCTGCGAGCGCGGAATGCATGGCCGCCAAAGCCACGATGATCCGGCGCATCACGCCCTGGCCGGTCACACCGCCTTTGCAGCTTTGGAACTGCCCGCTTGGCTTGCCTGCAGGGTTTGTGCCCGCTCCCGGCACCCCGGACATCCGCCTTGGTCCGGACGGGTTGACCGATGAAGTGCGCGGCTACCGCGATGCGATCGAGATCTATCATATCCGCACATCACCGCCCATGAGCAGTGATGATCCGCCAGGGTCGTGGCGCGATCACACGCAGCGCGGCGTCTATCTGGAAGATGGCAGCCATCGCTGGGTCAATGCCAGCCTGCGTCATGGGCCGGAATGGCTGGCCGGTTCTGATCGCATCCGGCGTGTGCCGATCCAGGTCTGCGTGCGCGAGACCGATAATGGCTGCTGGGAGTGGCGCGTCTCGCATTATGAGAATTGGCCCGGTGGCGGGTTCTGGGGCGGATACGGGCGCGTGGTCGCCATCCGCTATGAGGACCATGAAGGCCGCAAGCACACCGAGTTCGTGAACTACTGAGCCCCGCAGGCCTGCGCGCATCCCCTGCCCGGGTCCGACACGCCCCACGAGAGAAGGCACCATCTCACCGAATACGTAAAACCCCCGCAGGAAACCTACGGGGGAGATACAGGCTCAACAAAATCCAAGGTGCCTGCCTTGGAAAGCGCAACAAAACCAGCGCCTTGTTAGCCTGACATCTCCTCAACCGCAAGTGGAAAAACGCATTTTGTGCGAACGATCCCCTGCGGCCGGTTTCTTGCCTCTCACCAGAAGCAAGACCCATGACCAACACCCCAAAGCCGCTCAAACCTTCATCCGCAAGTTTCCGCACCTATCTCGAGGAGGTCGTGCGCCCGCTGCTCGCCTCCCATGTCAGCCGCGCGCAAGTCTCGGTCCTGATCGATCTTCTGGGGTTTCTCGAACAGCAGCGCTATGATTTCTCGGCCGGGCGCGCGTTTCAGACCCGGCCCTTGGCGAATGCCGCACTGGCGGAACGCTTCAGCGTCACCGTGCGCTCGATCCGGCGCTGGTTGGCCGATCTCGAAGCCCTCGGCCTCATCGCCCGCGAATACCGCAAGAACCCACATCATCGGTACAAGAACCTGCTCAACCGGGTCCGGTTCTCGGGCTTCTGCGACTGGTTCAAGCGCAAGCTGCAAGCTGCCCCGGACAGCCCCTGTCCGCCCAAGAAGAAAGATTTACAAGATAAATCAATTACCCCTGAAAATCATCAAGATCAGAAGAGCGCACCGCCATTTCCGGCCTCTGGTGTCATCACCTACGACACCTTCTGGGCCGATCTGGCCCGCAGGCATCTCCCCAGCGGGCGATCGCGGCCCTGCATGAACCGAATTGCCGAGAAATTCAGGGGCAATCTCACCCGCTATGACGTTCGATTTGACCATCCGTCCGTCAAAAGCCGATGGGTGAATTTCTGCAAGGCCGCAAGGCCAGTTAGGTGAGAGGCGAGGCAGAGTATCGAGAGGGGGCTTTAGTTGGTGGCCATAAGCACCCGCTCTTGCGCAAGCTGGCCAGGGGCCGCATGGCGCTCGCACCCGCCTTCCTTCAGCGGAATGCTGGCTGTCGTGCAGCCCATTTCGGCCAGGAAGCTCACAAGACCGACAATCGTCTTGAACTCGCGGGTCTTGAGAATGCTGCGACTGGTCACAAGCCGCATGGCATGGCGTCCATCCTCCGTCACAGCGCGCGCCATCCAGACGCCATACCATGTGTTGTGACGCTTCTCGGCGGTTTGGGTGCAAGCCACCTCCAGCAAATACCCATTCGCCAAAACACCACGCAGCACTTCCTCGGTTACCACATTGGGCTGGTCATCGCGCGCCTCTATCATTTCGGATCCTTTCTTGACCGTGCAAAACTTATCGATGGTGGGGCATAGGGCATCTCGCAGGGCATAACAACAAGAATGATAACAAAGAGCCTTGATAGTGTCTTACATGTGGTATTGTATGCCGGTCAGCCTATGGACAAATCGGCATACCCAGCGGCACCTTGAGGTCATGATGACGGCCAAGCGTTGCGGTCGCACGCAGCCATCGCGCCCGCGATCAAATGCCTGCGCCTCTGGCACCTTTGCGATCCCGCCGCTATGGTCGACGGAACTATATTCCCCTCCGATCATGGCCAACGTCGCGCAGGCGAGGGCTGTGATTTCTTGTGAAAACATTTTTTTGGAGAGAGAAAATGCGCATTTTGACGATCATCGCCGCCCTGTTCTGGGCATCGCTGGCCCAAGCCGAGCCGCTGCGGATCGCAAGCTGGAACATCGAGCATCTGGTTGCCAGCACTGACAGCGGCTGTCGGCCGCGCAGCGAGGCGGATTTTCAGCGGGTGCGCGATGTCATCGCAGACGTCGATGCCGATATCTGGCTCTTGCAGGAAATCGAAGGAGAAGCCGCCCTTGCCCGGGTCTTTGACACAGATGACTGGGTTGTCCATGTCGAGGACCGCCGCCCGCGCCGCTCCTATCCCGAATGCCGGCACACACCTGGTCAGCACCTGTCCATGCAGGCCACCGCGATTGTGCTGCGCGCGGGCATCGCGCATCGCCGCCTGCCCGATCTCAAAGCACTCGATGTCTCAGGGCGCGGATCCCTGCGTCACGGTGTTCTGATCGAGCTGACAGGGCCCCGCCCTCTCACCATTCTCAACACCCATCTGAAATCCGGCTGCTTTGAAGGCGCAGGACGTCAAGCCTGCGGTGATCTGTTCGCGCAACTGCCAGTATTGCGTGACTGGTATGACGCGCAAAACGGGCCCGTCCTCATCGGCGGGGACCTGAACCGCCGCCTCGAGGTTCCAAATGATACCTTCTGGGCCGTTCTCAACGAATACAACGATCTGCACATCGCCGGAGCCGGTATCCGGCCCAACTGCCTGCCCCAGTACCGGGAGTTCATAGATTTTCTGATACTGAACGATGACGCGGTCGGTGCGAAGCTGCAGGGCTCGTTCGCCGAGACGACCTTCAGCGGGCCAATCGCCGACTACCCGTCGGATCACTGCCCGGTCGCGATCGATATCGACCTGGGAAAATTGTGATCGCATGAGCTTCAGTACTGATCAGAATGGGCGAGGGCGGAGCGGAATTTCAGACACTGTGACCATGTGACGTGCTCGTCGCGACTTGGTTTCGGAACCTGTGTGAACCATTGAAGCTGCGCGGATCTGATTGGTCTGATCGTGGATACGGAGTGCCTTTGCCTGGGAAACGGGGTAGCAGCTCCATTAGCTTTGGGGTGACGCCTTCGGCAGTGCCCCCAACTGCCGTTGCCCCGCCCGGGAAACCCACCAGCGCTGGATTCAGAACTCCGTGACCGTGAAAATCAACGGCGCGTGATCCGAATAGCGCGCGATCCAGTCGTCCTGCGCGGCCACATCATCCAGTTCCGCCCAGCCGGCGACACGCACCTCCGCCCCATCGCCCTGATCGGCAAATTGCATGTGCTGTGCGGCGATTACATGGTCCAGATCAGACGGCCCCAGCGACGAGCCCGACCCTTTGTTGAAACTTGCCGGATGGGACTTGCGCAACAACCGCATCCCCGATCGCTCGAACCGGCGGGCGGTGCGCGCGATCTCTTCTTCCTGGCTCACCCCGACTGGGCTGAACGACAGGTGCATCCCCATCAGGTTCAGGTCGCCCGCGATCACGAAAGGAACCTGCGCGTCCGGCTCAGTTCCTGTCGGCCCGCTTAGCAGCGCGCGCCACAGGCTGTTGGCGCGCTCGATCATGGCTGTGCGCAGCCCGAACCCCTCTGGGTCGGGCATGGATTTGAGATGATTGAACAGGATCGGCAGGTTGCGGCCTGGCTCGGGCGACAGCGTGACCAACATCCCCGGACGCAGCGCGGGATTGTTGCGCTTGAATTCGCTGCGCTGAGTAATAAAGCTGCGGAGCCCCGCGCGCACCCCGACCAGTATCTCCATGGTCTGGGGACCTTCGGTAATGGTGATATTGTAGTCAGGAAGCTTCTGGGAAAACGCCTCGAATACCGCGCGCCCAGTGACCTCCTGAATGGCGAAGACATCGGGCGACTCCTCGCGGATAACATCGGCAACGCGTCGCACCCTGTCGGCGCGCGGACCCTGCTGATGGGTGCCGCTGAAATGCTCGACGTTCCAGCAAAGCACCTTGATCGCCATTGCGACATCCGCCTTAAACCACAACCATAAGAAGAGCGTAGCAGGCGAGATCATCTACGTCAATTTTCTAGCCCGACCGCGCTGCTCAGCGCACCCGCCGCGAACTGCACAGAATCCAGACGATGAACCCGAAAACGGGAAAGGAGAACGCGCCGACGATCCAGAGCGTGGTGGGCCGAGAGATGATCACCAAAATGATGATGAGCACCACAGCAATCAGATGCCAGCCTGCCGGACGCGAGTACCACACCGCGCCCTCGCGGGAAGGGCTGGCGCGCTTTCCCATGATGCCGCAATGACGTGGACATCACCTATGGCGTGGATTGAGCCACCGCGGTTTTCAGTTCACAACACCTGCGCCCGAGGTCGTCGGAATTATATAACCTCTGTTTGCACCGAGAATACATGCGCGGCCGCTGCAGGAATCGGTGTATCGCTCCTATTGTCCAAACGGGCGACGCGCGTCGCAGACGGCCGGCTCATAGAACGGACCGTTGCCGGAAGGCAGATCAACATCGCACATGCACGGATAGACGTTTGCGTCAGCATGTCCGATGCGCCGAAGCGCATCAACCGCAGTGCGGGCGCGTACGAACCCGCGGGCGAGGTCTGGTTCGCGCTGGCTTACAGCTATGCAAAAGCTCCAAACATGCATAGTATCACCTTGACCGAAAAGGGTTAACGAAGGGTGAATGGAGCAAAGTCGATGGACGCGGACGATCCAGATACCGCCTTGCGCCTCGCCGCTTTTTCCCATGTTCGCAAGCTGGGAATGCTCCATGACGCTCTGACGTCAGAACATCTTTTGGCAGGTTTCACTTTCGAGGGCGAAAGGGTTCCACTGGTCAATCCGCAGCGCGGCATTTTCAAGCCGAAACGCATGCCGTACCTCCTCTCGATACGGACAGTCTTTCCGAGAGCCGGCCGCCGTGTGTGGTATGATGATCAGCGCGAAGTCCATGCACAGATCTACGGCGGCCATGAGGCGGTCGACTATGCATTCATGGGCGATAACCCTGATTCCGCCGACAACCAGTGGCTGCGAGAGGCCTGGGAGCGACAGATCCCCATTATCTATTTCCTGGGTATCGCCCCGAAGCGGTATCACGCCATCCTACCGGCTTTCATCGGAGGCTGGGACGCTCGGAGCCTCAAGGCCCAGGTGGTCTTCGGCGAGGCCGCGTCCAGTGAGATGGCTCCGCCAGAAAACGCCGCCGAACGGCGCTATGGGCTGCGCGTAGTCAAGCAGCGGCTGCATCAGGCTCAGTTCCGCGCCGCCGTCATTGCGGCTTATGGAGGTCGCTGCGCGCTGTCGCGCCTGCCCGAAGCTCGGCTTCTGGATGCCGCACATATCGTCGCTGATGCTGACGAGCGGTTCGGCCAGCCGGTCGTGCCCAACGGCTTGCCTCTCTCGAAGATCCACCATGCTGCCTTCGATGCCCATTTGATCGGCATCGATCCGGATTACCGCCTGTATGTGTCTGAACAACTCCTCTCCCAACAGGACGGCCCGGTCCTCGAGGCGTTAAAATCTCTCAACGGCGAGGTCATACACCTGCCGAGCCGGGAACGGGATCGCCCCGACAGAGACAGGCTCGCCTCACGTTTCGAGATATTCCGGTCGGTGGCGTGAGATTCATGGGAATGTCGACGCGGGGATATGAAGGAGAGGCCGGACGCGCCCTTGCTGAACGCTATGAGACCGTTGATCCAGCGGTGCTCCATCAGGCACTGGTTCCGCATTTGCCGCCGGCGCCTGCCGCCATCCTCGATGTGGGTGCCGGTTCAGGGCGCGACGCAGCCTGGCTGGCCAAGTTGGGACACAGCGTGCTTGCGGTTGAGCCCTCAGGCACGATGCGCGCAGAAGGCCAGCGACGACACCCGTTGCCTGGCATTGCTTGGGTGACCGACAGCCTGCCGGGGCTCGAATCGGTATTCCGTCTCAGCACAGCGTTTGATGTAATCCTTCTTTCGGCAGTCTGGATGCACATTCCGCCCTGTGACCGCCCCCGCGCTTTTCGCAAACTGGTCACGCTTCTCAAGCCCGGCGGCACGCTGACCATCACTCTCCGGCTCGGACCGCCAGCGCCCGACCGCGACATGCATCCAGTAGATGTCGCTGAGATCGAAGCGCTTTCGCGGGCCCACGGAGTGGCTGTCTTAAACGTGGATCATACCCCCGATCGCCTCGGAAGAGGCGAGGTCTCTTGGGCACAGTTGGTTTTGCGTCTTCCAGACGACGGGACGGGCGCGCTTCCTCTTCTGCGCCACGTCATTCTCAACGACGCCAAATCAGCAACCTACAAGCTTGCTCTGTTGCGTGCTGTGGCTCGTGCCGCCGATGGCGCCCAAGGTATGGCCCGGCCGATCGACGACAATACTATAGCCTTGCCGCTCGGGCTCATCGCACTGAACTGGTTGCGGCTTTATAAACCCCTGATCGACGCCGACCTTCCGCAAATGCCACGCAATCGCGGGCCCGTGGGGCTCGGGTTCATCAAGGACGGGTGGCACGGGATCGCTGAGCTCTCAGCATCCGATCTACGGGTGGGAGCGCAGTTTAGCGGCATGCGAGCTGCAGCGCTCCACGCTGCGCTACGCGACGCGGCTGTTACGATCGCGCGGATGCCGGCCACCTACATGACCTTCCCCGGATCGCAGGCACCGGTGCTGCCAACACGCACTGGACGTGCGGGTATAGCGCCTTCGCGGCTCTTCGTAGATGCCGGGTATCTCTGGGACTTCGGTGAACTTCGGGTGCCACTCCATCTATGGCGTGCAATGGTGCGTCATGACGCCTGGATCGAGCCGGCGCTGGTGGCAGAGTGGGTGCGCCTGATGGAAGGTTATGCCCGGGGCCAAGGACGCGATCTCGATCCAGCCTTGGTAGCCCGTTCTATGCGCTGGCACGAGCCCAGCCGGGACGTCGCTTTTGCCCGCAAAACTGCTGCACTGTTGATAAGTGACAGCGCCGTATTCTGTGTCTGGACGGGTCGGAAACTCACAGAAAGACGACTCGACATCGACCATTGCCTGCCCTGGGCGGCATGGCCCTGCGAGGACCTCTGGAACCTCCTGCCATCCGATCCGACCGTCAACCGCCATAGCAAGCGCGACCGGTTGCCTGCTGCCGAGGTGCTGGACAGCAGCATGGATCGAATCTTCGATTGGTGGGAACGAGCATGGCTGCACCAGCGCAACACCGCTGAGAGATTTCACGTCGAAGCGCGTGCTTCGCTACCGATCTGCGAGGACACAGCAGACGGCCCGGCGCCGATCTTCGCAGGTCTTCAGGCTCGTCGGTTTGCGTTGTGGGCTGACCAGCAAGTGCCAGAATGGCGGCCATAACGCCCCCTTTCTGCCGATCGCTACACCTGCGCAGAAATTCTTCGCACTTGCGGCATCACCGAAGTGGAGCGTGATGCGCGGACATTGAACTCTTATCGCAACGGCCGCAGAAAATGACGAAGCAGACGATCATAGTCGCCACTGTGTCCTGCTTTTATTAGGCTTTACGAAGTAGCGGCCACCATCTCTAAGGGCGCGCACTGTGCGCGCTGCCATCCACCGAGTAAGAGCGCCGCAGCCATGCATGTGGCCGCAGTCGGGTACAAAATTGAAAGAAAGCGGCTCGATCTACCCAGCTTCGAATATGCTCGCAACGGTGGACGACCTTGGCGTTGTTACAGAACTCCCGCCGCGCGGGATTCACATCACGAATCCATGCGGTTAGACGGGCGGCACAAGTAAGCCCAAGCCAGCCCACTACCGCACGACGAACTGGTCTGACTACAACACCCGCCGCTGCCACAGCGCCATTAGCGCGCGCGGCCGTACCGCGATCATCCCGACCCGCAAGAATGGTCGACCGTGGAAGGAGAATTGCCCGGCCGCCAAGGCACGCAACGAAACCCTGCGCGCCACGCGCCACTACGGCAGGGCGTTCTGGAAGAGGTGGACCGGATACCACACCCGCAGCCGCGCCGAGGCCAAGATGCGGGGCCTCAAGTCCTTCGGCGAGCGCATCGCCGCGAGAGACCCCGACCGCCAAACCGCCGAAATCCACATCCGCGTCGCGCTCATGAATCGCTTCAATGCCCTCGGCACCGCCGAGATCGTTCGCCTGGCATGAACCTCAGGGGAAAGGGAGCCCTCACGTCTCAGGCCGCCTTTCTGCAACAATACCGACGACCTTCAAGACACAAAACACTTGAACCGGAGGCCGATTCAGACGAACTTAACTTTGAAACAACTTGGCGCTTGGTGGGTGTCGGTTAATCCTGCTCAAATTTCGCGTACGAAACACCGGAGTCGAAATATTAGTGCCCAAAGAAACAACAGCCGTAGCAAGTGAGGTCAAATTATTGAGGGACGTTAAAATGCAACCTTGGATCGTTGATGCAAAAGATATTACCGACCTATCGACCATAACTCAGTTTGACAAAGGTCTACTTATCTCGTCACCTGCAATTCAATCGTTTCTTTCTCCCGCTGGAATGCAGACAAATATAGTCTCGGGCCCAAAAGGATTTGGCAAGACTCTTCTCCTTAAATTGAAGCGACAATCGCTTATTGAACGTGGTTACTCTTACATCCCAGAAGATCAGCTAGTCGATAAGCCAGTTGGTGTTCCAACTATTGTTTCCAGAAAATCTCTCGGGCCACTTCTGAATTCCACACAGTATTGGAAACAGGTTTGGGAGGTAGCCATATCTATTGCTGTTTTGAAGAAGGAAGGAACTTCGGTTTCAGGACTTAAGTGTTCTGTCTTAAGCGAAATATTTATAGACAATTTACTCACCAGTCCATGCGATATATTCGATTGTGTTCTATCTTTAACCAGAAAACAATTCTCTCTTGCTCTGGAGGATCTGAGACGAGTTCTCGTACCAAATATTAGAAATATATCCTCACAGTTTGCTTTGTTCATCGACAACGTTGATGAGTACTTTGAAAGCGCCGCAAGTTATGCGGAAACTGAAAGCTTGCTCGCCACCGGCGACATCCAACTCTGGGTGTTTGCGCAGTGCGGGCTTGTTTCGGCAGCAAGAGAAATAAACGGGGTAAATAACCACATAAAATGCTGGGTGAGCATCCGGTCCGAGGCGATGGAATACCTGATTGCTAACGACCCCATGGCGGCGCAAGTTGGGGGGTCGACGGTCTCACTTCGGTATAGCAAGACAGATCTTGTTAAAATTCTCCAGAAGAACATCGCAAATGAAGAGGATAATAGACTATTTCAAATTGGAACTGACGAATTTGAGAGATTCTTCGGTCTAGATGCTATGGAAATAGAAAATACTTATGTAGCGGAAAGTGAAGCGATTGTCGACTATGTGCTGCGGCACACCCTGTCACGGCCTAGAGACATCGCAATCATTGGGAAGGCGATCTCGGATATCCCGCCATCCCGCCGAACTGAAGAACACGTTTCTCAAACAATTAATGAGCGAGCGACATTTATTGCCCAAACCTACTTGGCAGAGGCGCGAGTTCATACGCCTGGATTCCGTCCAGATATCTTGTTCAGTCTAATTACATCGAATACGCTAACGCTGAAAGATTTATCTCGGATTTCCTACGAATATGATGCCGTACTTAACCAATTTTCAGGAGAAACCGTTCAAAGACATCCGTTCTGTACACTCTATCGGCTCGGTTTGCTCGGGATTGTAAAGAAGCTGGGAGGTAACCGTGCGGCCTACCAGTCCTTCCCAGCGCCTGGTGAGGTGGGCTTCCTGACAGAGAACGTGCTTCCATCTGCACCTTTTTATCTTGTTCATCCAGTTCTTGTGGGACTGATTTCACGGCGTAACAAGGACTTTCTAAACAACATCGATCCGCTAAACATTGTTGGAAACGATCGGAGGTGGCATGCGATAAATGATGTTGATTTCGTATTTAAGGGTGACGTGGTTGGCTATAGTAAAATCATGGCAGATCCTGATCTCGCACCGAGATTCCCCGATATTTTTTGCGAAGTAGTTGAGAGAGCCAAGTCAAATAATGGCGTTTTTGCAGAAATTAGCGGCGGAGATTCTATTTTACTACAGGGAAAAGTGCCGGAGAAACTCGTTTCAGCTGTTCACGACATCAGACACGACATGCTTAAAAGCTTATTCGAAGCCAAATTACGGTTCGCAGGCGACGCTGGCTTGATGCGCTTTCGTGATGATGGCACTGGGCCACAAATTTCTGGAGGAAAGAGTATTCGAGTAGCTGCTCGTTTGGAGCCGAAGGTAAAAGAAGACTGGGTGGTTGTTACGGATCGTTTCCAGTACTTTTGTGAGCAACAAAGACAATCACGCTTCAAGCGACCATTCAAGATGATCGAACTGGCGTCGACAGACTTACCAGAAGTGCCCTCGCAAGATGGCCAATTCAATTTAGCAAAGAACGATGTAGAGCCAGCTATACTTCACCGACTATATCGGCTCCGAAGGTAACTTCCGCTATCGCGGATTGCGTACTGGTATGTGCCTATTATCGCCTTGCCCTTAACGAGGCTCTGCCTCAATCTGTGTGGCGGAGGGGCAGCATTCGGGCTCTGAGGAGTTCTGGTCCGGAGCGGCCGTACATTGCGCGTTTCAGGGTCTTCAGGCGATTGATTTGGCCCTCCGCTTGATCGTTGCTCCACGGCAGTTCGATGGCATTGCGCACGGCATTGATGTCACGGTGCAGCGTCCTGGCAAACCGCATGAACGACGGAATACCCGTCTCGATGGCGTCGTCGATCCATCCGGCCAACGGGGCGGAGTGATCGCCCATTGGAACAAGAAGGCGGTCTATGGCCTGCTGTTCAAGGCATCAGCAGAAACGGTGATCCCAACTTCAACACTTGGAGCTCGAAATCCGTTGATTTCGGCTCCTTGGTTCCAATGATTTCAATTGGTTGGGCTCGAAGGTGGCGAAAGTCTTGTAGTTACATGCAAGGTTTATGAAACGCCTTGTATAAAACGACGGATCGCGATATTTGGCATTCCATGTTCACGCGCATCACGTCCAACGGCGGCCGCAGCTACCTGCAGATCATGGAATCCTTCCGTAATGCGGACGGAAAGCCGCGCCTGCGCGTCGTCGCCAACCTCGGGCGCGTCGACCAACTGGAGGACGGCAGCCTGGACGCCTTGATCCGCGGCCTCAGCCGTGTCGCGGGGCGTGAAGTCCAGGAAAAGGTTAAGGTTGAGTTCCAGAGCGCCCTTTCCTACGGCGACGTCTTTGCGCTGCATGAGATCTGGAAGGATCTTGGTTTTGACCGCGCGCTCGGACGGGCGCTGCGCTCCGGCAAGCGGCAGATCGATGTTGAGGCCCTCGTGCGGGCCATGGTCTTCAACCGGCTCTGCGCCCCCAACAGCAAGTTGGGCGTCTTGCGCTGGCTGGGCACGGTCGCGATGCCAGCCATGCCGGAAAAGGTGGAGCATCACCATCTCCTGCGTGCCATGGACGCGCTCATGGACCATGCTGATCGGGTGGAGAGCGAACTCGCCAAACAGATCCGGCCCTTGGTGGATCGCAACCTCACGGTCGTCTTCTACGACCTGACCACCGTCCGCATCCACGGGGAAGGTGAGGTCGAGGAGGACCTGCGCGCCTATGGCATGAACAAGGAAACCGGGGGCATCGCCCGCCAGTTCGTCATGGGTGTGGTGCAAACCGCCGAGGGCCTACCGCTGATGCACACCGTCCATCCCGGCAACGTTGCAGAGACCAAGACCCTGCAGGCCATGCTGGCCACGGTGCTGCAGCGCTTTCCCATCGAGCGGGTCATTCTGGTCGCGGATCGCGGGCTGCTCAGCCTCGACAATATCGGCGCCCTCACCGCACTGGCACAGGAAGGTGGGCGCACGCTTGAGTTCATCCTCGCCGTGCCGGCACGGCGCTATGGTGAACTGGTCGAGACTTTCCGTGGTCTTGCCTTCGATGGGGATGGTCTGGCCGAGGCGACCTTCGCGGGCCATCGCTTGATTGTTGCCCATGACCCTCTGCGCGCCGCCGAGCAGGGGGAGGCTCGCCGCGCTCGCATCACTGAGCTCGAGGCCATGGCCGAGAAGATGGTGGGCAAGCTGGACGCCCAGGACGGAGGGGCCACACCCCAAGGGCGCCGCGCCTCCGACCGCGGGGCCTACAGCCGCTTCACCCGTGCGGTTGCCGATGCTGAAATGACGCGCTTCCTCAAGGCCGACCTGACCGCCGATCGCTTCTCCTGGTCGGTGGAGGAAGAGGCTGTGGCCAAAGCGCAGCTCTTCGACGGCACGCTCGCGCTGATCACCAACACCACGGACATCAGTCCCGCTGAGGCCGTCGCCCGCTACAAGGGCCTCGCCGATATCGAGCGTGGCTTTCGAGTCCTCAAATCCGACATTGAGATCGCCCCAGTTCACCATCGCCTGCCTGATCGCATCCGCGCCCATGCGCTCATCTGCTTCCTGGCGCTGACCCTCTACCGCGTCATGCGCATGCGCCTGAAAGCCAAGGGCCACGCCGCAAGCCCTAAAGCCGCCTTGGAACTTCTCGCCAAGGTCCAGCGCCACAACGCAAAAATCGCCGACCGGGCGGTCGCCGGAATCTCCTCGCCAACCCCTTCCCAACTGGACCTCTTTGAAGCACTGAACGTGCCCCAAATCGCCTGAACCTCACCGCGGTAGTTACATAAACGACCCTTCGGGTCTAATAGAAACAATCACTTAGACGTTTTGCTGTTGAAGTTGGGGGTGATGACCATCGCGGCCGATCCCAAGCGCATGGGTGCCCGGGTGGGCATGACCAGCGTCCTTCACACTTGGGGCTCGGCGCTGACCCATCATCCGCACATCCACATGATCGTCCCCGGCGGCGGCCTGTCGCCTGATGGCACCAAGTGGGTCGCCTGCCGCCCAGGTTTCTTCTTGCATGTGCGGGTTCTGTCGCGCCTGTTTCGGCGCCTGTTTCTGGGTAAGCGGCGGCTACGCCCCATTGGGTTCGGGCTTGCGCGTTGCTGTGATGATGCGGAGCGACGAGCGTCTGGTAGCTCGTCATGTACCACACGACGAGGTCCCTATGCATCCTTGTCCTGCTGGGCGTAGGCCCAGGGCATCAGCGCATCGATGTCCTTGTCGAGGTGGCCATTGGCCAGCTTGGTGAACAGATCGCGCAGATAAGCATAGGGTTCGACGCCGTTCACCTTGCATGTGCCGATCAGGCTGGCGAAGCGGGCCCAGTTGCGGCCACCCTCGTCGGAAGCAGCGTCATGATGCCGGGAGTCTGGGTTTTGATGCGGTTGTCACGTACCCTTTTCACCCGCTTTGTGGCCAGACAGTGGAAGTTGTCGGATCGGTCGAGCACGACTTTTGCCGCCACCTTCTGATCCGTCAATTGCGTGGCGGAGCCTTTTATCTTCCAGCGTGGATGATTGCCCCCGAAGCAAAGTTGATCAAGGTTGTTGACACACCCCGGCTTCCGCTTGAGCGATTAAACGATCTTCGTGCGCTGCTGGATCAGCTTCTACACTCCTGTTTGGACGAAACGGCCAGCACAGGAGATGTCGATGACCCGCCCCACATATCAACAACCCGATCTGTTCGCGCATCTGGCGCCCAAAGTTCACTGGACGCAAGGCGACCGTCAGAAGGCCATAATGCTTCTTCGGAATTTGCTGCAAGAGGCGATGAGCGAACCACTCCTACCAAATCAGCCACTGATCGAACAGGAGGCCGGCAATGACCAAGATCACGCCTGAGCATCTGGGGCGCAGCGCCTATATTTATATCCGCCAGTCTTCCACATATCAGGTGGCCAACAACTTGGAGAGCCAACGTCGGCAATATGGGTTGGTCGAGCGAGCACGCCAGTTGGGGTGGGAAAGCATCGAGGTCATTGATGAAGACCTTGGCAAATCCGGCAGCGGGGGTACGGAGCGACCGGGATTTCAGAAGCTTCTGGCCGCGATCTGCGAGGGCCGTGTTGGCGCAGTGCTTTCCCTTGAAGCGTCAAGATTGGCGCGCAACGGGCGAGATTGGCACAGCCTGCTGGAATTTTGCGCTGTGCTGGGGACACTGATCGTGGACGAGGACGGTCTTTATGACCCGCGTCTGATAA
Source organism: Roseinatronobacter monicus (assembly GCF_006716865.1). Lineage (NCBI taxonomy): Bacteria > Pseudomonadati > Pseudomonadota > Alphaproteobacteria > Rhodobacterales > Paracoccaceae > Roseinatronobacter > Roseinatronobacter monicus. Next base: position 88,921 of record NZ_VFPT01000003.1, on the reverse strand, counting down.
ATGACCGCCTGCTTCTGGGCATGAAAGGCACGATGAGTGAGATGGAGGTGTCGGTATTCCGGCAGCGCTCGGCTGAAGCCATCAAACAAAAGGCTCGCCGGGGCGAATTACTGACAACCTTGGCGATCGGCTACGTCAAGACCGATGACAACCGGATCGAAAAGGACCCCGACCGCCGCGTTCAGGAAGCCATCGCTCTGGTGTTCCGGAAATTTGCCGAATTGCAGTCAATCCGTCAGGTTCTTCTCTGGTTTCGGGACGAGGAAGTGGTTCTGCCGCGCGCAATCTACGGCGGTGGGGCACCGCGTATCACATGGACGTTGCCGGTCTATCCCACGCTGCACCACATGCTGACCAATCCCGTCTATGCCGGGGTCTATGCGTTCGGGCGCCGTGGCAGTCGGACCATCATCAAGGATGGACAAAAACGCCAAAGCCGTGAAAGCTTCAAGCGCAACTGGAACGACTGGGATGTTCTGATCCGGGACCACCACTCTGGCTACATTTCCTGGGAAACTTTTAAAAAGACGCAAAGCATGATTGCTGAGAACGCAAATCGCAGTGGCTATGCCGGGCGCGGCGCGATCCGCCGAGGCGAAGCATTGTTACCCGGACTATTGCGATGTGCGCGCTGTGGTCGACGTTTGCGAGTGGCCTATTCCGGGAAAGGCGGCAACACGCAGCGCTATGTCTGTCATGGCACCTTTGGTAACAACGCGCGGCCCAACTGTATCGTGTTTGGCGGCATGCGAATTGATCGCGCGGTTGCGACGGAGGTTCTGGACCGCCTGCAACCCATGGGGATAGAGGCCGCCCTGTCCGCGGTCATTGCGCATGAAGAAAAGCAACACGACAAGCTTCAGCAGATGGAGAACGCACTGCAGCAGGCGCGTTTCGAAGCCAAGCGCGCGCAGCGCCGGTATGATGCGGTCGACCCGGATAACAGGCTGGTAGCAGACGAACTGGAACTGCGCTGGAACGACACGCTGCATCGGGTGCGCGATCTCGAAATTGATATAGACAGGCTCAAGGCGGAAACGCCCGTCACCGTATCCGTGCCGGATCGAGAGCGATTGATGAGCCTGGGGGCTGATCTGACGCAGGCGTGGAGCAGCCCCGGCGTCACACCGGAGACCCAAAAGCGGATTTTGCGGCTTATGATACGCGAAATCATCGTCGACATGACCGAAGATAGCTTGGCGCTGATCATCCATTGGCAGGGCGGTGATCACACGCGCCTAAGCGTCAAGAAAAACAAGGCGGGCCAAACACGCTGGACGATTTCCGGTGAAACACTGGATCTTGTCCGTGTCTTGGCACGTCAGATGCCTGATGAGCATATCGCATCGATACTGAACCGCGCAGGCCGCATGACGGGGAAAGGCCTCACCTGGAACCGAAGCCGTGTCTGCAGCTTGCGCAGCAGGCATGATATCCCCACGTATCGTGAAGGCGAACGTCAAGAGCGCGGAGAGCTCACCTTGGATGAAGCGGCCGCTATCCTTGACGTTAGTCCATCGACGGTGCGAAGGTTGATCGAAGCTGGAGATCTGTCGGCCGACCAGACCTGCAAAGGTGCCCCTTGGATCATCAGGCAACACGCTGTTGAGACAGACAGCGTTCGAAAAGCAGCCGATGCACGCCGCGGAAGACGCCCGGCGCCTGACGATCCACTTCAAATAACCATGAAATTACAGAGGCATACGTAGATGTGTAGTATAAAGCACCCTCGTCATGTCCGGCGAACAGCGCATTGCGGCGGTTCATTGCCGGGCTGCGGATGGCGTTTTCGACAAGGTTGGAGTCGATGTCGACACGGCCATCGTCGAGGAACAGCCTGAAGCCGTCCTGACGTTTCAGCATATAGGCCATGGCCTCACCGAGGTCGGATTTGCGCGAGACGCGGGCGGCCTGCGCCTTCAGCCAGGTGAAGAATTCATCGACCAGCGGACGGGACATTTCCTGCCGGACAGCGTGGCGGTGGTCCGGGTCGGACCCTCGGATGGCGTTCTCGACCTTGTAAAGCGCCGCGATCCGCAACAGCGCCTCGTCCACGATGGGCGATCCCTTCTTCGGCTTGGCCTTGATCAGCTTGCGTCGGCCATGCGCCCAGCAGAAGGCCAGTCGCAGCGGATCGCCACCGGTGCGCTTTGGCGTGGCAAGATGGGTATAGGCGCCATAGGCATCGACCTGGATCGTGCCGTTAAAGCCCTTGAGGATTTCGGCGGCATATTCGCCCTTTCGCCCCGGCCGGTAATGAAACACCACGCCAGGTGGCGCGGTGCCGTTCCAGCCCCGGTCATCGCGCAACACCGCCCAGAGATAGCTCGTCTTGGTCTTGCCCCGCCCGGGATCGAGAACAGGCGCGGTGGTTTCATCAACATAGAGCCGGGTGCTGTCGGACAGCAGTTGTTCAGCCATGTGATCGACAACAGGCGCGATGGCAGCCCCCGTGCGGCCCATCCAATCCGCCAACACAGATCGGTCGATCGGCACACCATGGCGGGCCATCACCACGGACTGGCGATTGAGCGGCATATACTCTGAATGCTTGGACACGGCGACCTGTGCCAGCAGTGCCTCGGTCGGCCAGCTGCCCTCCAATAGATGCGCAGGTGCCTTTGCCTGGACCACACCTGTGCGCCCCTTGGGACAGGCATATCGGGGACGCACGGTGACGATGACCTGATAGCGCGCGGGGATGTAATCCAACCGCTCGGTCCGGTCCTCGCCGATCCGGACCATGTCACCGCATCCACAGGGGCAGACGATACTGTCGGGTTCGACCACCCTCTCGACGCGGGGCAGGCTTTCGGGCAGCGCCCTTGCCTTGCGGGGCGCCCGCGGCTTACGCTTGTCAGGGTCTGGTTCGCTGGCCGCGATCCTGTCTTCAACAGCTGCGATCTGCGCCTGCGTCTTTGCGATGGCAGTTTCCAGGTCTTCCAGCGCCAGTTCCAGCTGGGCGGGGTCCAGCTTCTCGGATTTCGGCCCGAACTTGGTGCGCCGGTAATCCTGAACCTGACCTTCCAGCTTCTCGATCAGCGCCTCAAGCTCTGCGATGAAGGCCTCCTTCTCCGCGACCACAGCCTGTTCGTGCTGGCGCGCAGCACGCTCGACGGAGGCTTCAAATCTCGCATGTTCCAGCGCCTTCTGCTGCGCCGCAAAGGCCTTCACCACCTCGGGTGGCAGGTCCGGAAACTGGCTGAGATCGAAGGGCTGCGACATGCGCATTTCTACCCAAAACGGGACAGAAAGGCCAATAAATCAACGTCAAAAACAGCTGCCTGAGTCATCCTGCCGCAGTCGGTGCCAGCACTCTTTGCGCCACCACCCGCCGCCAATCCAGACCTTCGAATAGAGCTTCCGCCTGCGCCCGGGACAGCCGCATAACCCCGTCCTGAATCTTCGGCCAGGCGAAGCTGCCCTGTTCCAGAACCTTGTAAATCAGGACCATGCCGGTGCCATCCCATAACAGGATCTTCAACCTGTCCCCGCGTTTTGATCGAAACACCACCGTCACCCCGGAATGCGGGTCGAGCTTCAGCTCCGTCTGCACAATCAGCGCCAGAGCGTTATGCCCACAGCGGAAATCCACGGGCTTCGTCGCGATCAGGATCGGCAGCCGCTGGCCGGCGACAATCATGTCGCCCCGCGCAATGCACGCACCAGCGCCGCCGCGCGCTCCACTGTAACATCACCGGGAATACGCAAGCGCAGATCGGACCCGATCTCAATCGTCATCACGCCGATGCCACCCTGCGCGGCCTCGACCGTGGAAGACACCGGCTGATCCATGGGCTCAGGCAGAATGGACAGCGGCACAAAGGCAAGCTCCGCCGCTGGCGATCCGTTCTGCGTATCCATCAGGTCACCCGGCAAAGCCAGCCGACCCTGCCGGGCATGGCGACGCCAATCTGACAGGTGATGTGGGAGCAAATCGTATTTGCGAGCCACATCCACGACCCGAGCCCCAGGCTGATAGCTCTCCGCGACGATCTTCGCTTTCACTTCCGCTGGCCATCGGCGATTGCGCCGTCGCGCTTCAACAATTTCACACCGGCCCATAAATCCGTCGCCACCATCCGCCATGCGCTACCTCCATCTGCTCGCGCAGACCTTCTCGCAGGCATGTCACGCGCCAGGAACAGGACAAATCAATGGGGCGTGGCCGTCGCTTACGTTTCTGGAAGGGCTGATGGATCTGCATCGGACTGGGCAACTGACCTTCTTCGGCGATCTCGAACGGCTGGCGAAGGCTGATGCCTTCGCGCAGTGGCTCGCCCCATTCCGCAAATCCGAATGGGTGGTCATCGTGCCAGAGGCGCGTCTTCGACACGACGCCAAGCCACCCTTCGGCGGGCCCGAGGCCGTGCTGGCCCATCTCAGCCGCTACACCCACCGCGTCGCCATCTCGAACGCGCACCTGGTCAGCACCGATGCCCAGACCGTCGCCTTTCGCTGGAAGGACTACCGCATCAAATCCGGCGACCGCCAAAAGGTCATGCGGCTGGCCACGCCCGAGTTCATCCGCCGATTTCTGATCCATGTCTTGCCTGACGGCTTCCATCGCATTCGGCACTACGGCCTTCTGGCCAGTGCGACCCGCAAGGTCAACATCACAAAGATCCGCGCCTTGCTCTGCGTCCAGCGCCCCGAACAGCCCGCCGCATCAGGACCCGACGCCGAAATCATCCCACTCACCCTGCGCGAACCATGCCCCTGCTGCGGTGGCCCCATGCGCATCATCGAGGTCTTCCGCCGCGGGCAAAAACCAATGTCGCGCGCGCCACCACAGGAGCGGGCCGCATGACACACCGCCTGTCAGATGACGCGGAACGCCACCGGCTGCACCCCGCAGACCCGGCTCAACCCACATACGCCAATCGTTCCTCAGCGCGAAAACCGACGGCAGGCACGGCAGTATGCAAAGCGATACCAGGATGTTCGACCGCTTCAGTGACCAGCTCAGCCGTGATGCGAACCTTCAGCCGAACGCCTGACACAGCCGTCGCCCCAACCGTCCGCGCACTTTCACCATAGGTCGATCCAAGACCCCCGCGGCTTCCTCCTTCCGAGGTTTGTCAACGTGGGCCGCTAGCTCTTGGCCGCCAATGTCGTGCCGCGGCCCACATCGAAAAACCTTCAGGGAAGCCGTCATTTTCTGCGATCGCGAGGGGGCCTGAATTTGTCGCGGAAGCAGACAATCAGATGATGTCTCGGTAGGTAGTGTAGTTCGCTTCGGGCCTCGCTGAACTGCTGTTTGCGAACATGGTGCATACCGCTTAGGGTGACGCCACAACCTGCTGTCGCGTTGCCATTAACGAGGCTCTGCCTCAATCTGTGTGGCGGAACGGTAGCATTCTCGCCCGCAACAATTCTGGACCGGCGCGGCCGTACATGGCGCGTTTGAGGGTCTTCAGGCGATTGATCTGACCTTCTGCTTGGCCGTTGCTCCATGGCATCTCGATGGCGTTTTTGACCGCATCGAAGTCCCGGTTCAATGTGCGGGCAAAGCGCACGAGTGGCGCCAGGTCGGTTTCGATCGCGTCGTCGATCCATGCAGGGAGCGGGTCTGCTTCGCGGCCGCGCAGGATGCCGTTGAACCGCATGGCGAAACGGCGCATCGTTGCGAAGGCGGGAGAGCCGGTTTTGAGCGCGTCAACTTTCCGCGCCTGATCCGGGGTGAGCTTTCCGCGGGGTTTGATGCACAGCGCGGCCGCGATGACCGGGGAAATCGCGTGCCCAGTTTCCGGGTCCCGGACTGGCTTAAGGATTTCGTGCTCTACCTTGGAGTCGCTTGCTTGCTGTTCGGCTCTGCGCCAACCCGCCAGCAACCGCTGCAGATGCGTTAGACTCCCCTCGTAACCACGCTCTTGGATCAGACGGAACAGGGCGCTTCCAGTTCGAATGCCGTCCTTCCAGCTTTGGCGCAGGAACTCTTCAAAGTACCACGGCGAAGTCCGCTTCAAAGCTGCCCGCCTGCGGTCCGGTGGTGTCTCGAACTGCAGCCATTTCGCGATGCTGCGACGCGGGAACCCTGTTCGGCGCCCGATTTCGCTGCAGGTAAGCCCCTGATTTCGGAGCCCATGGATGGTCGTGAAAATCTCCTCTCGAGACGTCCTGTGCGCAAGGCGTGACTTCAGAAGGTTACCGGCCGCGGCGATGTTGTCGGCGTCGGACAGCAGCGCCCTGCCGGTCGCACGGCCGTGAAGGTTCATTTGCTCCTCGATGGCCTGCCGCAGGTTTTGCACGATATGGAACCGGTCCGCGACCTGCTTTGCCTGCGGTGCCCCTTGCCGTGCAGCCTGGGCGTAGAGACCGCAGCGATCTCTGCTGATCACTTCCACCTCGGGGTGTCGCTTCAGCCAGTTGGTGCAGGTGACGGCATCCCGATCCTCAAGAATGTCGATCACCACGCGACGCTCCAGGTCCACAATAATCGTGCCGTAGGTTTGCGACTTCCGCCAGCTCCAGTCGTCGATCCCGATGACCGTTGGCGCCTCGGCGGCGCCTTGAGCACACTTCTTCAGCTGCCTGAGCACCGTGTCATCGCTGACCCCAAGGCCCAAACGATGCAACAACCGCTCGGCAGGCCGTCCGCCGGTCGCATGCCCAAGATGGCTGACAATCTCCCCGACACGCGAAGTACGACGTGCAAATGGACGCGCAATCGAGACGACCTGGTCCGAGAAAGTCCGGCGCGGGCAAGCGGACGCCAAACATCGCCAACGGCAAACCGCGAGATCAACCGTAACCCCATCTCCATGGGCGGGATAATCCTGCAGTCGCCGACGCCGCCAGCCGTGACGTCGTCGTGAATGCAATCCACAGTCTGGGCAAATGCCGTTGGGTGCCAAGACGCCAGATACAATCCACCCGCCGGATTCACTTCGCTCAACGCTTTGAACGGCAACATCGCTCCCGGGCGACCAGTGCTTCTTCGAACTCACGACTATCCCTCCTGAATTTTCCAGTTTCAGGATAGTTGCGCCACACAAAGTGAGGCAGAGCCGATTTAACGGCAACGCGACATCAGGCGAACATGTGGTCTAGGTCGCATCTTGCAGCGTCTCATAGTGGTCGGCGACGTAGGTTTGCAGGCGTTGCATTTCATTCGTGACAGGTACCTCGACCTGAACATCGAAGCTTTCCAAAACCCGAACTTTAATGCAGCCTGTGCCTGGAAACACGCGGCGACGCGGCATCAGCTCATATGCGCCAAAGATGCAAATGGGCTGGATTGATTTCTCAAGCTCCTGTGCAATCCGCATAGAGCCCGCTTTGAACTTACCAAGCGCGGGGCCATCAACACGCGTGCCTTCAGGAAACAACACAAGAGAAACACGCGGGTCAGCGCGGGAGTACCCATCTATCAGGCTTTGCAGTGCCGTCTTTCCGTTTTTCCGGTCGACCACAAGTATCCCTGAACCTTTAAAGCCGCCCTTGAAAAAAGGTATCTTCGTAAGCTCAATTTTCGCACCGAATGTCACCCAGCGATCATCGGGAATCACCGACACCAACGCCAAAACATCAAGGTTACTTTTGTGGTTCGCAATGATCAGACCGCCGTCGTTTTTTGATAGCTTTGCCTGGCTTTCTGCATCAATGTCGACAAAAATATCGAGGAACCAAAGCAGCATCTGGATCTGTTTTCTGGCCGCGCGCCAATACCAGTTCCGAAAGCCATTCTTCCGACCACAAAAGATCGGGGCCAGCGCGATATACATGAATGCAATGGGGCCATATATAACAAGGATCAGGCGCTTGATCAGAACAAGCCAGCCGGGTTTGCGCTTAGTAGTGTTCACGTATCCCCCAACAGACGGGCTTCATTTCTTCGCATCGACCCGCAATCGTGATGCACCGCACTTTGTTACCGCAGATCCAGCGCATAAGATCGGAACCCAACCGGGCCTTGGTCACTTATGACACAAACGCACAAAGAATCCAGACACAACCAGATCACGCTGAAACCTCTCAACGCGTCCATGACAGATTGCGCGATCTGGGCCGACTGCGTCACGAAAGCGGACTAGGCTTACAGCTTTTCACCATTCTTGGCCCACCGCTCACGTGACATTCATGATGTCACCCGCCACATCCGAAACCGCCCCTGCCCTGTCACTTCCCGGATAAGCCCGCATGCTTCCATCCACTCCAGATTCCGCTGAACCGCAGCGCGGCTGGCACCTGTCAGTTCTTCGGCCATCGGTGCCGTGATCAGAGGCCATTCGGTCAACACGCAGCGCAGCGCTGGCGGTGTGCGGCCTGACAGCTTAGCCATCGCAGCTTGCGCGCGTTGGTCCCAAGCTTCGATGTCATCAAGCTGACGCATCGCGGTCAGAATAGCAGCCTCCATCCCATCGAGCCAACGATTAAGGCGTTCGCAAGCTGTGCCACTCGCGCGTAGCCCCCCTGCCCCGCCCATGGCAAGCGGCGCAAAAACTGCGCCTCTACTCTGCCCCATTGCAAAGCGGGCGGCGGTGATGGCGGACTCAGTCCGGCCCCCCTGCCCGTCCAGTCCCGCGAGTGACCAGAGGTGATACCCCATGCAAGCCCGGCTGATCGGATGTAGTAAATGCGCAGCCTCCATCAGCTCTGACCAAGCCTGGGCGTGATCAGAGAATTGCGTATCCCCTTCATTCTTGTTGTCCGGTTCATTACGGCCGAGGAATTCGGCCAACCCTGCCTCGGGCCCCGGCCCACTGGTCAGTCTGCGCACCGACCAACCCGCGCGGGCAAGAGCTGCCGCATCATCTTGCACACCAGACAGGCGCAGCCCGACCCACAGTGCCAGTCGATCCGCGCCAATCCGGTCCCCCGCAAACCAACTCAATTCCGCAGCCTCGATCAATGCCAGGCGATGCCGCCACCCCTTAGGGCCGCGCAGCAGCCGATCATCCAAAGCCCCAAGCTTGCCCGCAACATGCGCAAGCCGTGCGGCCAATCCGGCCTCGGCCTGTTTCCAGTCATCGACGAGCGTGGCCTCTGATGGATCGGACCTTGGGCCAGGCGGCAGAAAATCCGGCTCATCCTCAAGCGGTCCCGGCAAAAACCACAAATCTTCTTCAGGGGCAGATATGGCCTCGTCAGAAGGGTCAGGGCTTTCGCTCAACATGTCATACAGGATTGGGCTTTCGCGCTTCATATGCGCAAAATATACTTATTTTGCAAACTACCCAAGTGTTTTGTACGAGTGCATCAGATCTACATATATAGCATGGCTACACGAGGTTGCACAGCTTCGCTCTGATTGCACTCAGTGCAAGGAAACCAAGCGGTTTTACGACAGCGTGGCCACAGAGAGAGCCCTTGCATTCGTTTACAAACGGTCGTTTATTGGCCGTATCCGTAACTGCAAAAGGCAGGATTTGATGCCGTTGATAGGCTATGCGCGAGTATCGACCGAGGATCAGACCCCCCTGCCCCAGTCGCAGGCGCTGAAATCAGCGGGCTGTGCTGAGATTCATGAAGAACACGCTTCTGGCGGTGATCGTGCGCGGCCGGTGCTGGCGCGGGTGCTGGAACGCGTTGGCAAGGGCGATACGCTGGTGGTTGTGCGGATCGACCGGCTGGCGCGGTCGCTGTCGCATTTGCTGGAGGTGATCGAACGGCTGGAGGGTAAGGGCGCGTTCTTCCGGTCCATTCAGGACCCGATCGACACCGCATCGCCGCAGGGAAAGTTCACGCTTCAGGTGCTGGGCGCAGCGGCGGAATTTGAACGCGCGCTGATCCGGGAACGCACCAAGGCCGGCCTCGCCAGCGCGCGAACAAAGGGGCGGGTCGGCGGAAACCCTGGCCTGCGCGCGCGGGATCCGGCAGCGCTGCGCAAGGTCCGACTGGCACGACAGGACGGCTACATGGAACGCCTGAACGAAACCGCGCAGGACTGGGTGCCGCATGTGCGCCGCTTGCGCCCCGATCTGGCTTGGGAAGACGTGGTCCGCATTATCAACGGCCCCCTGCCCGAGGCCCGGCGCTGGACGCAAAGCCGTCTGCTGCGCGCTGTGAACGCCTATGTCCGCGATGGGTTCCTCCCTGCGACGGTGCTTGAACGCGCTGGCCCGCGTGCGCGAGATGATCGACTGCCCGCCATCGTCGCGGGCATCAAGGGCGCAGACCCAGACATCACGTTGCAAGCCATCTGCGCCCGCTTAGAGAAAATGCGTGAACGCACACCGCGGGGGCGGACAAGCTGGCAGCCGTCATCTGTGAAGATGCTGCTGGAGCGGGCAAAGCGGCTGGGGATGTTATAGTTGGTAACGCATTTCGATGCTAATCGAGAAGAGAAGCATTGTTACGACGGGCTTGGAAGAAGAATCGTTTGCTTAGCTCGCCCGGACACGATTGCTGCAGCTGTGTCTGCAAAGGCGTTACTTCGCATGCACAAAGATTGTCCATCCATAGCTCGTAGATTCAGGAGCTTCGCGTTCTGTGGATAAGTTTGCGACGAAAATCTTCCGTTTTTCAATGGCATATGATTGACCTCTAACAGGTCACTTTAACTCTTTCGCTTGATTTGGTGGCTCATTCCGCACGAGGCACAAGATAGCTGAAGAAAATTTACCTTGAGTTTCTTCCAGACAAGCGCCATACCTGTAACGCGAAAACAAAGAACACGATGTCCACTGCGTTCCTGTCAGAACCGATCATATGCTGATCACGAGTAACGCTCAAGAGACGTCTAGAGACAGGCAAATACGATGCACCCAGTGTTGCATGACAAGCTCAAGGCAGACGCAGAGCGGCTTTCAGAGGCCCTTGAGCATATGTCGAAGCTCTTTCTGGCACCAAAGGAACAGAAGACCCTCCGGTCATTTACAAGCGCAGAAGTCAGTGAGCTGCTGCGGGTGAGCGACGGATATCTGCGCAAGGCGCATTTTGACGGCAGAATTCCAGAGGTCGAACAAGGACCGAATAACAAGCGCCTGTACTCCGCCGAGAAAATCCTCGAGATTCGCAACATTCTAGCGCAGAACGCAAAGGATCCGTTTCAGTTCCTTCCCGGTCGGCGACAAGATGACAAGCTTCAGATTTGGTCTACCGTAAATTTTAAAGGCGGGTCCAGCAAAACGACGACCACAGTGACGCTCGGGATGCGGCTCGCCCTGCGTGGCTACCGTGTGTGTCTTGTCGATGCAGACCCTCAAGCTTCACTGACCACTTTCTTCGGATACCAGCCAGAGATTGACTTTCGTCATGGCGGAACGCTGTACGATGCGATCCGCTACAACGATGGAGAGACATCCCGGGTTCCTATCGTGGAAGTTCTGCGCAAGACCTACTTCCCAAACCTGGATCTCGTGCCGGGCGGGATCATGCTTTCGGAATTTGAGACCGAAACCCCAACCGCGTTGAGCCGCGGAGAACAGCCTGTGTTCTTCAATCGAATCCGCGACTCGCTACGTCAAGTCGAAGACGATTATGACATCGTACTAATCGACTGCCCGCCACAGCTAGGCTATCTCACGATGGGCGCAGTTTGCGCATCGACATCTCTGCTCATGACCATTATTCCAGAGCGTGTCGATTTGGCCTCTGCCAGCCAGTTCCTGACGATGGCTTCGGGGGTACTAGAAGTACTCCACTCCAACGGTGGCATCGGTACGTATGACAATTTCGCTTACCTCCTGACACGCTTCGACACCGCGATTAGCACGCAGCAGGACTTATCTGAATGGCTTAAACAGTTGCTCGGCGACAGCGTGATTAAGACGCCTTTTGTAAAGTCTTCGGCAGTCAGCGAAGCTGGCCTCTCGCAGAAAACAATCTTCGAGGTGGACTTGGCTACAACCAAAAACCGAAAGACCTATGAGCGAGCCCTAGAGTCGGTGACGAGCTTTTCAAATGACATTGAAAAGATGATCCAAGCAGCCTGGGGCAGAGGGGGCGCCGATGAAACGTGATCTTCTTGCCAAGAGCCTGGCGAAAATGGGCTCAAAACCTTTGATCACCACCGAGGCTGAGCCGAAAGTGGATGCAAGTTCGCCTCGTTCCCTGAAGAGTATGTCAGATGTGCTTTCTCAGGTTTCAGCACAGGCGGCTCAAGATGTGGATGTCAGCGAGATCGGCGATTCAGAAATCGCGGATCGCTTTGACGTCTCCGAAGGACTTAATGATCTAATCGAGTCCATCAAGGCATCAGGACAACAGCTACCTGCCCTGCTCCGCTATCGCCGAGGCGCTGGCCCTCGCTATGAGGTGGTCTATGGACGCCGCAGAATTGCCGCCTGCCGCGCACTTGGGATCAAGGTCAAGGCTTATGTCAAGGAAATGGATCAGCGCGAGGCGCTTGTTTCCCAGGCACTGGAAAATTCGGCGCGTCTAGAACGGAGCTTCATTGAACAAGCCATTTTCGCCGCCAAGTTGGAAGATCAAGGCTTCTCCCGAGCAGAGATCGGGGACGTTCTGGCTGTCGACAAGGGAACGCTTAGCAAACTGATTGGCGTTGCGCGAGACGTGCCTGACGCGGTGATCTACAAGATTGGCGCTGCGCATGAAGCAGGCCGGCGCCCATGGCTAGAACTACGGCGTTTGGTCAAAACAGAAAACGCCTCTTCAGACAGTTCTCTCCTTTCACTTGTTCCGGAAGAAGGCAGTGCAGCCGAAAAACTCGCCGCTGTCATAGATGCCCTGCAGAAGGTCATAGATGCTCAGCACGGCGCAGCGGGGCCTTCGACCAAAGGCCGCTCCCCTGCCCCGCTCAACAAGATGCCAGCAACTTCGGTGGCTTTCAGGTCCAAAGGTCAGCGCCTTTTGATCGAGGTCTCCGACAAAAAGGAACGCGGATTCATCAGCTTCATGGAAACCCAGCTTGAGCGTCTCTACAAGGAGTGGAAGGAAAAATCGTGATGCCTAAATTGATAAGTGATTGATATTTAAGAGGTTGGCCATGGTCAACCATGGTCAAGCAGGTACGAAACAATCAAAAAGGAGGCAGACGTAGCGCAAAAGAAACCCCCCGAAGGCGGTGAAGCACTCCAGAGGGTCCCGATTTACTCGCAATCTATTGGTACCCAAAAAATCGAATCACTGCAACACCGATTTCGGTGACCGGTATCTTTTTGCTGTCTGAAAACAGATGGAACACGAAGAAGTCACGGCCATTGAGGTCGAGGCACAGTCGAGCTGTGCGTCTACACTCATCAATTCTTTCACTGGTATCGGCACGATCGAACACCAGCCACATTTCGCGCCTGTTACGAGGCGTGCTCTAATGGCGGCCGTTAACACAACAGGCCGCACGCTCGGGCTGCGGCCGTCTTCGGTAGTTGTGCTTGACGCACTCTTAAGCTGCCTCCCCTGTAGCGACCCAAAAACTGGGCACGACAGCCCAATCACGCCACTAACCCTGCTAACCGTGTTCGCTTGCAACGACACTTTGTGTTTCCGTGCAAAAGGAATATCAGACAGACAACTCCGGCGACACCTTGAAAAACTTGAAGCAGCCAATCTGATCCTGCGTCGTGACAGCGCAAACGGCAAACGATTCCCCATTATGCGTAACGGTAAAGTCATCGGAGCGTTCGGCATCGACCTTTCACCCCTACTCGCTCGATCTGGGGAAATCCTTAGACTGTCTCAGAAACATCGTCATGAAGCCGATGAACTTCGAGGCATGAAGGCCTACATCCAAAAGTTGCGCGTTGAATGCCTCAGGCTCGGCCTTCAGGGCGAAACGCTTAACTTCGTGGAAGCTACCGGAAACAGTATGCGCCGTGCCGGAGTCACTGTACTACAAGCAAGCAGCATCATCACCAGACTTAAATTAATTCTCCAAAATGCGAACGCAGTGGAAAACGCCGCGCCTTTGCAGGAGTTGGCCGTGGCCAACAGCTCCGAACCCCAACAGCCCCGAGACCACATGCGGTCACCTTGTTCAAGCAAGGTGACCGCCTCAGACGGACAAAATGTCCGGCACAAAGAGACTCCAAAATCAAATACAAGAAAACTGTTGCCAAACTCGGTAGCAGAACTTTGGGCTCGCTTAACTGAAATACCTGCTTTCTATCCAAACCAACCGACATCGGAGCATGGACTCCTACAGGTGCTGTTTGAATTCGGAAAAATGCTGAGAATAAATAGTGGGCTTATGGGAAAGGCCGTATCTCTTCTTGGTGTAACCGAAGCAATTCAGATAGCAGATCAGATTGCATGTAAAATCGATCTAATCAAAAACCCTGATAACTACCTATCAAAAATCTTAACTAGCAGCTGCAACACAAGAGTTGGCCATGGCCAACTTCGCCTTCATGCACAAATCAATTGATAGATCAAAACGTCCTAGCGCACTGAGGTTGACACAGCCATGCGGCATTCGAGAGGGAAAGGTTTGTTGGTTTGAGGGTGACGGGAAGTGAGATCGGGAGAGTGGCTTCCGACGCCCGTTGTGGAGATGATCTGATGGCGAAATCTGCTATGAGAATTACCCTGTCCGCATCCAAGGACATTCCTTTCGACAAGCTGATGCTGAGCCAGTCCAATGTCCGGCGCATCAAGGCCGGTGTATCGGTGGAGGAACTGGCCGAGGATATTGCACGGCGTGGCCTGTTGCAGGGTTTGAGCGTGCGGGCGGTGTTGAATGACCATGGCACCGAGACCGGCATGTATGAAATTCCTGCAGGCGGTCGGCGGTTTCAGGCGCTGGCTTTGCTGGTAAAGCAGAAGCGGTTGGCCAGGAAAGCCCCCATCCCCTGCATCCTGCGTGAGGCTGGGTCTGACATTCTGGCGGAAGATGATTCACTGGCCGAGAATATGCAACGTGTCGCTCTGCACCCGCTTGACCAGTTCCGTGCCTTTGTTGCGCTGCGTGAGAAAGGCCAGGGCGATGAAGCGATCGCCGCGGCCTTCTTTGTCACGCCGCAAGTGGTGAAGCAGCGGCTGAAGCTGGCCTCTGTGGCCCCTGCCCTTTTGGATGTTTATGCCGAGGATGGCATGACGCTCGAGCAGCTCATGGCCTTTACCGTCAATCCGGATCACGACCGCCAGATGCAGGTCTGGGATGTGATCTCATCCTCGTGGAACAAGGAGCCATTTCAGATCCGGCGCATGCTGACCGAGACCTCGGTGCGCGCCTCGGATCGTCGTGCCGTGTTTGTTGGTGCTGATGTCTATGAGGCCGCTGGTGGCATTATCCTGCGCGATCTGTTTCAGGGCGATGATGGCGGCTGGCTTGAAGATGTGGCGCTGCTCGATCGTCTTGTCGCGGATCGGCTGCAGGCTGAGGCCGAAGCAATCGCTACCGAGGGCTGGAAGTGGATCGAGGTCGCGCTCGACCTGCCCTATGGCTACAGCCACGGACTGCAGCGGTTGTCCGGTGATCCTGCGCCACTGAGCGATGAGGAGAGCACGTCCCATGCTGCGCTGCTGGCTGAGTATCGCGCGCTTGAGGGTGAGTATGCCGGTCAGGATGAAATCCCCGAAGAGGTTGATGCCAGGCTGGGGGAACTCGAGCAAGCCATGGAAGCCATCGAGGCGCGGCCGCTGATCTTCGATCCGGACGAGGTCACGCGGGCAGGGGCCTTCGTGACCCTTGACCGTTCGGGTCAGCTGTCAGTTTACCGCGGCTATGTCCGTCCCGAGGATGAGCCGCGTGCGGAGACCGCGGTCCAGGAAGACGCCAATCATGCGACTGCGGGGCAGGGGGGTGATACTGGGCTTTCGGACTTGGATCATCATGGCAGTGATGCCGGGTCGCATGTCGGGACCATCATCACCTCTGGCGGGCAGCTGCTTGGGGCCGGTCTGCCGGAGGACGAGGATGATGGTGCCCTGAAGCCTTTGCCTGAGCGACTGGTTCAGGAACTGACCGCGCATTGCACCTTGGCTCTGCGCGAGGCCCTTGGCCGGTCTCCCGATGTTGCACTCACGCTGCTCTTGATGAAGCTGGTGGGTGACACCTTCCACAGCGCGGGGGCGGCGTCCGGTGGTTGTCTCGAGGCCTCGGTCCGGCAGGTCTACTTGCCTGCGCAGGCGCCGGATCTGAAAGACAGTGCCGTGGCGCTTGCCGTCGATGATCGCCACGCCGCATGGGAAGCCGATCTGCCGCTTGGCGATGAGGGTGTGCTCTGGGACTATCTGTCAGTGCTCGACCAGAGCAACCGCTTGTCGTTGCTGGCCCATTGCCTCAGCTTCGGGATCAATGCGCTCCATGAAAAGGTCAACCCTTATGGCGCGGGCATTTCGGCCTCTGGCCTGACACGCCGCATGGCGCAGGCAGACAGGTTGGCCCAAGCTGTCGATCTCGACATGGTCGCGGCTGGCTGGGAGCCGACAGTCGACACCTATCTCAACCGTGTGCCCAAGGCGCGTATCATTGAGGCCGTGCGCGAGGCGAAAGGCGAGGGGACAGCCCAACTCCTCGATCACCTCAAGAAGGGCGAAATGGCGACCGAGGCCGAGCGGCTGCTCAAAGGCTCCGGCTGGTTGCCCGAGGTCCTGCGCCGCGCTGATCTGGCAGTACTGGACGGCGAAGATGTCGCGGAAAGGCAGGGGGCCGATATCGGCTCTGAGGCTTTGGAAAGCGTCAGTGATGCTGACCTTCCAGCTTTCCTGACCGATGATCTGCCGGATGCGGCTGAGGCCATGATGGCTGCGGAATAGGCAAAGCCACCCGAGGGCGGGGAAACCCGCCCTCAATTCCCCTTTATGTCACAATATCAACAGGATGCAGTGCAATGCTCGCATTCGGGATGAGGAACCATGTCTGCAACAACCATTCTCAACACAGCCCCCCTGGGGGCGCTGATCCGCTATACCGACCACACCCCCAAACCGCCTGCACGCTTTACCCGCAAGCTCGCGGCCTGGGAGCGCTCCAACGGTGTCGGGCGTCTGGTCAAGAAAGAACCGCCCCGCGTCTATCGGACCTGGACTGCTCCGGCGAGTTTTACACTGCATGAGGGGAATTTCGCCTCGGACGGGGTGATCCTCGTCACCATCATGCGCAGCCACTCGGCGGAGAGCCAGCTTACATTCGAAGTGGCGCAGGAGCCCAAGCCGGGGCAGGTGCGCGTGCTTCTGGATTTCGGTGGCAACACGGAACTGCTGTATCTGGCGGAATCCATCACCGCCGCCGAGCTGTGGATCGCCAAGGAAGGCTATAGCAATGCCCGCCTCGAGATCGTCGCCGAGGACAGCGATGGGGCAGGGGGCGTGGATCGCGCCGCCTGAGACGTTCACAAAACCCGAGGGGTCCGCAGGTGCGGGCCTCTCCCACAAGATGACCTGTCGCAATGGCTCACAGGCAAACGCGCGCCCGAGGCGCCATCCCCAAGGAAGACATCCGCACCCATATCCGGTCAGCAAGGCTGGCGAAAACCCATGCATCTTCGGGACAAACGGCTCCTGCCGTCAAGGCACCATCCCCCGCTCGCCATGCCCTTCCTTGGCCCAAATCCAGGCATCAAAATCAACCCGCAAGGGGTCGGACTACGGGCAAGCCCGTGCCGCCGGCCGGATTCGGAGCAAGTCCGAACGCACCCGGTGATGTCAGCCAGTCTTTGGCCCTGCGGGGTCCTGTCGCGCGGGGGATGGTCCCTCGCCTCCAAAGACAGGAGCCAAAAAGATGTCCCGCAAAGATGCATACGCCTTCGCCACTTCACTCGCCGCCACGCTCATGGTCTCAATCGTCGTCTTCCAGGCAGGGGATGGCACCTATGGCGCGGTCCCCGCCGATGACATCGACGGCGACGAGGTCGCTCTCCTGGCCGAGATCGACCCGTGGGAGTAATCCCCACGGGTTTTGCGAAAGCCCCGGGCATGGCGCATGGCGCCCCCGGGCCCATCGCCGTCCCGCGCCAAAACGCGGGCGCGACATAAGGGGCCAATGTGATTGGCCTGCGATCCATACGCCGACTTGAACGCCGCACGTCAACAAAACAGAGCGCGCCGTTTCGGATGCGCGCCAAAAGCGGCCGGTCGATCTGATCGCGCGCGGCTTGTTGCAGCGACTCGAGCAGGGATGCGCGATCCGCCCTCGCGCGGCTGGGCCGACGACGTTCCCGGCCCTTGGACGAAGCCGCTTCGCGGCATTGGTGCTTGCCGCTGATGGCGTGCGACGCCCAGAACGCTGCGCATTTTGCGATCTGAGCGAACTGTTTGACGATTGGGGTCTTCTCAATCATCAGACAGGAGGTTTCCATGACAGAGGAGAGAGTAACCCCGCTGCGCCAGCGGATGATCGAAGACATGCGCATCCGCGGGATGGGCGACAAGGCGCAGAAGTCCCACATCCGGGCAATCAAGGATTTTGCGGCCTTCCTTGGTCGCTCGCCTGATACCGCGACGCCGGAGGATCTGCGCGCCTATCAGCTGCATATGACAGATACGGGGATTACGCCGTCAACCTTCAACACGCGGATCGTGGCGCTGCGGTTCTTTTTCGGCATGACCTGCGGGCGCGAAGAGATGAAGCGCTACATGCAATTCCGTACCGAGCCGCGCAAACTGCCTGTTGTCTTCAGCGTCGAGGAGGTGTCCGACATCCTGATGGCCGCACCCGGACCAGGGCTCAAGTATCGCGCCGCGCTCAGCATTTCCTATGGTACCGGGCTCAGGGCCGCCGAGGTCTGTAACCTCAAGGTCAGTGATATCGACAGTGACCGGATGCTGATCCATGTCGAGCTGGGCAAGGGTCAGAAGGACCGCAAGGTCATGCTGTCACCCGGCTTGCTGGAGTTGCTACGGGCCTGGTGGCGCGAGGCACGTCCTGAAGGCTGGCTGTTCCCGGGCCTGCCGAAGATCAGCCCGATCTCACCGCGTCAACTGAACCGCGCTTTCACCTCTGCCAAACATATGGCCGGAGTCAAGAAGCCTGCCACATTGCACACGCTGCGCCACAGCTTTGCGACACACCTACTGGAAGCCAACACCGATATACGTGTGATCCAGGTGCTGCTCGGCCACGCCAAGCTGACGACCACTGCAAGATACACCCATGTGGCCACCAAGACGATCCGCGACACCGTCAGCCCCTATGAGATGCTGGCCAAGTTGCAAGATCAGACGGTGAAGCGAAGTCTGGAGTGAGCGGGCGCCGGGATGTCCCGGCCGAAGCTGGAGATCGCTGACATCTTCCGTGCCCATGGTCCTGCGTGGCGGCAGGCCAATGCGGGGCATGTCAGTCTCTCCCAGCTCAAGGTGATGTCAGCGATAGAGGCCTGCCGGACCGAAGCGCTCGGCGGGCATGTGGCCGGTTGCACCAAATGCGGCCACCATCACATCAGCTTCAACTCCTGCAAAAATAGGCACTGCCCCAAGTGCCAGGGGCCAGCGGCGCGCGACTGGATGGAAGCGCGCGCCGAGGATCTGTTGCCGGTGGGATATTTCCACGTCGTCTTCACGATGCCAGCCGAGATCGCGCAAATCGCTTACTGGAACAAGAAGGCGGTCTATGGCCTGCTGTTCCGGGCATCTGCGGAAACGGTCATGACCATTGCGGCCGATCCCAAGCGCATGGGCGCGCGGGTAGGCATGACCAGCGTGTTGCACACCTGGGGATCGGCGCTGACCCATCATCCGCACATCCACATGATCGTGCCCGGCGGTGGCCTGTCGCCCGACGGCACCAAGTGGGTCGCTTGCCGCCCGGGGTTCTTTTTGCATGTGCGGGTGCTGTCGCGGCTGTTCAGGCGCCTGTTTCTGGAGGGGCTGATGGATTTGCACCGGGCCGGTCAGCTGACCTTCTTCGGCGATCTCGAACAGCTAGCGCAGGCTGATGCCTTCACCGCTTGGCTCGCCCCGTTCCGCAAATCAGAATGGGTGGTCTACGCCAAGCCGCCTTTCGGCGGGCCCGAGGCCGTGCTGGCCTATCTGAGCCGATACACCCACCGCGTCGCCATCTCGAATGCGCGCCTGGTCAGCGCTGACGCCCAAACTGTCGCCTTTCGCTGGAAGGATTACCGCATCAAATCCGGCGACCGCCAAAAGGTCATGCGGCTGGCCACGCCCGAGTTCATCCGCCGCTTTCTTATCCATGTGCTGCCTGACGGCTTTCATCGCATCCGGCATTATGGCCTGCTGGCCAGTTCAACCCGCAAGGTCAACATCACAAAGATCCGCGCCTTGCTCTGCGTCCAGCGCCCCGAACAGCCCGCCACTCCAGAGCCCGAGGTCATCCCACTCACCCTGCGCGAACCATGCCCCTGCTGCGGTGGCCCCATGCGCATCATCGAGATCTTCCGTCGCGGACAAAAACCGATGTCGCGCGCGCCACCACGGGAGCAGGTCGCATGACACACCGCCAGTCAGATGACGCAGAACGCCACCGGCTGCATCACGCCGACCCGGTCACGAAGGGCTGTGCCCGTCCTCCTTCGACGCGCAACACGATAGCTTTCATCCCAAATTGTTCAGTGGTTCCGGGATCATCAGGCCTGATTGTCCCAGTCGTGGGCGCAATGCACACCTTCAGCCGCACCCTTGACGCAGCCGTCGCCCCAATCGTGCGCGCACTTTCCCCATAGGTTGATCCAAGACCCCCGCGGCTTCCTCCTTGGGAGGTTTTCCAACGCGGGTCGTGGTCGCGCCAGTGCGCAGCGGATCGCCGCGACCCGCATCAGAAAACCTTCACCTAAGCCGCCGGTCGGCCTTCTACATAGTCGTTCATCAAAGCGGTCGCTCAGGAATTGCGCTGCATGTGACAACACCAGCCTCATTGTGGATGGTCACACGGTATGCGGCATGAAGCGAGTGGTCGACGTTGATGTTAGGGGAACAAATTGCTGCGCCGCTACATTTAGAAGAAGCGGCCGGTCGCTATGCCCCATGGACGGGCATAAGAAGCAAGGAATCGAATCTGGAAGCGCGGCGAGTCGAGGACATTGCTCTTGACGTACTTGGTGCAGGCCAAGGGGCTGGTTCATTCGCCTCGTTGCGCAGGGTTACTGCTGGCGCCACTTTGAGC
Source organism: Roseinatronobacter monicus (assembly GCF_006716865.1). Lineage (NCBI taxonomy): Bacteria > Pseudomonadati > Pseudomonadota > Alphaproteobacteria > Rhodobacterales > Paracoccaceae > Roseinatronobacter > Roseinatronobacter monicus. Next base: position 68,016 of record NZ_VFPT01000003.1, on the reverse strand, counting down.
TGCCGTCACCATTTGAACCGACGGCCCAGAACATCGAGCACGGTTTCGGGCGCGGCGAAGGCCTTGTTAATCCCATCGGCCGCATAGGCGGATTGCCCGCGCTCTGGCCCGCTGACCAGCGGCAACGCAGCCCAGACTCCTGCCAGGCAATTGGCCAGTTGCACATTGGGTGTCGCGTGGTCGAAAAAACCGCATTGATGCATCAGGAAGCGCGCCAGATAGGTCTGCACCTCGCCATCAAAGACCAGACTGTCCGAAATCCCGTGGGTCTCGACCAGATCGCGCAATGTCAGATAGATGAACTGATAAGGGTGCGGGACCTTGGCGAGGACGGTCTTCTCGTTCTGGAGACGAAGTTCAGGAAGAGTCGACTCGTCCCGATCCACCAGAGCACGCGCGACGCGCTCAACGTCTGGCTCGACGCACACCCGGCCTGCGCGGACGCACCGCTCCTGCGCTCGACGGCCGGAACCAGCCCGTCCTACAACACGGTTGGAGCCGTCTTTCGCGAGTTGACCCGATCCGTCGGCATCCGCCCTCCGGCGGGCAAACCTGGGCCGCGCCTCCATGATCTGAGACACACTTTCGCCGTTCGGTCTCTGGAGCGATGCGGAAGCGACCGCGCCGCGATCGACCGACACATGGTCGCCCTGAGCACCTATCTCGGCCACGCCCATGTCACCGATACCTATTGGTATCTGCAGGCGACGCCGACCTTGATGACCGCCATCGCCGAAGCCGGCGAAGCGCTACACCGGGGAGGCGCGACATGACCCTGCTTGGACCCCATCTCGCCGCGTTCCTGCGCGAACATCTGCCGCGGGACCGGCGCGCCAGCGCGCATACATGCGACGCCTACGCCACCTGCTTCCAGCTCCTCGTTGTCTTTGCGGCCGGGCGACTTCGAAAGAACCCCTGCGAACTCGAAGTCGAGGCGATCGACGCGGAGCTCGTCCTCGACTTTCTAGAGCATCTCGAAGTCGAGCGCGGCAACAGCGCCCGCTCGCGCAACGCGCGCCTGGCGGCGATCAACGCATTTTTCCGCTTCCTCGAATACCGCCTGCCGCATTGCCTAGATCAGGCCGGGCGCATCCATGCCATTCCGATGAAGAAGACCGACGAGGCATTGGTGACCCACCTGTCGCGCGACGAGATGAAGGCGCTTCTCGACGCGCCCGATCCACGAACTGCGTCGGGAACCAGGGATAGGGCCATGCTGCATCTCGCCTTCGCCGCCGGCCTGCGCGTCTCCGAGTTGACCGGCCTGAAGCTCGAGCAGATCGATCAGCGGGATTGGGCGAGCGTCCACGTGATGGGAAAGGGACGACGGGAGCGCGTGCTGCCCCTCTGGAAGGAGACCGCCACTGCCATCAAGGCCTGGGTTGCCATCCGGCCGAAGGTCCGAGCTGCCGAACTCTTCCTCAACAGCGGCGGCCGGGCCATGACTCGATCCGGCTTCGAATATATCCTCGCCAAACACGTGAAGCGTGCCGCCGCCGCCATGCCCTCGATCCTCGAAAAGCGCGTCACGCCCCACGTCCTGCGTCACACTTGCGCCATGCACACGCTCCACGCCACCCACGACGTGCGGAAGGTCTCCCTCTGGCTTGGCCATGCCACGCTCCAGAGCACCGAGATATATCTGCGCGCCGATCCCACTGAGAAACTCGAGGCCCTCGCGGCGATGCAGCCTCCAACCCTCACACCCGGCAGATTCAAGGCGCCGGACAAGGTCATCGCCATGCTCCAGGATGTGCGGCACCGTAAGGATTATGCGCAGTAAAACCGCCATAAGGCGCTGGCGATTCAATAGAACCGCCAGCCGCTCTACATAATCATGCGCTGCGCATAATTACGCTTATGCAGAGCTCTGCATAACCGCAAGGGGATCGCAGGTCTGGCGGCGCTGGCGCAGGACGTGTTGCGCCAGAAGCCGACGGGCGGCGCGGTGTTTGCGTTTCGGGGCCGCAAGGGTGACCGGTTGAAGCTCCTTTATTGGGATGGCCAGGGGTTTTGCCTGTATTACAAGGTGCTCCAGCGCGGGCGTTTCCCTTGGCCGAACACGGTCTCCGGGGCTACGCGCCTGACATCGGCACAACTTGCCATGCTTTGGGAGGGGATCGACTGGCGGCGGCCGGATTGGGGTGCGCCACCAGCGCGAGTGGGGTGATTTATCCACCTGAAATGCCTTGTTTTTATGGCATATCCTGATCAACTATGATAGCCAGCGACATGCAAAACGATGCCGCAATCCTGCCTGAAGATCCCGCGCTTTTGAAGGCGATGATCGCTGCATTGCAGGCAGAGAATGCGCGGATGTCAGCGACAATCCGGGCCCACGATCAGCTGATCCAAACCCTTCGGCTGCGTATCGCAAAGCTGAAGAAGCAGGCTTTTGGCAAATCCTCGGAGAAGGTCGAGCGAGAGATCGAACAGCTCGAACTGGCGCTGGAAGACCTGCTGATCGCAGCCGCCGAAAGCGCCACCGCGGATGAGGATGCCGCAGATGACGCGTCTGCAGATGCCAGTAAAGATACCGCTGAGCACAAGCCCCGCCGTCGCCCTCGCGTGTCTGACACCACGCCACGCGAGCGCCGTGAACTTGATCCTGGCACCTGCTGCCCGGATTGCGGTGGGGATCTGCGTCTTGTTGGCGAGGATGTCAGCGAAATGCTGGATCTGGTGGCGGCACAGCTCAAGGTCCTGCAGATCGCGCGACTGAAGAAGTCCTGCCGCCGTTGCGAGAAGATGGTGCAGGAACCTGCCCCCAGCAGACCGATCCCTGGCAGCATGGCAAGCGCGGCGCTGCTGGCCTACATTCTGGTCTCGAAATTCGACGATCATATCCCGCTCTATCGCCTGAACGAAATCTTCGCGCGCATGGGCGCGGATATTCCCGACAGCACGCTGGTCGACTGGTGCGGGCGCGCGATGAAGGTTCTGGCCCCGCTGATCGAGAGGATCGAGGCGGATGTCATGGCCAGTGATCTGCTGCATGCCGATGACACCCCGATCCGCGTTCTGGACAAATCCTTGCGCGACAGGGGCTTGGGAAAGGGCGTGAAGAAGGGCCGGATCTGGGCCTATATCCGCGACCAGCGGCCTTGGGCAGGTGCCTCACCCCCGGGCGCAGTCTACACCTTCGCCCCCGATTGGAAAGAAGAACACGTCCATCGACATCTGGCCAATACCCGCGGCATTCTGCAAGCGGACGCTTACAAGGGCTATGCCAAACTCTACGCTCCAGACCCTGACGGGACGCCCCGCCTGCGCGAGGCGGCATGCTGGGCGCATCTGCGCCGCGACTTCCATGATGAATGGAGCAAGACGAAATCTGCCATCGCCCGCGAGGCGCTGGACCGTATCGGCGCGCTTTATGACATTGAGCGCGAAATCACTGGTCAGACCGCCGATATCCGCCTTGCCGCACGCCAGAAACACAGCGCGCCGAAGGTCGACGCTTTCTTCGCCTGGGCCGAGAGTCAGCTCGCGCTGATCCCCGGCAAGGGCGATCTGGCGAAAGCCTTCCGCTATGGCCTCAGCCGACGCGCCGCGTTCAGCCTGTTTCTTGAGGATGGGCGGGTTGCCATTGATAACAATCCGGCCGAGCGCGCCCTCAGACCTATTGGAATCGGAAGAAAGAATTGGTTATTCGCGGGGTATCCGTCCGGTCTGACTGCCCTGCCTGCGCGAAGGAGTGGGTGATAGTGTCCACCATCGATAGTGGACATCTTGAGGTCGGTGATGGCAGGGAAAAAGGGTTTGAAGAAGCGGAACTGGTCTGATGACGAGAAGCGCACGATTTGCGCTCAGACGTTGACGCCAGGCGTTTCGGTTGCACAAGTTGCGCGGCGCTATTCGATGAACGCGAACCTGATTTTCAAATGGCTGAAGGATCCCCGGTTCGCGCCTGCGGAGGGTGGGTCGTCGCCGGAGGAGAGCATCGCTCTTGAAGGCGTTTTCCTGCCAGTCGAGATTGAAACGCCCGCGCTGGAAAGGCCCCTCACTCCTGCACGAATGAATGACGTGGCGGCTGATCCTGGCCCTGCTGTTTTGGCGCAGCGCGTGGATATCGCGCTGTCGGACGGGCGGCGCATTCTGGTGGAAGGCCCGACGTCGCTGGCATCGGTCGTGGGCTTGGTGCAGGGGCTGACGGCATGATCCCGGTGCCGAACAACACGCGGGTTTGGCTGGCAGCGGGTGTCACGGATATGCGCCGAGGTTTCAACACGCTGGCTGCACAAACGGAGAAACTGCTGGCCGAAGACCCTTATTCTGGCCACCTGTTCGTGTTCCGTGGCCGTCGGGGTGACCTGTTGAAAATCATCTGGTGGGACACGCAGGGCGCATGCCTGTTCATGAAACGCCTCGAGAAAGGGCGGTTTGTCTGGCCTTCGGCCAAGGACGGTAAAATCTGTGTCTCAGCAGCGCAATTGTCGATGCTGCTGGAAGGCATTGACTGGCGGATGCCTGCGCGGACATGGCGACCATTGCAGGCTGGATGAGCCAGTAAAACAAGGGTTTATGCGCATTTTGTGTTCCGTTCAGGAGGCTGTTCGGATATAAAATACGCATGCGCGCGACGTTCAAATCCCTGCCCGAAGACCCCACTGAGCTGCGTGCAGTCAGCGAGTTGATGGCGGCCGAAATCAAGGCGCAGGCCTATCAGATCGAGAAGCTGAAGAAGGAACTGGCGGGACATCGCAAGGCCCGTTTTGGCAGCAAATCCGAGGCCATGGATCAGCTGGCCTTCGACCTTCAGGAAGATACCGAAATTGCGGCGGCTTCCGAGGCGCAAAAGACAGCCCCCGAGACGGATGCTGATCAAGAGGCTCCTGCCAAACGCACCCACAATCGCGCACCGCTGCCCGATCACCTTGAGCGACAGGAAGAAATCCTGTCGCCGGGCGATAGCTGCGGCGATTGTGGTGGTGCGCTCAAGCAACTCGGCGAGGACGTGACAGAAGAGCTGGAATACGTCCCCGGGCATTTTGTGGTGAAACGGATCGTGCGGCCTCGAATGGCCTGCACCTGTTGCGAGGCATTTGCTCAGGCCGAACTGCCCTCACGCCCGATCACCCGCGGGCGTCCTGGTCCGGGTCTGTTGGCCCATGTGCTGGTCGGCAAATATTGCGATCACCTTCCGCTCTATCGCCAGTCCGAAATCTATGCTCGTGACAAGGTCGACCTGCACCGCTCCACGCTGACCGATTGGGTGGGGCGATCAACAGCACTTCTGGAACCCTTGGCGGCCCATATCGGCAAGCTGGTTCGGGCCGGACCTGCCCTGTTTGCCGATGACACGCCCGTCAAGATGCAGGCCAAAGGCAAGGCGCAAACAGCACGCCTGTGGAGCTATGTGCGCGATGAGCGTCCGTGGTGCGGACAAGCCCCGCCCTGCGTCTGGTATCAGTTCAGTGTGGATCGCAAGGGCGAGCACCCCTCATCCCACCTCAAGGGATATAAGGGTGTGATCCATGCCGATGGAGCTATTGTCAAATCTGGTGTTTGGGGCTTGTCATGCGGCGGCCTGATCTGGGGTTGATGGCTTGACGCCGTTGATGAAATCGACGCCTTCGATGACGTCGGCGAGGTGGGCGAAGCCGCGCAGCTTGCGCCAGCTTGTCTCTGCGCATTGCGCGAGCTTGAACATCATGTGCAGCATTCCGGGACGGGTCAGACAGCCCTTTGCGCGTTTGGTCCGGTGACGGATGGTGGCGAAGGTGCTCTCGATAGGGTTGGTGGTGCGGATGCTCTGCCAGTGCTGCGCTGGAAAATCGTAGAAAGATAGCAGCTCTTCCCGGTCCTTGATCAGGCAGGTGGCAGCCTTGGGATATTTCGGCTCATAGGTCTCGATGAACAGATCGAAGGCAGCCTCGGCGTCTTTCCTGGTCTCAGCCTGCCAGATGTCATGCAGCATTTTCTTGGCCTTGGGCTGCGAGCGTTTGGGCAGGCAATTGAGCACATTCGCCGTCTTGTGAACCCAGCATCGCTGTTGGCGGGTTTTGGGGAAGACCTCCTCCAGCGCGGCCCAGAACCCCATGGCACCGTCCCCGATGGCCAGCTTCGGCGCCTTCAGACCCCGTGCCTTCAGCGCAAGCAACACCTCGCGCCAGCTTTGCGTGGACTCGCGCACACCATCCTCGATGGCGAGGAAGTGCTTTTCGCCACGGGCATTTACGCCGATCACGACCAGCGCACAGAGCCTGTCCTCGGCCGCGCGCAGCCCGCTATAGATGCCATCGACCCACAGATAGGCCCAGTCATCCCGGCCCAGATCGGCCATGCACCAGTCGCTGTATTCAGCGGCCCATTTCGACTTGAGCCGCGCGACGGTGTTTGCCGAGAACCCCGCGGCGTCCGGGCCGAGCAGGGCTTTCAGGGCCCCATCCATCTCGCCGGTGGAAATACCCTTGAGATATAGCCAGGGCAGTGCCGCCTCCAGTGACTTGGCCTTGCGCACATAGGGCGGGACCAGCGCGGAGTGGAAGGTGACGGGCTTGCCAGTCTTTGAACGCACCTTGGGAACCTTCACCGTGACAGGCCCGATACCGGTCTGCACGGCCCGTTCCGGATGATGGCCGTTGCGGACAACCGCAGCATGGCCATCGGCTGTCTTCCGGTCCTGAAATTGGGCCATGAAAGTTTCAAGCTCGGCTTCCACCGCAGATTGCAGCAATTCCCGCGCGCCCTTGCGCAGAAGTTCCGTCAATGGGTCCGCGATCGCATCTCGACCGGCAAATTCAACAATGTTACTCTCGTCCATGGTGGTGCGTCCTCTTCGGTTGGCGGGTTGTGTCGCAACGACAATCCAACCAGATGCACCGCCAGCTTTCAAATCCCCAAAACACCAGATTCAGTCATAGCTCATGCCGATGGCTTCACCGGGTTCAATGATCTGTTCGGGGCGGGGCTCGCCAGCGAGCAGGCCTGCATGGTTCATGTCCGCCGCAAGTTCGTCGATATCTATGAAAGCGAAGGTTCTGCCATCGCCGAAGAAGCAATCAAGCGCATCGCCGCCCTCTATGCCGTGGAAAAAGAGGCGCGCTACAAACCCTCTGAAGAACGTGTGGTCCTGCGGCAGGCAAAGGCGAAGCCGATCTTTGATGACCTCGAGGCATGGCTTTCGCTGCAATTGCCCAAGATTTCCGGCAAGTCGAACCTGGCAGCAGCCATACGCTATGCGCTCGGCCGCATGCCCAAGGCCCGGGCATATCTCGAGAACGGAAAGCTGGAACTGGACAACAATATCTGCGAGCGATCAATCAGACCGGTGACTCTCGGGCGCAAGAATTATCTGTTCATGGGATCAAAGGGCGGCGGCGACGCTGCCGCAATCGCCTATACGCTCATTGAAACCTGTCGCATGAACAATGTCGATCCCGAAGCCTGGCTGCGCTGGGTCCTCGCCCGCGTCGCAGATCACAAAATGCCCCATATCGACGAGCTGATGCCCTGGAACTGGACTGCTCAATAAGTCAACGCCAGTCAGACCGGACGGATACTTCGCGGGGGCTGACACCGGAGCTGAAACGCTTGCGCGGGCAATGACAGTAATCGAAACCGCGAAGCTGAACGGCCTCGATCCGCAGGCCTACCTGGCTGACATCCTGGCCCGCATACACGATCACAAGATCAATCGCCTCGACGAACTGCTGCCATGGAATTGGTCGCCACTCGCCGTCCCAAACGCAGAGGCCGCTTGATGGCTGCCATCACCCACATCTACGCCCTCGAATACGCCGCCAAGATGATGGACGAAGACCTGGAGCTTCTCGAGGCCATCGTCTGGAACGATGATAACCTGACCTACGGATTAATCGTCACCGTCCATACCGGCCCGGACGAAGCCATTACCGCACTGACCGACGACGGCATCGAAGAACTGACCGACATGCTCAGGGATGCCCGTATTACAACCGAAAGCTGGCACGAATTCCTCGACGACTTCGTCCACGACGCAGAACTCGTCGCCCGCATCAAGGCCCAATCACTGCGGTAACAACCGGCCGGTTACGATTTAACCGCAAAACCTCAACCCAAAAAGACGGCCCCCGCCGGATGAATACTGTCGACCTCCTATCCGCCAATCAGTATGAACTATAATTTAAGCCCGATTTGGATCTCAAAGATTCAACGTAATCGTGTTCGACCCGAGCCATTATTTCTTGACATTCAGATTGCTGAGTAGCCCGTCTGCATTAATGATAGCGTTCGCAATCTCAATGGTTGACGTGCGGCGCGACATCGCATGGCTTCGGATAATTTTATAAGCGTCTTGATCGTTTATGGTATGAAGCCGCATGAGGATAAACTTTGCCTCTGTGATCTTTTGGATATTTTCAAGTTTCAGTTTGAGCTTTTCTTCGGTTTTGAAAGAATCGATCTGCGTCTGCCATACCCGACGAGCCAAAAGTATACAGCTTAGCACCCCAAAAGCACGTAACGGCTTACTGATCACCGCATGGACGTCCAGATTGAGCATACATTGCATGACTGAAGGATTTTCGTAGCCAATGATCCCAATAACTGTCGGGCGTCTCTCGAGACGCTGCAGGAAAAGTCTTGCCAATGCAGGCGAGATCGCCTCGCGGATTTCGATAAAGACCACATCCACATTCGTCGGCAGGCTTTCAGGGACGGGCCATAGTGTCTCCACCTTACATCCAATCCGAACGACCTGCTGCATCAGGTCGTCACAATCAGAGTCCCGCGGATGCAGAACAAGAACATTGAGCGTACGAACTTCCGCAATCATGTTTGTCATGCTGTTTTCACAATGCGGGGTGCCTATTCGGTTTACACGTCATGTTCAGTCAGACAGAGCATAATGATCAGGACGCTTGCTGCAGACGAAACCTTCGATCATTCAAATCCGGTGTTACAAGGTATGGATCGGGCTTTATCGAACGGCGAACCTCTCTTTCGACAATAAAATCCCCCTTGCTATCCACTTTTGCGATACGCGCATGAAGGTATGTGTGGTTGTTGTCAGGGTCGATCTTGATTTTACCTTGAGGAGCGTCCCATGTGCTTCCCAGTAATTGCTCGCGCAGGCATTCGATATCAAGTGATTTCTCGCGCTCCAACGCCTCTGCCAACATGTGTACTTGAAAATATGCACTTTCACAGCAACTTGTTACTAGCTCATCCGACCCAAACATGTTCGCATAGCTTTGAAGAAATCTGCGACTTTTAGCCGTGTTAATAGTGCGGAAATAAGGCGCAGCAGTTATGTGACCAACGGCAGCCTTTGCGCCAATAGCAGAAATCTCAGCTTCATTTGTTGTTAGACTGGCAATGGGCACCTTGCGCGCGTCATGGCCTGCTTCATAATAGGCTTGGTAGAAATTAATCGTTCCTTCGCCGACAACCGTCGAGAAAATCACATCGGGCTTCGTGCGCTCTATATCCAGTAAAATATCCGCAAAACCCTCCTTGCCCACCGTCACAGGTAGATAGTGCTCGCCAATCACCTCACCACCGCCTTGACGCAATATATTGCGCATCACGCGGTTAGACTCGCGGGGGTAGATGTAATCGGAGCCCACAAAATAGAAGCGCGTACCGTAATTTTCTAACAGGTAGCTGGCTAGCGGTACGCTGTTCTGATTTGGACACGCGCCGCCGTAGATTACATTTGGCGAATACTCGAAGCCCTCATAGAGCGTGGGGTAAAAGAACAGTGCATTGCGCCTCTCGATCACAGGAAGCACTTCCTTGCGTGCTGAGGACATGTAGCATCCAATCAACAGCCTTACGCCATCTTCAGAAATTAGTTTTTCAGCCAGACGACCATATTCTTCAGGAATCGAACGTGGATCATAAATTACCGGCTCCAGGGGCCGCCCTCCCACGCCGCCCTTTGAATTTATCTCTCCGATCGCCAACAGGGCACCATTCCTCTGTGACTTTTCTATAACCGACGTGACACCCGTCTCTGAAAACAAGACGCCAAGCTTCCAGGAACCATTATCTTCGCGAGAATTCATCATACTCTTTTCCAGCCTCATCCGAACGCAGGATAACAGCCTCGCCCGCAACTAGGTCCGCGGTGAAGGATTTCCCAGCCACATCAGCCGTACTGGCTGCTTCGCTTCCGAGCAGAAAGCGCGCGAATGGCACTTCCACAAACCTCCTCACAGCCCGCCTCAAGGAGCGCGCTCCAAATTGGCGGTCAAATCCGTTTAAGGCGATATGGTCACGCAGTTTTTGTGAAATTTCAAGTAGGCAGTCGTGTTTGTTCAGGCGGCGATTGAGTTTTTCCATCTCTAAGGCAATCAAAACCTCAACATTCTCGTGATCGATCCAATTGAATACCTCTATCTGGTCAATACGATTGACAAACTCCGGTGGGAAACTTTCCAGAAGCACATCTTGAGCGATTGTATGCAGACGCTGTTTGCGGGTCTTGCCGGCGTTCAGCAGCGTTGCCCAAGGCTTCGTCTGTCGGATAGCCTCTCGACGCAGATGTTCGGTGCCAAGGTTGGATGTCATGAAGATTATTGCATTGCGGAAGGAATAGACGCGCTCGCCAGATGCTACGGTCAAAATGCCGTTGTCAAAGACGTTGAGGAGTGACAGCACAACTTCGGCGCTGGCTTTTTCGAACTCGTCAAACAGTACTATTCCAGGCTTCCCGGCGGAGCCTTCGATTTTCTCTTGATCTAGGATGGTTCGACCCTCTTTTGATCCCACATAACCAGGTGGCGCGCCAGAAATCGCTGCGGCGTAGTGCTCTTGCGACAGCGTATTCATGTCGACTCGGCACAGGGCGTCTGCATCGCCATGCATCGCCTTGGCCAGAACCCGCACCATCTCTGTCTTGCCGACCCCAGTCGGACCCAGCAAGAGACTTGTGTAAAGTGGCCGTCGCGGATCTGCGATATCCGCGCGAACGATGCTAAGCATATCAATAATACCTGCTAAAGCATCATCCTGGCCAATAATCTCATGCTCAAGATGTTGACGGATCACATCGATATCGAATCGGAAACGGCTGTTGATTGCACCCGAAGCCAGATGCGCACCGACGACATCTTTTGATGACAGTGTTTCGGCTTGTAAGGCTAGAGCATCGCGTCGGCGACGTTCAGTGTCCTCGAGCATATCATTCAAAAAAGGCATCAGTCGCACTCCTAAATCGTGCGAACCACGATTTTAAGTCAATTTGAGTGAAGCTGCAGTTAGAGACAGTCACTATGCTGAAGGGGCTTGGGGGCGGAACGGTGCCGCCCCCAGACCACAAGCTATCTCAGGCTTCCTGTTCTTTTGCTTTGTTCGGTAGCGAACCGACCGGACACTGGGCAACGCCAACAGTTGTGCGGGTAAAGGCCTGAACCTGTTCACGGGCTTTCTGGGCGTCATTTACCCAAGTCTTGTAGAAGTCGAAGGGACAATCCGCAATCCCATGGTCACCGTCACCGGCGGCATGAACGCCAGTATATCCGCGATGCAGGAGCTTGAAGAGATGATTTTGCGACTGGTCATTGGCGCGGGCATCACGGATCTCGGGGATCGAGAGTTGCGCATACTGGATGCCCATTTCCTCTTCGCCGCATTCACCTAGCGTGCGACCATCGAAACCGATAATGGCTGAGTGTCCAAAGTAACTGTAGACCCCATCAAAACCCGCAGCATTGGCCACCGCAACGTAGCAGTTATTGGCCCATGCCATTGACTTCGACATGATCACCTGCTGTTCTTTTGCGGGATACATATAACCCTGACAGCGAACGATCAGTTCGGCACCCTTCATGGCACAATCACGCCAGATTTCGGGGTAGTTGCCGTCATCGCAGATTATCATGCTGACCTTGAGCCCTTTGGGCCCCTCGCAGACGTAGGTGGCACCACCCGGATACCAGCCCTCGATCGGGCACCATGGAATAACCTTGCGGTACTTTTGAACAATTTCACCCTTATTGTTCATCAGGATAAGCGTGTTGTAAGGGTTCTTGCGCGGGTGATCTTCATGCTTCTCGCCGGTTAAAGAGAAGACACCCCATGTATTGGCTGTGCGGCAGGCGCGGGCGAATATCTCGGTTTCATCACCGGGAATGGAAACGGCCGTCTCCATCATCTCTTCTGGATCATACATGATGCCTTGCAGGCTGTATTCGGGAAAGATCACAAGATCCATACCCGGTAAACCCTTCTTCATTCCAACAACCATGTCTGCGATCTTCTGCGCGTTTTCCATGACTTCAGCCTTAGTGTGCAACCGAGGCATCTTATAATTTACAACTGCAACGCCGACAGTTGTGTCGCTGCTAGAGATATCTCCGTGTCTCATTGGTTTGGTCTCCTCTTGTTTTCCCGTAGTTGGGTTGGTGCGACTGTCGAGAGTTTCTGGCAGACTGCATTAGAAAGTCAGATGACGATCAATAAGTTCGTCCGTCAGGTCTTGGCTGGTGCCCACAGCGGCCACTCGGCCCTTGTCGATTACGATGAACTGGTCAGATACCTCGCGCACAAACGGCACGTTCTGTTCGACCAGCACGATCGTGAGCCCAAATTCGCGATTTAGCCGGGTTATAACTTCGTGAATTTGCTGCACTATGTTTGGCTGAATTCCCTCTGTTGGTTCATCCAGGATCAACAATTTGGGTTTCATTGCGAGGGCCCGCGCAAAGGCGATCTGTTGTTGTTGTCCCCCTGAAAGATCTCCACCCCGACGATGAAGAAATTCGCGCAAGACTGGAAACAAATCGAAGATATATTCGGGGATATCACGGCTTCCGTCTTTGCGTGCATAGGTACCCATCACAATGTTTTCTTCCACAGTGAACCGCGGGATCACCTCGCGGCCCTGCGGGATATAACCGATGCCTAAAAGCGCTCGATCACTGGTCGGCAAGCTTGCGATGTCTTTGCCATCAAAAGTCAGAGTCCCTTCAACACGGTCAGTCAGCCCCATGATCGTCCGCATCAATGTGGTCTTGCCCACGCCGTTGCGCCCAAGCACGCTTAGCAATTTTCCAGGCTCCAGCGTAAAGCCGATATTCTGCAAAACTGGGCTTTTCCCGTAATAGGAATAGAGGTTTTTTGCCTGAAGCATGTGTCTTTCCTAATGTCCGAGATACACGGCCTTGACCCGAGGGTCTGCTTCGATTTCAGCGATGGAGCCGTCAGCCAGCACGCTGCCTTGGTTCATCACGGTGACGCGTTCGGCTACTTCGCGCACGAATTGCATGTCATGTTCGACAACAATCAGCGTGTGCTCGCCTTTCAATGTATTGAATATCTCGGCCGTCTTGAGGGTTTCTTGAATGGTCATGCCTGCGGTGGGCTCGTCCATCAGGATCAGCTTGCTGTCCTGTGCCAGCAACATCGCTATTTCAAGCCATTGCGTCTGACCATGCGAGAGGTTGCCCGCGTGAGTGTCGATCATTTCTATCAGGCCGACGCGCTCAAGAACCTCTTTGATCCGACCGCGGACTGGCGTTCGAAATACCAGAAGCGCATCCAGCACACCCGCCTTTCGAGATTGGGCGACTTCAAGATTTTCCAGCACGGTCAGCTGTTTGAAAACAGATGGCACTTGGAACTTGCGGCCAACGCCTTGGCGCGCGCGCTTGTACTCCTTCAGCCAGGTGATGTCCTGACCCTGAAATAATATTTGTCCGGAGGTCGCCTTGGTCTTGCCGCAAATCAGATCAAGCATCGTGGATTTGCCAGCTCCATTCGGCCCCAAAAGACAGCGCAACTCGCCGGCTTTCACATCGAGGCTTAGATCGTTCACCGCCTTCAAACCGCCGAACTGAACCGTGAGGTTGCGTATTTCCAGAAAGCTCATGACGCAGTTTCCTTTGATACATGGGGGTCTGGATTTGGGCGACCCGGGCTTTCCATCCGCGGTTTGTTTTTTCTGATCAGCGCAAAGGTGCTGCGCATCAGCCCGTACAACCCGCGTGGCAGAAAGATTACAAAGAAGATAAACATTAGGCCAAGTATCAAGAGCCAGCCTTCGACGAAAACATCCGACAGCCGCCCTTCGGCTAGGTTGACCAATATCGCTCCGATGGCTGCCCCCAGCAGGGACTCACGTCCGCCGACGGCACACCAGATGACAATAGCCAAGCTAAAGGCGACTCCCATGTATGTGGGTGAAGCGAATTCCAGTACCAACACATACAGCATGCCGGCCCAGCCAGCGATTGCGGCTGAAAGACAGAACACAACTGTCTCATATCGCGCCACGTCGTATCCGAAGTATCGGACCCGCAGATTATCGTCGCGGATCGCGCGCAAGATCAGGCCAAATTTGCTTCGCGTCACCAGCGCCCCAATTAGGAGCGCAGTAATCAGGCAGCCTGCAACAAGATAGTAGAATTCAACACTATAGTTATCAACGCGCCATCCGCCCAGAACCAGTGGCGCTAGTCCGGTCAGCCCGTTTTGCCCGCCAGTATAGCGTTGCTCTTCGATAAAGATCAGCTGCAAGGCCACAAGGAAAGCCAGCATGATGATCGCGACAAACACCCCTGTCACTCTGCCGCGGAACATAAACTGCCCCATCAAGCCCGCGACCAATGCTGGGACGACAAATCCGGCAATCAGCGTGACAGGCAACGAATGGAACGGTTCCCAGAACAATGGCAACCTGTCGACATTGGTCCACCCCATGAAGTCAGGCATGCCCCCGGGGTTGTTGACGCTATTCTTCAGCTTCAGGTGCATGGCCATGATATAGGCACCGATCCCAAATGTAGCGGCTTGGCCTAAGTTCAGGATCCCTGCAGTCCCCCAAGAAAGCGCCAATGCCATCGCGACCATAGCCAGCGCCAAATAGCGTGCAAACGTGTTCAATTCGAACCCGTCAAAACCTAGCACCGAAGGCACTGCAAGCATGATAACGAATGCGAAAATAGCGTAACCAAGCAAATCATATTGGTTTGTGCGGTTCATTCCGGTCTCCTCAATGCCGTACTGACTGTGGGAACAATCCGTTTGGCCGAAAACGGATAAACAGAATGATTGCTATCAAGACACCGATGCGCCCAATTGTGTCGTTCATCATCATGGAGAAGAATGCTGTTGCCTCGCCGACGGCGCCGGCCGCGATTGCAGTGCCGGCAATTGAGCCCACACCACCCATAATCACGACCAGAAATGCATCAACAACCAGATATGTACCCATCGAGGGCGTCGTACTGACCAGAGGCGCGATCAGGGCACCAGCAACGCCCGCCAGCCCTGCTCCATATGCGAAGGTTAGAGAATAGATTTTCTCGGCACGAATGCCATAACACTCAGAAATTTCTCGATTCTGGATAACCGCACGAAGCTTCTTTCCAAATTCAGTGCGGCTGAGAAGTATCCAAGTGGCCATCAAAACGGCAATTGAAAAGACCAACACAAAGATTCGGTAATTCGACATGTAGACATTGCCGATTATCAGGTTGCCCTCGAGAATCTTGGGACCGGCTACGAACCGGGATTCGGAACCGATGCCCATGCGAACGCACTGTTGCAGCACAATTCCAATACCCCATGTCGCGAGGATCGTGTCCAGCGGTCGCCTGTAAAGTCGGTGAACAACTCCACGCTCGATCAACCAGCCGACGACACCAATCGCGATGAAAACCACTGGAAGTGCCATCAGCAGCCCGACGCCCAGAAATGTTTGCATGGCCCAAGTGACATAGGCCCCAAGCATGACAAATTCACCATGCGCGAGATTGATGACCCCCATGGCCCCGTAGATGATGGCCAACCCAAGGGCGACCATCAAAAGTATCGAGGCCATGCTGAGGCCTGCAAATGCCTGATTTAGGATCGCATCCATCGGCGACATCCCTTTGGTTTTTTGGACGAAGCATGCTTGTCAGTTAGTCGCGCCATGACACGACCAACTGACAGAAAACATGTCATTCCAGGGTGGCTTATAATTCACCGTGGGCACTTTGATTGCCCAGTGTGTATGGCTGATTGGCGGTATTAGCCTCGGATGAGACCTTCTCCGGTACAAGTTTCCCCCTCATAGGCCCAGTAGGGTTCTGGCGCCACGCGTGCCCCAGACTGTACCAGAACTTCTGCTTGTCCGTCCGACTTCCAGCGAGCGATTTTGGGCCAGAGATGTGTGTGCAGATTGGGATCGATTACTATTTCACCCTGAGGTGCGGTGATCGTGGTTCCGACTGATGCATCGCGTATTGCCTCAGGGGTGATGTTTGCGGGATCGAGTTTCTCCAGCGCTGCCTTGAACTGATAGACTTGGAAATAGGCAGCCTCTGAGACAAAATGCGTCACTTCATTTGCACCGAAGCGCGAGCGATACGCTTCGACAAAGCGTTCGTTTTCAGTAGACTGGTGACCCATGAAATATGGTGCCGACGAAAAATGTCCGGCTGCGGCGTCACCACCGATTGCTGCAACTTCAACTTCTGAGCGCGTAAGGCTGGCGCAAGGCATCTTTTCTGGATCGAAGCCAGCAGCGCGATATTGCCGCGCGAAGGCCACATCCGAGTCGCCGACCAGAGTGCAAAAGATGACATCGGGTTGTTCCGAACGGATCCGGTTTATAACTGAGCTGAAATCAGAATGCCCAAGAGGGACATATTCTTCGTGAACCGCCTCCCCGCCAATCTGGGCAAGGATCATCTTACATACGTTGTTTTCCTCGCGCGGATAGACGTAGTTATTACCAATCAGATAGAAACGGCCACCAAAATTTTCTTTCAGCCATGGCACAAACTCCTGCTGCTGTTGGTTTGGAACAGCGCCGCCGTACATGACGTTGCGCGAACACTCACGGCCTTCGTAGAGAGTTGGGTACCAGTAAAGATTGTTTCGCCCCTCTACGACTGGCAACACTGCCTGTCGGCTTGCGGATGTGTAAGAACCGAACACGCTGACGCAATTATCACGGATCATCAACCGGCGCGCACGATCAGCATATGTCGCCGGATCTGATGCCGGATCCTCAATGAATGTCCTCAATTGCATTCCGTGTATTCCGCCGGCCGCATTGATTTCTTCAATGGCCAGCAACGCTGCATCATGAAGCGTTCGCTCAACAACGGCGACTTCACCTGTCAATGAAAACAGCAATCCAATCGGGATTTCTCCATTTGCTGCAAACGCTCGACCGCCACCGGAAATAAGTGCTGGGGCACCGAGTACACCTGTTGTTGCCATCGCGCCTACGGCTCCGACACTTCGTATAAAACTGCGACGCTTCATCGTTACATTCCTCCCTGGACATGATTCTTGAGTACCGCCAAAACAGAAAAAGCCCTGCAAGAAGCATCACTCTTGATGCTGTCATGCAGGGCTTTATTGCCTTAACTCTGTGAAGATCGCTGTTGATCTCTCTCTTTACGCTACAATATTTTTATAAAATTAGCAACACAAAAGAATGTATATTTTTCAGATTCTTACGTGTTTCAGCCAGGAAGGAGATTAGGCTTGGATTGACAACATCTGTTTTAATCTTTCGAACTTATACGGGAGCGAGCGTCGCAAAGAGCCAAGCTTCCTCATCAGTTGAGGCAACCTAATGGAGTGTCCGGTTGGGCGATTGAACAGCTGCCGGGGATGTGAACTTCAACATCACCGGTTAGCCAGATAGGCGTTTGTTTTGAGGCCGCCAACAAATGATAAACTTGAAGAGGGTAGCGTTCGATGCTCCGCACCCGCACTTCAACATGGGAGGCGCTTCAAGGCTTTCGATCATTTGCCAGAGCTGTCAGGGCGTTATCGCGCGCTACATGACCTTCAACAGAAATGCCAATCTGAATCCCGGATCCGGTAAAGATGATACCAACTTTGCTGCCTGGACCGGTGGTCAACCACGACTCATCAAATAATGCCCTAAACCATCTTACAGACAATAGGTTGCCGCGAAATCATGGTAGGATAGGGCATGTCATTGAAGCGGATCCTGTCACCGCGTGATCGAGACAGCGCGAATGAAATGGCTGCTTTCGGAGGACTCTCCGGAAGCATTGCCGCGGCGCCGTCAGTCGGCTTTCGCCCTGTCTGTCGATCTCCCGGTACATGCCTCACCCTGCCTGAGGGTCCGCAATGAGGCTCCTGCAGCCGACTGCCCCTGCAGCATTTCAACTTGGCGGAATGTCCTCTGTGGGTGGCTCCTGCATTGCAAGCGTTTTCTGTCGATGTTTGCGGTCATTTTCGTCAGTACTGTCGTCTGTCCGGCCTGTTTATGTTTTGGCATTGCCTCCACTGGCCCTGATGAATTCCGCGAGCGAGGTTCCAATCGGCTTATCGACCTCAGAGGGCCGTAGCCATTCCCGGAGTGTCCTTGCTCTTGGTTGACTTATTTCCGCATCATCACTTCAACGTCTTGCATCTCGTAGGCAGTCGGCGCGGTTAGAACGCAGGCTGCCGGTATTCCTGTTTCTTTGTGAGCATCGCCCAGATGGAACGCGCTGCTTTGTTTGCCATCGCGACTGTTGCCAGCCGGAACGGTTTCTCCGCGATAATCTTGGCCGTCCACAAATCCACTTTTTCAGGTGAGCGCTTCGCCATCACGGCGCGAGACGTCATGCCCACGACCAGAAGCTTGCGAATGTAGCGGTCGCCAGCCTTTGTAATCTTGCCCAATCGCTCCTTGCCGCCACTGGATTTGTTGAGCGGGGTCAGCCCCAGCCAAGCCGCTAGATCGCGCCCGGTGCGGAATTGTTTTGCGTCCCCGACCGTGGCGACAATGGCCGATGCCGTTATTGGCCCAATTCCTGGCATACGCATCAATCTGCGCGCATCAGCATTTAGCAGAGCATGTTGTTCGATCATCTTTGAGTAGCCTTCGACGCGCTCGTTCAAACCGATGAATTGGTAGCACTGGATGCCAAGCATTCCGTTCGCGATCTCGGGCATGTCCGGGTGATCACCGTCAAGGTGGCGCTTCGCAAAGGCCGTTACCGCTTCGATCCCGATAGGCAAGATATGCCCGAACTCGCGCAACAAGGGGTTGGTTGAAAGTACGTGTAAAAAGTTCACACTCGGTCGATAGTTCTGTTGCTCGAACAGCGCGTGGTCACGTATCGCTGTGTCGCCGACAGGGCTACACCTCAGTTTTTTATGGGCAATCTAGCTGATATTTGAAACACCTGCCTCAGGGAGGAGTGTCAGGCACGCAATCGCGTTTTCTAAAAAGACGTAATAGAAAGGGCAATAGTGAACGCTCACCATCATGCTGCAGGTTTGGTTTTTGCAAGCTCGGCCAGATTGCGTCGTCCACAAATGTTTTCCTTTTTGGACATCAAAGCGCTATCGCCTAAGTTGCTCAATATAAACACCTTTTGATAAGCCTATGGCTGACCCTTTTTTGGACACTCATTATCATGCCCCTGATCCGTGCGCCAAAGCGAGCTGTGCAGAGCACAAACCATCATACTTCAACACGCCACAGTGAACTTTTTACACGTACTTTCAACCAACCCGATGAGCGAGCATCAGTACATTCTCAAGGCAACAAGAGGAGACAATGTAATGGTCAGATCAGAATTGATTGCGCAGCTCGCGTCGCACTATCCTGACCTCACGCACAGGCAGATTACGGCAGTTGTAGATGCGGTCTTTGATGAAATCACTGATGCCCTGGCGCGTGGTAATAGGGTCGAGTTCAGAGGCTTTGGTGTCTTCGCGCCGAAGCAGCGTGGCGGGCGTATAGGGCGAAATCCGAAAACTGGGGAATCTGTTCAGGTTGCGCCCAAGCAGATTGCGATGTTTCGCGCCTCCAAGGCGCTTCTGGCGCGCCTCAATGGTGAGACCTGAGCCCACGCCCGAAACCGCAACGATACCGATATTGACAATGTGCACTTAGATGCCCGGTAGTCATCAATGCGGAACTATATGTAGTGTTTCTTACGAAACAACACACAATATAATTGAATTATACCCGGATTTATGCCATCATTTGATCACATCAATTGGGGGCACTGCCATGTCAACAACCGAAACCCTGGACCGGCCACAGGCTCTTCCTGCAACCGAGAAACAGCTCATGTTTGCCCGCAAACTTGCGTTACAGAATCAGGTCATTCTCCCGTGGAATGTCCAGCAAGATCGGCGGGCTCTGAGCCAGTGGATTGACGCGCAATCTCGAATGATGCCCGCTGCGTCTGAGCACCCCACCTCCAAGCAGGTCGCATTCGCTGAGCGGCTTGCGCGTGCGAAGCGGAGATCAGTGCCCGAGGAATGCTTTCGCAGCCGCGAACTGATGTCACGCTGGATTGACTGCAACAGGTTTTGAAATCTCGAGGGAACCGAGCTGGCAGTCCAACACAAAGCGGCCGGTCGCGGTGCCAGCTCGTTCGGCCGTAAGTCGCGGGAAACAACCCATCAGAAGCTTCAAACAGTGGCCGGCCTTCGTAACGTACCCGGCCCTTTGCGGTCGGTCAGCGTCGGTGGCACGCTGCAGTTCTGCGTCACCAAACCGGCCAATCGTGCATCGCGCAGCATTTTTTGCTATTGAACGTCGCTGATGCGGGACGAGCGGTCATTGAGGGGAAAGCTATGTGTGGAGCCATCAACGCGGTGTTCCGGACATATAGGCACTTACCAGCCGGTCGATCGCTTCCCTGCGGACCGTGGGTTTCGCAACAAGACTCAGGCAGGCAACGCTTCCGAAAGGCGGGCGGCGGTTTCCATGTCATGACTGGGCAATACAATCAGCCCCGGCAGCCGCTCGCGCAGGGCGCGCACCCGGGCGTAGGAGTCGCGCATCGCGTCGAAATCCTCGCCCACGCCGGGCATGTGATCGGCCATGAGCATGTCGAGTTCGAAGGCAAGATCGGCAATCAGCAGAATCGGAGGCATACCGGCGCTGCGCAACAGCATCGATACCGACCCCGCCGTGTGACCCGGGGTCGGCAGGATCATGATCGAGCCATCACCCATGACATCGAGACAGCCATCGAACGACGCAAGATCAGGGTCATCGCATGGCGCCATGTCGAACAGGGTCCATTGCGCGCCCGGCAGGTCGACGTGCTGGCGCAGATACCAGCTGCGCTCAGCCTTGGGCCGGGTCAGTGCCTGCCATTCGCGCCGTGGCGCAATGAGTTCGGCATGGAGCAGGTGATCGATGCAGCCGGTATGGTCGAAATGCAGATGCGAGAACACCACCTTGCGCACCGCCCCGGCATCATGTCCCATCAAGGCCAGCTGATCGGTGACGTTGTCCTCGGGGCGGATCTGCCAGCGAAACAGACGGTTGAGGAAGAATACTCCCAGTGCGCTGCCCAGATACTCCCGTGGATTGCTTGCGCAGGCCGGGTCGAGGCCCGTGTCGAACAACACCAGCCCGTCGCGATGGTCGATGGCGAAGAAATGCACCGGCACCCCGTCGACCCAGCGTCGCGACAGAAGCACCCAAAGCAATGTTGGCAGCGGGGAGCCATACCTGTGCTCGCGGTGCATGCTGCCGGTCCCTGTCGTACCAACGCGCACGCTTCGAATGGCTGGCAACTCTCCAGGGCTCTGCATGGATCAATCCCTTCGCATCGGGGTGGACGTCCGTCACGCGCGTGGCACGCTGTCGTCGTGCAGCCTAACGGGTTTTTGCCCCGCGATCAAAACTGCCGAAGCAATTCAATGGGACAACGCCAGAACCCGCCACTGACAGAGATCTCGGAATGGACAACCGAGGGCGAAGAAAGACCCCAATAGCCGCTGTGGGCTCCCTTGCGGTCATGCGACGTCGCAGCATGGGCCGTGTCTTCGCGCGTCTGATGCCATCGACGTGGTCGGCCCATTGCGGCCTGTCGGCCTGCGGTGCATCATTCTCCGAAGCTGCCGCTCAGGGACGGCGCAGCATATGACAGGAAGAGCCCCTCTAACGTCGGGAATATTGGTGCGGCCCTTGGCATTGATGATGCAGAGGGCAAGGGGCGGACGTGCGCCGTGTTTGCTCATCGGGTATTAACTTACCGGACGGGGCCACTTTTTTGGGGTCCGGTTGAGAAATTCCGTGCTTGCCATTGCGGTGATGTTTGCCTCACATGGGAGCGTGATGCTCGACAACCCGGGTGTGATCCTCTTGATAATCGGTCCCGGAGCCACCTTCTTCGCGGTGATCTTCATCGTGATGTTGGGCGTCAGCTGGACGGCGAACCTGACCAATCCGCAGACCGCGCTAATGGTCTTCACGACGCCGGTACGAAACTCCAAGGCTTCACCGGACGTGGCGGTGACAGCCTTTACCAGCCCGCTGATTGCCTTGACGGTCGTGATCGGTCCCGCAATCGAGCTTCCCGTCCTGATCGTCCTGCTGAACATCCTGAAACAGATGCGGACACGTAGGGACGCTGCCGACGCGTGTCCTTTGGTCACGCCTTCGAAGGCCGCCTTGTCAGTCCCCGGCAAGCGTCCTGAGTACTGGGCACTGCGGCACCTGATCGCCAGAGCATTGCGCTGCGGTCTGGGCCAGAACCGCCTCGATCCGCTTCAGGTCCGCGATTTTCGCCCGCACATCCGAAAGATGCCGTTCCGTCCGGTACTTGACCTCTGAGCACGTTGGCGCGGCACCATCCCCCAGCCCCAGAAGCCCGCGGATGTCGTCCATGGAGAAGCCGAGTTCGCGGGCGCGCAGGATGAATCGAAGGCGCAGGGCGTGGGCCGCTGAATAGACACGGTAGCCCGCGCCCGTTCGCGGCGGGTCGGGCAGCAGGCCGGTTTTCTCGTAGTAGCGGATCGTCTCGATGTTGCTGCCTGTCGCGCGGGCAAGTTCGCCGCGCGACAGGCCACTCTCGCTCTTGTGACCGGACATGGTGCATTATTTCCTTGAGCCTGTAGTTGCTACAGACCGTACACCGATCCTCGATGATAGACGAGAGGTGACTTGCATGAGCATTGCGGAAGACAAGACAAGTAGCACGGTTCCGGGTCGCCCGGCGCGCAAGGGCTGGTTCGCGGCAGGCGGTGTTGTCGGGGCGTTTCTCGCCTCGGCCTGCTGCATCGGACCTCTTGTGCTGCTGACACTGGGGATTTCCGGCGCGTGGATCGGCAACCTGACAGCGCTGGAGCCCTACAAGCCGATCTTCGCTGTCATTGCGCTCGGCTTCATCGCGGCGGGGTTTTGGCAGGTGTATTTCCGCCAGCCCACAGTCTGCGAGCCCGGGTCCTACTGCGCGCGGCCCAACTCGGCCCGGATCACCAAGACCCTGCTCTGGGCGTCGCTCGCCCTCGTTCTGGCCGCTCTCACCATCAATTGGTGGGCGCCGCTTCTCTACTGACCCCGAAAGGAAACCCCATGAAGAAGATACTTGCCCTTGCCCTGTTTGGTCTGACGGCCGTGGTGCCGATGGCCGTGGGTCCCGCCGCGGCGCAGTCGGTCGCCACCGAGCATAGCGTGACCTTTACGGTCGAGAACATGACCTGCGCGCTCTGCCCGGTGACGGTGAAGCGTGCGATGGAGGGAGTCGAGGGCGTGCGCGCTGTCGAGATCGACTTTGCCGCCCGTACCGCCACCGTACTGTTCGATACGGCATCGACAAGCGCCGAGGCCATTGCTGCCGCCTCTGCCAACGCAGGTTATCCTGCGCTCGTTGAGGGCTGACCCCATGCGTGATGACCTGATGGGCGGTGTGCTGGCAACGGCGGTCGCCGCCCCTGCCATGATCGTCTGTTGTGGCGGTGGCGGGGTTCTGCTGGCCGGGCTGACCGGCGCGGTCGGCGGCTGGCTGAGTGGGCTTGGCGGCATTGCGGCGCTGATCGTCGCGGCGGGTGCCGCGCTGGCCTGGCGCAGTTTGCGGCGGCGAAGGGGCGATGTCGAATGCTGCGTTGATGCAGCTGACGCAAAGGAGACAGTCCATGGCCAGTCCTGACGACCGCAAGCTGCTCGGCATCGGGATTGTTGGCACCGTCATAGCCGCGCTCTGCTGCTTCACGCCGGTGCTGGTCATCCTTCTGGGGGTTGTCGGCCTGTCTGCGGTGCTGGGCTGGATCGACTATGTGCTGTTTCCGGCGCTCGCCTTCTTCATCGCGCTGACCGTCTACGCCGTCTGGCGCAGGCAGCGGCGTCAGAATCACACCTGAAAGGACATTCCATCATGACCCACTGCTTTTCCGCGATGGCCTGGTTCGGCCCTAGCTGGACCCTGACCGTCACCTTGATCCTGGCTGCGGTCGCGCTGACCTACCTGGTCACAAGGCGTGCAGATGCGCAGCACGGCGAGGCGATCGGAAACGAAAGGCGCACCTCGTGACAGACACATATGACTACGATCTGATTGTGATTGGCGCCGGATCGGCGGGGTTTTCCGCAGCGATCACGGCGGCCGAAGCGGGCAAACGTTTGGCGTTGATCGGTCATGGCACAATTGGCGGCACCTGTGTCAACGTCGGCTGTGTTCCGTCCAAGACGATGATCCGCGCCGCCGAGGCCCTGCATGGTGCGAAAGCCGCAGAGCGGTTTCCCGGCTTGCAGGGAGAGGCACGGGTGGATGATTGGGCGGCGCTGGTCGCGGCCAAGGACGATCTGGTCGGGACGCTGCGGGAGAAGAAGTACGCCGACCTGCTGCCAGGTTATGAGAACGTCACCTATATCGACGAAGGCCCTGCGCGGCTGGTGGATGGCGGAGTCGAGGTCGGAGAGCGTAAGGTTACTGCGCCCAAGATCATAATTGCCACGGGCGGTCGGCCTGCGGTGCCAGAGATCGCGGGGATCGATGCGGTGCCGACGCTTGATAGCACGCAGTTGCTGGACCTTGAGACCCTGCCCGAAAGTCTGATCTTTCTTGGCGGGGGCTATGTTGGCGTGGAACTGGCGCAGATGATGGCCCGCATGGGCGTTGCGGTGACGATTGTCTGCCGCTCGCGTCTGTTGCCGCAGGCTGAGCCGGAGGTGGGCGGGGCACTGGCCGATGCACTGCGCGCCGAGGGCGTGTTAATCATGGATGGCGTTGCCTATGGGGGGGCACGGCGCAACAGCGATCGGGCGATCCTGATCGTGATGCGGAATGGCGAAACCCATGATCTGACGGCCGATCATATCGTCCTGACCACCGGGCGCAGGCCCAACACCGAAGGGCTAGGACTGGTCGAGATGGGCATAAAGACTGACGCACACGGCGCGGTCGTGGTTGGAGATGACATGCAAACCACCCGCCCCGGCATCTATGCAGCGGGCGATGTGACCGACCGCGACCAGTTCGTCTACATGGCTGCCTATGGTGCCAAACTCGCCGCGCGCAATGCCGTGCTGGGCGGCGTCGAGCGGTATGACAGCGCCGCCATGCCCTGGGTGGTGTTCACCGATCCACAGGTGGCGGGCGCGGGCCTGACCGAGGCACAGGCGATCAAGGCCGGCCGCACCGTCAAGACCAGCCTCATCAGCCTCAACAACGTGCCCCGCGCCCTGGCCGCGCGCGATACGCGGGGCCTGATCAAGCTGTTGGCGGACGCAGAAACCGATCACCTGCTGGGCGGGGTGATCATGGCACCCGAGGGCGCGGACTGCGTCCAGACGCTTGTCATGGCACTGAAGTTCGGCATGACGATCAAGGCACTTGGCGAGACGATCTTTCCCTATCTCACCACGGTTGAGGGGCTGAAACTTGCCGCGCAGACCTTCGACAAGGACGTGGCAAAGCTGTCCTGCTGCGCGGGGTAGGTTGAAAAGACTGCTTCGGTTCAGTCGATGGCGCATTATGAGCGTCATTTAAGGACGATCGCTCAAATCCAACCGGACGACTGCGCCCGATCTCGG
Organism: Roseinatronobacter monicus; assembly: GCF_006716865.1. Taxonomy (NCBI): domain Bacteria; kingdom Pseudomonadati; phylum Pseudomonadota; class Alphaproteobacteria; order Rhodobacterales; family Paracoccaceae; genus Roseinatronobacter; species Roseinatronobacter monicus. The sequence goes on along the minus strand of NZ_VFPT01000003.1, from coordinate 42,338 downwards.
AATAGCGCTTCTGCGTATTTTCATCGGTCGAGCGGGGCACGACGACCGACCGCTTTCGCAAGGTGCTGCGAATGCAATGCTGCGGTGCCGTCAGGCAGCTCACCGCCCTCTGCGTCGGTCTCGCGCAGGTTCTCTATGCAAGACCTGCACCCCATTGAGACTGGTGGCGCTCGGTTGCTGCGCCACGCCTGAGCGGCCGCTTTGCTGAAATATGGCAATGGTGAGCTGCCGCCGGGATGTCAGCCGCAGCTCATCACCCGATGGCCATGTCCTCTGCGGTTTTGCCCGCCTCCAGCGCCTCCACAAACCACAGCGGTTTGCGCCCCCGGCCGGACCAGGTGAGCGCCGGGTTCTCAGGGTGGCGGTATTTCGCCGGGGCGGGCGCACGCTTGGGTTTTGCATCCTCGCCCATGAGTTCGGCCAGCGAATAGCCCAGCTCTCTGGCGAATGCTTCCACCTTGGCGCGGGTTTCTGCCTTTTGCCGGTCCTCGTAGGTGGTGATCGCCTTGGCGATGTCCTTGTGCAATTTGCGCAGTTCCGTGAGCGACAGCGCCTCGAGATCGAAATCAGCCATGTTATGCTTTCCGTGTCCTGAATGATCCCGCAAGGTAGCCTGTATCGGCAGTACCCCGCAACTCCCTGACGGCGCGGGGGCGGATGGCGGTTGGGGATGATTGCTATCGACCGCCAGTGCAGTGCCGGGCTCGGGTTCTGACAGGCCATGTGTGCCGGATGACAGGGTCTGGCACGGGCTTCCCCGTGTCGCTCTGTCTGCTGGCCCATCCCTTCGACTGACAATCCCCTAATCCCGTTCGGGCTCTCGCGCGCAACCCCGCGTCAGACCGGGCCGTGTTGCCCCTTTGGGGCTGCCCGCGCCACCCCGGTCCTCTGGGGGTTTCCGGCGTCCGTTCCGTCCACCGTGCACGCGTCACCCGACGGGCTTTTTCAGGGTCTTGTCGAAGGGACGGTCCCGAAGACAGGACACAGAAGGAAGCTACCCATGCAAAACATCGTCATCCTCGCTGGCAACATTGGCCAAAAACCCGAAACCCGCACCACCCAAGGTGGCACAAAGATCACCAATTTCAGCCTCGCCACCTCCCGCCCCCGCCTCTCGGAAGGTCGCGTGCTGCGCGACGAGAACGGCTACCGGGTCATGGACACGGAATGGCACCGCATCACCTGCTTCAATGGCCTCGGCAAGACGGTCGCGGAGCACTGCGAAAAGGGCATGAAGCTCCTGGTCCATGGCCGCATCCACTACACGAAATGGACCGACGCCGCAGGCAACGACCGCTACGGCTGCGAAATCATCGCCGAGAAGGTCGATTTCCTGAGCCGCCCGAAATCGGCCGAGAGTGAAAACCCCGAGCTGGTCGACCGCGACGACGAGATCCCGTTCTGAAAGGAACGGGGTCTCCCCCTCGGGCCCGGCGGGGAAACCCGCCGGGTTCGCTGCACTGCCGCAAGGCAGCTTCGAGCCCTTTGCGGACGGTCAGTTGCTCACAGCGCCAACTTTACGCGCATGACAGAGATCCACCACCGCGATGCCAAACAAGCTGTCATTTCGAAGTTTGGGTGTTGATCGACGATTATTGGCTCACAGGCCGCAATCGCGGTAGTCCTGTTCGATGCAGCGCTCGGCGCGTCTTTGCAAAAGCGCGCGATCTTCCGCGGGCAGCGCATCGATCGCCTCATCGATGGCGAAAATTCTGTGGCCGGAATTGTTTTGTGCGCCGATGACATACCAGAGCAGCGCCTTTTCCACGTCGGGCGCGACGCCTTCGCCATCGAAATACATGCCGGCAACTTCGGTTTGCGAAAACGCCAAGCCCGCGAGCCCGGCGCGCCGGTACCAGTGATGGGACAAGGCCAGATCCCGAACCGCGGTTGAATTGCGGTAGATATTCCCCAGATTGTGCATCACCGCCCTAGAGCCAGTCTGGGCGACGTAACGCTCGAATAATTGCGCTGCGCGGGCGCGGTCGGACTCGATGGAGAGAGGGCCGCGATCCAGGATCGCAGCGAGTTGATACATCGCCTCCAGGTCATCATTCTCGCGTATCTCGCGCTCAAGATGAACCAGCGCCTGGTCGTACCAGTGCGTGGCCTCGTCATGATCCTCGAAGAAGCCTTCGCCATCAGGATACCCTAACTCCAGATGCCTCGCCAAAATGGCCATCGAGATGGCATGACCTGACAGCGCCGCCTGTCGCCGCCAATGGATCGCCCGAGGCTGCGCCATGCCACGCGCTGAAAAGTCAAAACTTTCGTAATGCTCGGCCATGATGATCTGCGCGCGCTGCTCGCCGTTGTTTGCGGCAGCCTCGAACCATTCCAGCGCGGTGCCCGGATCACGCGCCACGCCCTGGCCATTGGCATAGAGCACGGCTATATTGAACTGCCAGGTGGCGTCGCCCGCCAGCGCCAGCGGCAGCCATTGCGCATAGGCCTCCGCGAAATCGCCGGCGCGATAGGCATCGATCCCGCGCTGGGCGTCCTGTGCGGTGGCATTGCCAGACATGAAAAAAAGCAAAGCACCGACCAGCAAGCCTGATTGTCGCATCCTGTTCACCTCGTCCAACTTGGGGTGTCCACGCATACACCCACACTCGACTGTATTAGCTTTTCCGAAGCGCATCACCGAGTCAAGGTGATGTCGCCATAGCGATGCCTGCCCCGGGCGTCCGCTGCAAATGCGAACAAGCGACAGGCGCTATGCGGGTGGGTGCGAACAGCGCCGCATCGGTGCTGACCGACCCCTATAGCAAAAGTCGCGGTTATGGCTAAACAGCGAAGGATCATGGGCGGATGGCGCGAACGTCCGCAAGGTCCGGAGGGTGTGTGAAAACTCGACTATTTTTGGAAAAACCGGTCGTTCTCGCCGTATGGGCGTGTTTTTAGTCGTGCGAAGTATTTGGTCCGTCTCGGGGGGCCACGAGGGCGGCGGGAGCATCTGAGGATGGTTTCTGTGTTTTCGGGAGCGGATTTTGAGCAATCAAGGCCATTTACGCCTTCATCGCCGCGATCATCGCCGGAATGCCCATGATGTTCATGACACGGGTCATGTTATAGGCCAGCACATGCAGCGCCATTTCCGTCGCCACCTTTTTCAGGGTCCGCATTTTGAAATGCGTAGCACCCATCCATGATTTAATCGTGCCGTAGGGGTGCTCTACCGTCATGCTTCGGACAGCCAATTGGCCCGGGTCGGCATCCAGCCGCGCCTGAACGCGCTCAAGGACAGCCTCGTGTTCCCACCGGCGCACGCGGCGTTCCTTGCCGGTCGTGCATTTGTCCTTGATGACGCAATCAGCACATGCGCCCGACCAGTATGATCTGATGGCTTTGTCGTCTTGTTGACTGGTAAATCTGTAAATCAAATCCTCGCCCGCTGGGCAGATGTAGACATCCTTTGCGGCGTCATACGCGAAGTCTGCCTTGTCAAACTGGCCGCGCGCACCGGAATTTGATGTCATGGGTTTGGGAACGACAACCGAGATGCCAGCCTCTTCGCTGACGACGATTTCCTCCCCCTTGTAGTAGCCTTTGTCCGCGATTGCCGTGAGTTGATCTGTCGTCATTTCATCGCCCGCGGCTACCGCCATCATCGATAAAGCGTCCCGATCAAACCCAAGCATGGTGACTTCATGTGCGACGATCAGATGGTGATCGGCTTCGACAGCGGTCTGAACATTGTAGCCGACAATGCGCGGCATGCGCGCTGTTGTTGCCATTGATCTGGCGTCAGGGTCGCTGAGCGAGACCTGGCTTTCACCAGTCTCATCCATGCGCTGTTCAATTGATCGGTAGCGGACCGCCTCTTTTTTCAGATGTTCCAGCTTTCTCAGGGTGCGTTCCATGCGGGCCTCTGGCAGCACAGTGCCCGTCTGCTCAAACACCGCATCAGCACGATCCAACTCGCCCAGATAACGCTCGATTGCTTTATCAATCTCATCGAGCTTCTGGCGCAGCTTGCCGCGCGTGTAATTCTTGGCCTTGGAGTTCAGCGCTTTAAAGCGGCTGCCATCAATCGCGACAACATCGCCGTCGAGCAAACCCATGTTGCGGCATAGGGCAACAAATTGCTGGCAGGTTTTGCGGATCGCAGGCCCGTTATCCTTACGAAAATCAGCAATCGTCTTGAAATCCGGCTTCAACCGACCGGTCAGCCAAATGAGTTCCAGGTTCCGACCGCATTCTCGTTCCAGCCGCCGTGATGACTGGATCTGGTTCAAATACCCGTAAAGATAAATCCGCAGCAACAGCCCAGGATGATAGCCTGGCCGACCGGTCGGCGATGGCTGCACAGTGAAGCCAAGCATCGCGAGATCAAGCATGTCGAGAAAGGCATCAATGGCGCGGACCGGGCTGTTCTCATCAACATAATCGTCCAGATGTTCAGGCAGCAACATCGTCTGCTGGCGGTCCAAACCTTCGATAAATCCCGCCATGATATACCCCCGCTTCAGATGTAGAGAGCATACCACAATTCACTAAAAGAGGCGAGTTTTCACACACCCTCTCCGCATTGCTGCCCCTCACATCTGCGTTTGAGAGTCAGAGAAGGGCTGGTTGCTTTCGCGACAGGTTAAGGGCTGGGAGAGTGGCTTCCAGCGCCTGTCACGGAGGAATACCGATGGGTGTTGTGGAAGTTCTGGATCCGGTCGCGCCGACGCGGGCTGGCGGCTGGAAAGTGGATGTGAGCCGAGGCGAGCGGAACGGGCGGGTGTCGTCCGAATGGTTCAACCGGCCGGATGATGAGCGGTATCTGTCGCTCGACGATCTCTGGGCCGATGTGAAAGGCCGGTCCGAGCGCAGCCGGAGCCGGGTGGTGCAGACCGCCGACATCCGGGTCGAGGCCGCGCGCGACAACCCCGAGCGGTTGCACCTGATGTTGCCGAAGGCGCAAGAACCGGTCGCACCCACGCATTGGGCCTTCGGCCAGCTTGCCAGCATCGTCGGTGCACCAGCGTCCTACCTGCGGCAGCTGCCTGCGCCGCTTGCGGGGATCAACCTGCAATATGGTCTGACCAACCACCGCGCTGAGCAGGTGAAGACTTTCGAGACGGAAGATGGCCGGACCGAACTGCGCGCGATAACGGGTTTCAGCTACGGCAGGATCCATGACCATGAACTGGTTGAGGCGGTGCAGCGCATCGCGGGCAATGGCACCGGTGATACGCGGTGGAAGGTGCCGGGCGTGCTGGACTGGTCGACGGGCGTCTATAACCCCGATGTCGAAATCAGCCGCGACACGACCACGCTCTATGCCTCGGACCGCGACGTCTTCCTGTTCCTGGTCGACGATCGCAACCCGATCGAGGCGGGCAAGCTGCCCGATGGCTCGCCCGATCTCTACTTCCGGGGGTTTTACTGCTGGAACTCCGAGGTTGGGGCCAAGACCCTCGGAATGGCGAGCTTTTACCTGCGGGCGGTGTGCCAGAACCGCAACCTCTGGGGCGTCGAGGATTTTCAGGAGATCAGGATCCGGCATTCGAAATACGCGGCATCGCGTTTCGCACATGAGGCAGCCCCGGCGCTGACGCGGTTTGCCAATTCCTCGCCGCAGGGGTTTGTGAACGGCATCAAGGCCGCGCGGCAGCAGATCGTGGCGCGCAGCGATGAGGATCGCGCGGATTTCCTGCGCAAGCGCGGCTTCTCGAAGGCGGAGTCTGGCAAGATCATCGAGAAGGTGCTGATGGAAGAGGGCCGCCCGCCCGAGAGCATCTTCGACTTCGTGCAGGGCATCACGCGGCTGGCGCGCGACAAGACCCAGCAGGATGCCCGCCTCGACATGGAAGGGCGGGCCAAGAAGCTGCTCGACCGGGTCGGATGAAGTTGGGTGGGGCGCCTCACTGGCGCCCCATAAAAAATCAAGATGAACCCTTACTCGACACTCGACACAAGGTTTTTCAGCGGAACCCAACCGGCAGAACCGTCCGCTGACCGGCAGAATACCCAGCCGTGTGTTTCCTTTTCGCCTGTAACAATTTCGCCCACCTGACAAGTAAGTTCAGCAGCATTATAATCTTCAGCTGCTGCACAGCCATCGTTTGCTTTTCTTACGATGGTATCGGGTATCCAGCCCTCCAGACCGCCTGCGGATTTCGCCCATAGCCAGATGTAGCCATCCCAGTTTTCCTTACGACCCGTGAGATAAAGCACGTCGCCGGCCTGTAAAACTATTGGATCAACATAAGTGGCTGTCCAGTCCTCTGTAACCTTGAACTTCATGATGGCTGTCCCCCGGTCGAGCGATCCGAGGCTGGCATAAGCTGGTAGTGTCTGCAACATCCTGATTGCTGACTTAAGCCTAGATTATCTGCCGCCCCCTTTCGAGGAAGAGGGCGGCGGTTTGGTCTTTGACGGTTTGAAGCGGGGAGAGAGGCTTTCCGCGCCGTCGGAGATATCAGCCATGTTCGACTTTCCCATGCCGTTTCACCCGACCCCTCGCCCGAGCGGCCCCGCGCCACACAACCCAAATGGCACCGCTGATCCCAATCGCCCCTTCGCCCTGACAGTCTCAAACACCTTGCCCGCTGCGCAGATGTCGGGCCGGGCCGCGCCCATGGTCCTTGCCCGGTTCGCCACGTTGGCCGAGGCCATGCAGGGCGCGATCGATCATGCCGAGGACATGGCCCCCGATGCTGCCCGGCAGATGATCGCCATTCTGGACCGCGACGCGCGTCTGGTGCTCGCGGGTGCGGCCAGCGAGAGCGCAGTGGCCTGGTGCCATCCGGTGACCAGTGCTGCCGAGGCGCGATCCGTGGTGCAGGAGGCAAGCCAGCTGCGCGCACAGGCGGGCCGTGCCACTGACTGGCGCGAGACCGATATGGCGCAGCGGCTGCGCCACCGCGCCGATCTTCTGGATGGGCGTCTGGTCGATCCGCTCTGGCGCGCCTTTGCCGCCCGCGTGCTGCAGCTGGCCGCGTGAAGAGGAAGAGGCTGGCAGGGCAGAGATGCGCCTTGCGGGGCAGAGGAAAGACCACCCCGCGACGCGCACGTCCCCCGCCTGTTTCAAGGAGAGATCGATGCGCCAGAATACCCCGACATTACCCGCCCCGCTGCCCCCGGCCCGCACGGATTTTCACGGGCTGCAGGCCCGGCATGCCGAGGCCGAGGCTTGCCTCGCCGCGCTGATGGCCGCCAATATGACCCGGCTTTATGATCACCTGATCCAGGCCGGTATCACCCATGTCATGGTCAGCTTTCACTGTGATCATGACATCTGCCTGATCACAGGCCTCACCGCCTGGGCGGGTGATGTGGAATGCCCCTGTCCAGACGTGATCATCCCCTATGTTGCGCTGGACCAGCCAGCACCTGCGCCCCGCAATCTGGCGCTCAGGCACGCGATTACGCGCATCGCCTGCGATGTGCTGCAGGATTTGCGCGCGGCATCCGGAACGACCCGTGCCGCAGATGGCAGCTTTTGCTTCGACGCCGCCGCGCGCGCGAACCTGCTCGATTACAACCCATGCGGTGCCCTGTCCCCCTCCGGCCCGCCGCAAGCTTGCCCCGCCAGTTATGCGCAGGGGTCATGGTGATGGACCCGTTCTATGCACATCTCGGGGTAACCCCTCAGGACAGGCCCTGCACTGTGCTGCGCGCCGCGATCCGGGCGCTGCATCCCAGCTTGCGGCGCATGCGCGGGCTTCGCGTCGCGCGCCAGCGGTTTTACCGCGCCATGCTGGCCAGCCATGCGCGCCTGCAGACAAAGGCTAACCCAATGGGCGCGGACTGACGCCGCCGCCCCTGATCACCCCAACCCATCACACCCCACGCCCGGCCATCGGTCGGGCCTTTTCTTATGGAGACCCCAATGGCGGATTATTTCACCCGTTTCTCGTGCCTGCTGGACGTTGGCACGCCCCAGAATGCCGCGCGCGCCTATGAGGCGTTTCTCGCACTGCGCAACGACGCCTATGCCAAGGCAGAAACGCTGTGTTGCGGTTTTGACCTGACGATCGAGAGCGATCCTTCCGGCTCACAACTCTGGATCCGCAGCGAAGACCACGGCGACCCCGAAGCGGTCACCCGCTTCGTGCTGAGCCTTGCGGAAGACCTCGATCTCACCGGCCTGTGGGGGTTCACCTATGCTGTGACCTGTTCCCGCTTGCGCCTCGACGCCTTCGGCGGTGGCGCGCATGCAATCGACCTTGGCGCGCGCAAATTGATTGGCTGGATCAGCACGCAAGACTGGTTGGCGGCCGCACTGAACGGGGAGGACCCCCATGCCTGAGGTGATTTGCACGACAGTCTACCAGTTCCCGGAACTCTCTGACGCCGCCAAGGACAAGGCGCGCAGCTGGTATCGCGAGTTGGGCCCACATGATGATTGGTGGGATGCGGTCTATGAGGATTTTGAGCAGGTCTGCGAGATTCTCGGCATTCGCCTCAAGACCACCCCTGTGCGCCTGATGGGCGGCGGCACGCGTCAAAAGCCCTGCATCTGGTTCTCCGGGTTTTGGAGCCAGGGCGATGGGGCCTGTCTGGAAGGATTTTACAGCCACGCCAAGGGCGCAGCCGCACGCATCCGCGCCTATGCGCCCCAGGACGCAACTTTGCACGGCATCGCCGACCGGCTGCAGGCCGTCCAGCGGCGGAATTTCTACCAGCTCGCCGCCGAGATCAGCCACCGAGGCCGCTACTACCACGAATACACCATGTCGGTGGACGTCACCCGCGACAGCCCGACCTGGCAGCCGCCGACCGAGGACGCCGAGGAAACCGTGGTTGAAGCAATCCGCGATCTGGCCCGTTGGTTCTATCGCCAGCTTCATGTTGAGTATGACCACCTCACCTCGGACGAGGCCATCGAGGAAGGGATCATCGCCAATGACTACACTTTCACTGAGACTGGGCGACGGTTTGGGTGAGCGGGCTTTCGTTGAATTTCTCTGACCGAACGCTTGTATTGTACGTCAAAATGGCGTACATGATGGATTGGCAAAACAGGAGGCGACCATGCTTGGTTTCCACGACACCACGCGCGCGATCGATGAGCGCAACGAGGCCCGGATGAATTTCCGGACGAAGCCGCGCATCAAGACTGCGATCCAGCAGGCGGCGGCGCTTTCTGGCGTCGACGATTCCGTCTTCACGATGAATGCCGCTTACCAGGCAGCGCTGGCAACGATCGCAGCGCATGAACGGACGGTGCTGCAGCCGGTCGATCATGAGGCGTTCTTCGCAGTGCTTGATGCGCCGGCGGCGCCGACTGAGGCCCTGCGCGCGGCCTTCCGTCGGCACAGCAAAACAGTTGTGTCGCAGTAAATGTCGGGCTCACGACCTGCTACCTATATCATTGAGCCGTTCGATCCTTCGAGGCATGATCGGGCGGCTTTTTCTTGCGGTGTCGAGCAAGTCGACAACTATTTTCAGAAGACCGCAAACAAGCTCGCCAAGGCAGATAACGTCCGCCTCTATGTTATGGTTGACCGAGACGGCACGGTCATCGGCTTCTATGCTCTGAATGCGCACGCGGTTGAGTTTACCGATCTTCCTGCAAAGTTTGCGCGGTCCCGGCCTTCGCATGGGAACATCCCCGCCGCCTATATCTCGATGATCGGGCGTGATCAGAAGTTCCACGGGGGCGGGTTTGGCGGCGATCTGCTTGTCGACGCCCTCCGGCGAATCGCCGTTGCGGCCGACGCCATTGGCGTCGCGGTCGTCATGCTTGATGTCCTTGACTGCGGTGATCCTGATCGCGTTGCGCGCCGCAGGGCACTTTACGAAGGCTACGGGTTCCAATCCTTGGCTTCGAACCCGCTCAGAATGTTCATGTCCGTCAGCAATGTTCGCAAGCTCATCGCTGGAGAGAACGACTTGTAGAAAAAGGACGCCGCGCTCACGGAGCTGGTGCGGCTCGGACAGGAGTTTGATCAAGGTTGAAGTCCTGACGACCCAATCTGCCACTCTACAGGTTGGCAAATACGATCGGTTTGTGAACCTATGGAGTGGCAAAAGCTCCGAATGCTCGCGCGGCGGTATCGTGCCACCCTCACCTGATCCCGTCGATCCATTTCGCCATCAGCCCCTTGTCGCGAAAGCATTCATTCGGGACGGCGCGGCGTTTGATGCGGGCGAGGCGTTCGGCGAAGGCGATCTGCTTCGGCGTTGCGGGCAGGGCGTAAGTGGTGCTGTCCATCGGGGCTCTCCCTTCATAGCTCGACCCTCAATATAGAACATAACAGGAACAAAAGCAAGCCACCTGCGCAGATCATGGGGTTCGAGAGGAAGAGGAGGGCCGGGGAGGGTCAGGCCTGAGGGTGCCCGAGAGAGGGTGTCCTGGCCTGATCCTGTCCCTCATTCCGGAGTTTCCCGATGACCCATCTCGCCCATTTTGCGACCGAGCGCGCACTTGCTTCTGTTGCCCCCATCCCGTCGCCCGATACGGCCGCTGCGATCTTGAGCGTGGCCGAGGCGCTGCAGCCCGATCTGGCGCAGGGCTTCCAGATCGACACGTTGCGCCTGCGCGTTGAGATGGAGCGCGCCTTTGGCGGCTCCGATGCGACCGGCGCCTGGGACTGGAAACTCGCCTATGAGGCGGGCGAGGTGGCGCTGGTCCTGTTTCTGCGGAAATTCGGCCGCGCGCTTCTGGCCCGTGCCGGCTCGCCTGCAGCACTCTTTCCCATCCTCGCCAAGGTGGCGGGCCTTTTGCCCACGCATACCCGCCGCTCGGAGGAGATGGAGCGGTTCCAGCAATTCAGCACACCCCTGCCCATGGGGCTGGCGGCTTTGGCTGCGGCACAGATCACGCCCCGCGATCTTGTGCTGGAGCCCTCGGCCGGGACCGGCCTTCTGGCGATCCTCGCCGAGATCGCAGGCGGCAGCGTGATGCTGAACGAGTTGGCTGACACCCGCGCCGATCTTCTGCGCCGCCTGTTCCCGGGCCGTCCGGTCACCCGTTTTGATGCCGCACAAATCGACGATCATCTGGACGCAGGCCTGCGCCCGAGCGTCATCCTGATGAACCCGCCCTTCTCGGCAGTGGCCAATGTCGACGCCCGCACCACCGAGGCGACAGCCCGGCATCTGCGCTCGGCCCTCGCGCGTCTGGCCCCCGGCGGACGGCTCGTCGCCATCACAGGTGCGGGTTTTGCGCCCGATACGCCCGCCTGGGCCGAAACCTTCGCCCGCCTGACCGAGTCTGCACATCTGGTCTTCACTGGTGCTGTGTCAGGTGCCGCCTTCGCCAAGCACGGCACCAGCTTCGAGACGCGCATTTCGGTCTTCGACAAATGTCGCGGTGGCGAGCCGGGCGGCATCACCGCCGATCTGGCGCGCCCGATATCGCCCGATGTCGCCAGCCTGCTCTCGCTGATCACCGTCCATGTCCCCCCGCGCCTCACGCTGGCGCAGGTCGTACCAGCCGGGCAGGGCCCCAGTTCCCCCTTCCCGGGAAATCCTGCCCGCACCACGCGCACGGCCATCAGCACATCGCGCGCCACGCCAGCAACACCCCCCACCAAAACGGCCGCGCAGATCGAGGCCACAGACCTCGCCTACACGCTGCGCGATGCGACCGAAGACGATGCCAGTGCGCGCCTGTCGGATGCCATTTATGAAACCTTCCGCCTGCAGGCGATCGACATCCCAGGAGCGGAACCGCACCCGACCAAGCTGGTGCAATCAGCGGCGATGGCCTCGGTCGCGCCTCCCAAACCCAGCTACCGCCCCAAGCTGCCCGCCGCCGTTCTGCACGACGGATTGCTTTCAGACGCCCAGCTCGAGACCGTGATCTACGCGGGCGAAGCGCATTCGGCGTATCTCGCCGGATCATGGTGCGTCGATGAAACCGGCGACATGGTCTCGGCTGCGCCCGATGATGCCGCTGACGCCATCCGCTTCCGCCGCGGGTTTTTCTTGGGCGATGGCACGGGCGCGGGCAAGGGCCGCCAGTCGGCCGGAATTGTTCTTGACAACTGGTGCTGCGGCCGGCGCAAGGCGCTCTGGATTTCCAAAAGCGACAAGCTGTTGGAGGATGCGCAGCGCGACTGGTCGGCCCTCGGGCAGGAGCGGCTGCTGGTCACGCCCCTGTCGCGCTTTGCGCAAGGCAAAGACATTCCGCTCACCGAGGGCATCCTCTTCACCACCTATGCGACGCTGCGCTCGGAAGAGCGGGGCGCCAAAAAGTCCCGCGTCGATCAGATCGTTGACTGGCTGGGGGCTGATTTCGACGGGGTGATCCTCTTTGACGAAAGCCATGCCATGGCGAATGCCGCAGGGTCCAAGGGCGAGCGCGGTGACACCGAGGCATCGCAGCAGGGCAGGGCGGGTCTGCGTCTGCAGCACAAGCTGCCCAATGCCCGCGTGGTCTATGTCTCTGCCACCGGCGCGACTTCGGTGCACAATTTGGCCTATGCGCAGCGGCTTGGCCTCTGGGGTGGGGAGGACTTTCCGTTTTCAACGCGGGCAGAATTCGTGCAAGCCATCGAGGCAGGCGGGGTTGCCGCGATGGAGGTCCTCGCCCGCGACCTGCGGTCCCTTGGCCTCTACACGGCCCGCTCTCTCTCCTATGACGGCGTCGAGTACGAGATGCTGGTTCATGCGCTGACGCCGGAGCAGCGGAGCATTTATGATGATTTCGCGACCGCGTTCAAAATTATCCATCAGAACTTGTCCGCTGCGATGGAGGCGGCCAACATCACTGGCCCGGCCAGCTCGACTGGTCCGACCAGTTCGACTGGCTCCAGCAGCACGCTGAACCGCCAGGCCAAGTCGGCCGCGCGCTCGGCGTTTGAATCCGCCAAGCAGCGCTTCTTCGGCCATCTGCTCACTTCCATGAAAACCCCCACCCTCATATCCTCCATCGAAGCCGATCTCGCAGCAGGCCATGCGTCGGTCATCCAGATCGTCTCGACCGGCGAGGCGCTGATGGAACGCCGCCTGTCAGACATCCCTACGGATGAGTGGAACGACATTCGCGTTGACATCACGCCGAGGGAGGCGTGCCTGGACTACCTCGCCCATTCCTTCCCGGTGCAGCTGTTTGAGCCTTTCACCGATAGCGAGGGCAACCTCTCCTCGCGCCCTGTCACGCGCGATGGCCAGCCGGTGGAATGTCGCGAGGCGGTGCGCCGCCGCGATGCGCTGATCGAGCATCTGGCATCGCTTCCGCCTGTGCCCGGCGCGCTGGATCAGATCGTCCAGCGCTTCGGCACCGATCTGGTGGCCGAGGTCACGGGCCGCTCGCGGCGCATCGTGCGCAAGGGCGAGGGTCACGCGGCGCGGCTCGTTGTGGAAAGCCGGGCAGGATCTGCCAACCTCGCGGAAACCGCAGCCTTTATGGATGACCAGAAGCGCATCCTGATCTTCTCGGACGCGGGCGGAACGGGACGCAGCTATCATGCCGATCTTGGCGCGAAAAACCAGCGCCTGCGGGTCCATTACCTCCTTGAGCCCGGCTGGAAGGCAGATGCAGCGATCCAGGGCCTTGGCCGCACCAACCGCACCAACCAGGCGCAGCCGCCACTGTTCCGCCCCGTCGCCACCGATGTGAAAGCAGAAAAACGGTTCCTGTCGACCATCGCGCGCCGTCTCGACACGCTCGGTGCCATCACGCGCGGTCAGCGCCAGACCGGTGGCCAGGGGTTGTTCCGGCCCGAGGACAACCTCGAGAGCCCCTATGCCCGCGACGCGCTCCGCCAGCTCTACCGCAAACTGCATCGCGGCGATGTGGCGGGGTGCTCGCTGGAGACGTTCGAGGATGCGACGGGCCTCAGCCTGACCGATGACAATGGCCTCAAGGACAATCTGCCCCCCATCACCACTTTCCTCAATCGCCTTCTGGCGCTGACAATCGACATGCAGGGCACTTTGTTCACCGCATTCGAAGAGCTTTTGGCGCAGCGCATCGAGGGCGCCATCGCCGCCGAGGTCTATGACCTTGGTCTCGAGACCCTGCGCGCAGAGAGCTTTCGGGTGACGGATGCACGGGTGATCTATACGCACCCCGGCTCTGGCGCGGAAACCCAGCTCCTGACCATCGCGCAAAAGCAGCGCAACACGCCGCTGTCGCTGGCCGACGCGCTGGATTGGCTCGAAGACCCCAAAGCGCGCCTTCTGGTCAACAGTCGCTCAAACCGCGCTGCGGTGCAGGTGCCCGCAACCAGCCTGATGCTGGATGACGGCACGATTGAGCCGCGGCTGAGGCTGATCCGCCCCACGGAATCCAGCACGGTCCCGGCCAAGATCATGGACGACACCCACTGGCTGGAAGCCGACCGCGCGGCGTTCACTGCCGCCTGGACCGCGGAACTGGCCGAGGTGCCGGAATTCTCGGAGACCACGCTGCATATCGTGGCAGGCCTTCTTCTGCCGATCTGGAAGCAGCTTCCTCAGGACGAAACCCGCGTCTACCGGCTGCAAACTGACGATGGGCAGCGTATCATCGGCCGCCGCGTCTCGCCCGCCTGGGTCGCAACCACGCTGGCGGACGATGCACCAAAACTGTCCGCGGCGCAGGTCCATGCCCTCATTCTGGAGGGCAAGACCGTGGTGCGCCTCTCGGAGGGGATGGAGTTGCACCGCTCGCGCGTCATGGGCGTCAACCGGATCGAACTTTCCGGTTTCTCCGAGGCCGCCAAGGACCGGCTCAAGGCCGATGGGTTCTTCTCGGAAATCATCGCCTGGAAGCTGCGGCTCTTTTGCCCGACGGATCCGCGCGGGATTGCGGTGCTGGAGCAGCTGCTTGCGCGCCTGCCTGTGGCTGGCCTACATGCACGCAATGGTTGAAAAAGATGTGGTGCATGTCGGTTGAAACAGAAAATCTTCTGCGCGAACTTGCGCAAAACGCTGAAAGCGTATGTCGTCATTACCTTCCCGCCGGACGGCGGGAAGGGTCTTACTGGATGGTGGGCGATCTGCAGAACAGCCCCGGCCGGTCGCTTTTTGTGCGGCTGACCGGGCCAAGCTCGGGGCCGGGGGCGCGCGGAAAATGGAGTGATTCCGCCACGTCGGAATATGGGGATCTGCTGGACATCATCCGTGCACGCACGGGGATCACGCGGTTTCCCGAGCTTCTGGACGAGGCCCGCGCGCATCTTGGCCGCCCAATGCCGGTGATGCCGGATGCGCCAGGCCCTCGAAAACCCAAACCCCCCGGGGGCACACTAGGGGCGGCGGCGCGTCTGTTTGCAGCCTCGGTGCCGGTCGCAGGCACGCTTGCCGACAGCTATCTGCGCGCCCGGGGCCTCACCCAAGGCGGCATGATGAGTGCCCTTCGCTTCCACCCGAAGTGCTGGCATCGCGATGAGGGCCAGACCCGGAGCCTCCCCAGACCGGCGCTGATCGCGGCGGTCACCGATGGGGCAGGGGCCTTGCAGGGTTTGCATCGCACCTGGTTAGCACCTGACGGTCAGGGAAAGGCGGCGGTCAAAACGCAGCGGCGGGCGATGGGTCACCTTCTGGGCAATGCCGTCAGGCTGACCCCGCATGACAACATCCTCGTGGTTGGCGAGGGCATTGAGACCATGTTGTCGCTCACGCAAGCGGTCCCCGGCCTTCCTGTCTGGGCGGCGCTCTCATCGGGTCACCTCGGGGCTGTCCTGCTGCCGAAGGAGGTGCAGCGCCTCTATATCGCCATCGACCGCGATCCTGCGGGTGCGCGCGCGGCAGAGCGGTTGAGCGCCAGAGCAACCGAGGTCGGGGTTGCTGTTCGGGTGCTGGAACCGCGTCTCGGGGATTTCAACGATGATCTCCGAGCGAACGGCGCGGAGGCGCTGCGCCAGCATCTGGCAGGGCAGATCGGGCCCCAGGATCGGCAGCGCCTGTTCGGCTGAGCCGCATCGCGCAGGGGTCGGTCGGGGATGGCGGGGCAGGGGTCACGGATCCCTGTCGCGGCTCTGGACCATCGCTTTGCCTCTTCCCGGGTGAATCTTATCCCCCCGACACCCGCACGGCCTTCTCAGAGATGGGCGTGCTGCCGTCAAAGGGTCCGCCCCCTCAAGGGCGGCAGGCAGGCTATTTCCGCCGCGGGATAAATCCCGCTTTGCATCGCGAAACAAATAGCCCGCCTGCCGCCCTCCTCCACATGCGTTTCGGCCCCGAAGAGGGGGTGAAGGGGCGTCCGCCATGACGGCTCAGAGCTGCCCATGAAGGCCGCGCGGGATGTCGCGCGGACGAGACAAGCCCGGAGGCAAGAAACAGATGACGATCCAGACCCATGAGGATGCCTATGACCCCGCCCAGACCGTATCCCAGACCGCCCATGCGCTCGAAGAGCTGCAGCTCTATGGCTACCGACCCTTTGAAGACGAGCCCGATCCGCGCCCGATGCCGGATGCCGATCACCTGCGCCGCGCCGCTGCCGATATCTTCGATGCCCTCGTCGCGACCCTCGAAGACACCCGCATGGAACCCGACCTCGAAGAAGTCCTCTGGGGCCAGGTCAACCTCTTCCACCGCGCCACGGCGAGGGTCGAGCGGTCGCTCGATGAGAACGAACAGGCGCAGCGCCGCCTCCAGCGCGAGCAGGACGGCTCCGAGGTGAAATCCACCGAACTTGAGCGCCTGATGGCCGAAGGGCTGACGCTTGTCGAGCGACGCAACTGCATGGACATGATGCGCGATCACGCCGCCACCGAGTTTGTCCATCACACGGGATCCGCCTGGCGCCCCCGCACGGGATCGATGGTGAACCGCCAGCACATGACCGCAGCGCTCATTGACAGCCGCGACTTCCTGGCCGCCAAGCGCCGGGCAGAGACTGAGGTGATGCTGCCCGCAGGCCCCAAGGTTGCCCTCACCGGTGGCAGCGATTTCAACGATCACCGCCTGATCTGGGGCAAGCTCGATCAGGTCCGGACCAAACATCCCGACATGGTCCTTCTGCACGGGGGAAGCCCGAAGGGCGCAGAGCTCATCGCCGCCAAATGGGCCGAGGCCCGAGGTGTCACGCAGGTGGCCTTCAAACCTGACTGGACCAAGCATGCCAAGGCCGCGCCCTTCAAGCGCAACGACGCCATGCTGGACGTCCTGCCAGTAGGCGTCCTCGTCTTCCCGGGCAATGGCATCCAGGAGAACCTCGCCGATAAGGCCCGCAAGCTGGGCATCCCGGTCATGAAGTTTGAGAAGGGGGCGTGAGCCCCTTTCCTCTCACGGGGACATCACAGCGGCGGACATCACGGTGGAAGCAAGCGCTTTCCCCTGATATCATGGCACAAACCCCGCGCCCGGATTGCGACATGTTTGATACTGTCAGCCAACTGGAAATCTTCCCGACCGACCTGCAGATGCGCCGGGTCGATGCTGCGCGCAACATGCGGCGATTTTACCGCATGAGCATCCAGCCCGACCTGTTCGGCGGTGCCAGCCTTGTGCGCGAATGGGGCCGGATCGGATATCGTGGTCAGATGATGATCGAGCCGCACGCCGATGAAGGGCAGGCCGTGACCGCGCTGATGAAACTCGCGCGCGTGAAGCAGCGGCGGGGATATGCGTGACCTGCGTGGTGCCGCCTGTGCCTTGGCATGTTGCGCGCGTGCGCGCTGTGCGCATCGCAGGGTGACGTTTGACCCACCCGAGATGTTGCAGCCGCGCTGAAATTTGTATTCGCAGGGTTTTTGGTCAATAGTGGCGGGTGCCGACGTACCGTAGGGGAGGGTCGGCGACATGCGAGGATAGCATCATGGCCAAGAAACCCGAGATCAAGAAGCTCAAGAAAGAAGTCAAATCGCGCAAGGCAAAAGTCGCCAAGCAGGAAGCCAAGCTGAAAACCGCCCGCAAGGCCCTCAAGAAAGCCTCCTGAGACGGCTTTGCAACAAGATGCGCGCATCTGGCGGGGGTTTTGCAAGGAGCAATGATAGCGGCTGTCGACCGCCAGCGTTCACGCAAGATCTGTCTGCGCGAAATCATTGCCCTTGTAGATCAGCTTGAGCCGATAGGCCCGGGCGCAGGCATAGGCAAAGCAATCGCCGAAATTCAGATCGGCGGGATGTCCGACGATCTTGCCATATTCCGCCGCGGCTTGAATCGCGCCATCCCCGATGCTGCCCGTGATATGGATATCCCGCGCGGATAATTCTTCCACGAAATCCTTAACCAGCCCGGCACAGGCGTCCATCAACGCGCGCGATGGCCTTGCCTGCGCGCCGGAGCGCGAGCGCGCAAGGCTGACACTCGCCTCAAACCGCGCCATCGGCGATGTGTAAAGCTGGCCTTCATGATCGCCCATGCGGCGCACCATATCCTCATACCCTGCCTCGCGGTTCAGGACCGCCACGATCGCGGAGGCGTCGATGAACATCAGCGCGCGTCCCACATCTCATCTGTGAAGCGCTTCATGTCGAAATCAGGATCGGGGGGCCCCAGCTCATCCGCGCGATGCAGCAGCGGGGCCAGCCGGTCGAGCAGCGGCTTGCGTGCCTGCTCGACGGCAAGCTGCGCCGTCAGCGCCATGCGCACAGCCTCCGTCTTGGTCTTCGCGCCGCTCAGTTTCATGAAGCGCGTCGCGAGATCATCGACCTTGTCATCCCGGATGTAGAGCGGCATTGTCTGTCTCTCACTGATGACCGGCGCATATCCGATGACGCGCCTGCAATGATCATATGTATATCCCAATGTGCATATTCAAGCAATGCGTATAGGGATATCCCATTGCGGCGGGACGGAGCTTGTGACTGGCGGCTGTGCGGAGAGGGTGTGTGAAAACTCGACTATTTTTGGAAAAACCGGTCGTTCTCGCCGTATGGGCGTGTTTTTAGTCGTGCGAAGTATTTGGTCCGTCTCGGGGGGCCACGAGGGCGGCGGGAGCATCTGAGGATGGTTTCTGTGTTTTCGGGAGCGGATTTTGAGCAATCAAGGCCATTTACGCCTTCATCGCCGCGATCATCGCCGGAATGCCCATGATGTTCATGACACGGGTCATGTTATAGGCCAGCACATGCAGCGCCATTTCCGTCGCCACCTTTTTCAGGGTCCGCATTTTGAAATGCGTAGCACCCATCCATGATTTAATCGTGCCGTAGGGGTGCTCTACCGTCATGCTTCGGACAGCCAATTGGCCCGGGTCGGCATCCAGCCGCGCCTGAACGCGCTCAAGGACAGCCTCGTGTTCCCACCGGCGCACGCGGCGTTCCTTGCCGGTCGTGCATTTGTCCTTGATGACGCAATCAGCACATGCGCCCGACCAGTATGATCTGATGGCTTTGTCGTCTTGTTGACTGGTAAATCTGTAAATCAAATCCTCGCCCGCTGGGCAGATGTAGACATCCTTTGCGGCGTCATACGCGAAGTCTGCCTTGTCAAACTGGCCGCGCGCACCGGAATTTGATGTCATGGGTTTGGGAACGACAACCGAGATGCCAGCCTCTTCGCTGACGACGATTTCCTCCCCCTTGTAGTAGCCTTTGTCCGCGATTGCCGTGAGTTGATCTGTCGTCATTTCATCGCCCGCGGCTACCGCCATCATCGATAAAGCGTCCCGATCAAACCCAAGCATGGTGACTTCATGTGCGACGATCAGATGGTGATCGGCTTCGACAGCGGTCTGAACATTGTAGCCGACAATGCGCGGCATGCGCGCTGTTGTTGCCATTGATCTGGCGTCAGGGTCGCTGAGCGAGACCTGGCTTTCACCAGTCTCATCCATGCGCTGTTCAATTGATCGGTAGCGGACCGCCTCTTTTTTCAGATGTTCCAGCTTTCTCAGGGTGCGTTCCATGCGGGCCTCTGGCAGCACAGTGCCCGTCTGCTCAAACACCGCATCAGCACGATCCAACTCGCCCAGATAACGCTCGATTGCTTTATCAATCTCATCGAGCTTCTGGCGCAGCTTGCCGCGCGTGTAATTCTTGGCCTTGGAGTTCAGCGCTTTAAAGCGGCTGCCATCAATCGCGACAACATCGCCGTCGAGCAAACCCATGTTGCGGCATAGGGCAACAAATTGCTGGCAGGTTTTGCGGATCGCAGGCCCGTTATCCTTACGAAAATCAGCAATCGTCTTGAAATCCGGCTTCAACCGACCGGTCAGCCAAATGAGTTCCAGGTTCCGACCGCATTCTCGTTCCAGCCGCCGTGATGACTGGATCTGGTTCAAATACCCGTAAAGATAAATCCGCAGCAACAGCCCAGGATGATAGCCTGGCCGACCGGTCGGCGATGGCTGGCCCCATCGGAAGGTTTCTTCGTAAAACCACGCTAAGGAAGAACATATAAGAAACATCGCTTTTGGGGGCACGTCCATCAAACGGCGGCGATGAATTTTGGGACGCTGAGGAAATAGAGACGGTTTTAAGGACGCCATGAGGGCCTTTTCTAGGGCGCAGCCCGCTTCCGAGGCAGCCGCCTCTAAAACGAGCGTTTTGTGGACTGGCAGAGTCGCGGACTCAACTCCTGGAAATCCTCCATTATCGCCTTGATGGAATAAAGTGTTGATAACTTTTATGTATTTCGCGTTCTCTCTGAAAAATGTTCGCTAAAAGTTCCTTGTTAACGTGGTTTTACGAAGAAACCTTCCGATGGGGCCTCGACGAACCACTGCGGTTTCCGCCCCCGGCCGGACCAGGTGAGCGCCGGGTTCTCAGGGTGCCGGTATTTCGCCGGGGCGGGCGCACGCTTGGGTTTTGCATCCTCGCCCATGAGTTCGGCCAGCGAATAGCCCAGGTCTCTGGCGAAGGCTTCCACCTTGGCGCGGGCCTCTGCCTTTTGCCGGTCCTCGTAGGTGGAAATCGACTTGGCGATGTCCTTGTGCAATTTGCGCAGTTCCGTGAGCGACAGCGCCTCGAGATCGAAATCGGCCACGTTATGCTTTCCGTGTCCTGAATTATCCCGCAAGGTAGCCTGTATCGGCATGGACCCGCAACTCCCTTACGGCTGGGGCAGGGGGGCGGTTGGGCATGATCGGTATCGACCGCCAGTGCAGGGCCGGGCTTGGGTTCTGACGGGCCATGTGTGCCGGATGACAGGGTCTGGCATTGGCTTCCCCCGTGTCGCTCTGTCTGCTGGGCCATCCTTTCGACTGACAATCCCCTAATCCCGTTAGGGCTCTCACGCGCAACCCCGCGTCAGACCGGGCCGTGTTGCCCCTTCGGGGCTGCCCGCTCCACCCCGGTCCTCTGGGGGTTTCCGGTGTCCGTTCCGTCCACCGTGCACGCGTCACCCGACGGGCTTTTCAGGGTCTTGTCGAAGGGACGGTCCCGAAGACAGGACACAGAAGGAAGCTTACCATGCAGAACATCGTCATCCTCGCTGGCAACATTGGCCAAAAACCCGAAGCCCGCACCACCCAGGGCGGCACCAACATCACCAACTTCAGCCTCGCCACCTCTCGCCCCCGCCTCTCGGAAGGTCGCGTCCTGCGCGACGAGAACGGCTACCGGGTCATGGACACGGAATGGCACCGCATCACCTGCTTCAATGGCCTCGGCAAGACGGTCGCGGAGCACTGCGAAAAGGGCATGAAGGTCCTTGTCCACGGCCGCCTCCACTACAGCAAGTGGATCGACAGCATGGGCAACGACCGCTACGGCTGCGAGATCATCGCCGAGAAGGTCGACTTCCTGAGCCGCCCGAAGTCGGCCGAGAACGAAAACCCCGAGCTGGTCGACCGCGACGACGAGATCCCGTTCTGAGGAACGGGGGCTCCCCCTTGGGCCCGGCGGGTTAGACCGCCGGGTTTGACTGATTGCCGCAAGGCGGCTCGGAGTCCATCTTCCCGATGCTCCACCATGCGAAAATTCCCTCGAACTGCAGCGTGCCGACACTGGACATGACGGGGATAGATCATTCAATCCTTCAAGCGACTCCGGTCCTTCCTAGCTCTCATTCTTGTTGTTGATGTGTAAGCATCCGGCGAGGGACGCGGTCACGCGGCCTTGACGGCTTCCTGCTGGGCCTTCCAGTTCCATGGGAGCAACTCGGGCAAGCGAGACACGGTGATGTCCGGCATGCGCGCCAGGACGTCTGCCATCCAGGCCTGCGGATCAATGTCGTTCATCTTGCAGCTGACGATCAGGGTGTACATGAAGGCCGCCCTTTCGCCACCGCGTTCAGACCCTGCGAAGAGCCATGACTTTCTGCCCAATGCGATGCCTCTCAGGGCGCGTTCGGCGGCGTTGTTGGTCAGGCAGATACGCCCGTCATCCAGGAAAGCGGTGAAGGCATGCCATCGGTCACCCTTGGGCGGCATCAGATAGTCGATGGCCTTTGCGACGCTGTTGTGTTTCGACATTCGGGCGCGTTCTTCCAGAAGCCAGCTACGCAGGCCTTCAACCAACGGTAGCGACCGTTCCTGCCGCACGGCAAGGCGAGCAGCCGCGCCCATAACGTTGATGTCGCGCTCGATGTCGAAGATCGCGTCGATCCGTTTCACCGCTTCCAAGGCGACGGGCGAGATATCATGTGCAGGCTTGTTCTTGCGCACGTTGCCCGCGATGTCGGCCAGCTCAAAGAATTTGCGCCGTGCGTGACTCCAGCAGAGCGCGCTGCGTGCAGGGCCGGGGCTGCGGTCAGCCAGATACAGGTCGTTATAGCCGCTATAGGCATCAGCCTGCAGAACGCCCTGCCACCCCGCGAGATGCTTGTTGGGGTGGATCATCTGGCGGTCACGGGAGAATTTGAACAAGGCGGCAGGTGGCGCGCTGCCACCCCATGGCTGGTCATCGCGCACATAGGTCCAGAGCCGCGCAGTTTTGGTGCCGCCACGCGCCAGAAGCGGCACCGTCGTATCATCGCCGTGCAGGCGTGCTGCTGTCAGAACATGGGCCTCAATCAACTCATGGATCGGGGCCAGCGCAACGCAGGCATGGCCGATCAGATCAGCCAGGGTGGACAGGCTGAGATCGATGCCCTCGCGCGCAATGCGCTCGGATTGGCGGTTCAGTGGTTGGTGCTGGCCGTATTTGTCGAAGGCCACCATGGCGATCAGTTGCGGTCCGGCCCAACCCCGAGGAATGGTGTGGAAGGGTGCAGGTGGCTGGCTGATCTTCTCACAACACCGGCAGGTAAACTTCTCGCGCACCGTCTGGATCACCTTCCACTGGCGCGGGATGACCTCCAGCGTCTCGGTAATATCCTCGCCCATCTTCACGATCCGGTCTGAACCACAGCAGGTGCAGTTGGACGGGGCCTCGACCACCACACGCTCTCGCGGCAGATGCTCGGGAAAGGGTTTGCGCACGGGCTTGCGTCGTGTGAAGGCGCGCACGGTGCTGGTCTTATCCTGCGCTGCTGCTTGTTCCGCCGCCAACGCATCCTCCGTGGCAGCGGCTTCCAATTCCTCAAGCTGCAACTCCAGCTGATCGATCAGCCGCGCCCGGCGTTCGGATGAGATGCCGTATTTGTCGCGGCGCAGCTTGGCGATCTCCAGCTTCAATTCCTGGATCATCGCTTCCGTGCAGGATGCCAAGGCGCGCGCCTGCGCCAGGTCGCGTTCGGCGGCCTGGGCACGGGCTGTTTGCGCGGCCAGCTCAGCGCGTAATCTGGCGATTTCGGAAGCGGCATCTGACATGGCAGAGGACTACCACAGATGCGCTGGATCGCCAATAAAAACAGGCACTTCAGCAGGGATTATCCAGCCTTTGCAGGGCGTTGCGTCCAACGCGGATTGCGCCAATCGATCCCTTCCAGAAGATAGCCGAGCTGCGCGGCGGATATCGAAACGGCCGTCCCATCCTGACTTACAGGCCAGATGAACTTGCCCGCCTCCAGCCGCTTCACATACAACGACATGCCGACCCCGTCATGCCAGAGCAGTTTCACCAGATCGCCTTTGCGGCCCCGGAAGCAGAAGATTTCGCCGCCATGCGGGTCACGGCCAAGTCCCTGCTGCACCGCCAGCGCCAGGGTGTTCATGCCACGCCGCATGTCCGTCACCCCGCCCGCGATCCAGACCTTGGTGCCAGCCGGAAACGCGATCATGCCGGATCCAGCACCTGCACGAGGCGCGTCAGAACCGCAGGGTCGATCATCGCTGCAACCGAAAGACGCCGACCGTTCAGCAGCGTGATCTCTGCACGGTCGCACGCAGTCGGCACAGGTGCCGGTTCTGGCGCATTTGCCTTCGCCGGGGCTTCAGGGTCCGCGAGCGTCACCGGCATGAACCGCAACGGCGCAGCATCTCCCGACAGTTCACCGTCGCGATATTGACGCCGCCAGCGCACAAGCAGCGTGCGACCAATATCATGGCGTCGCGCTGTCTCGGACATGCTCCCGCGCGGGCCGAAACTCTCTTCAACTATGCGAACCTTCTGCGCATCCGTCCAGCGCCGACGGCGACCGGTATCGGTGACAGAAAGGATCTCGACTTCGGGTCTGTATCTATGGTCGGACATAACGTCGGACCTAAGCGGAAATCTTCAGCGCAGAAAGACGGCCCTCGGCGTAGGCTTACGTTGATGTCAGTACATGGTGTTGCATTGCTTTGCAGCAACACAACCAGTAGTATTGCGCTTGATTAGGAGTGCTCGCATATGAAATTGTCCAGGTTCAGAGTTTCCAATTTCCGGTCCGTGTCCGACAGCGGTTGGCTTGAGGCCGACGACGTGACAGCGCTGATTGGGGTCAACGAGTCTGGCAAGACGAACTTGCTGCTGCCACTTTGGAAGCTAAAGCCTGCCCAAGACGGTGAGATTCAACCGACGTCCGATTATCCGAAAACGATGTTCGGAGAAATCCGCAACGCGCCGGGCGATTACCATTTCATCGAAGCCGAGTTTGATACCGGTGCATCCGGCGCTGCTATCGCGCAAGCCGCTGGTATTTCGGCTGAGATTGCTAAGACGGTCCGCGTCACGCGCTTCTTCGACGGTCACTACGACATCGAATTTCCAAAGCACCAACGG
Source organism: Roseinatronobacter monicus (assembly GCF_006716865.1). NCBI lineage: Bacteria > Pseudomonadati > Pseudomonadota > Alphaproteobacteria > Rhodobacterales > Paracoccaceae > Roseinatronobacter > Roseinatronobacter monicus. The sequence goes on along the minus strand of NZ_VFPT01000003.1, from coordinate 17,550 downwards.
ATCACCACCGTTACGCGTGAGTGGCTCGCGGGCAAGCTAACGGGGGCCGCAGGCACAGTTGAAGCGGCGCAGGCTCTCAAGAAAGAAGCCGAGCTGCAGCCTCAGTTGGTTCAAGGCCTCAGGGCCACCTCCGACGCGCTGCCCGAAACGGAGAACCTTGGAGCGGTTCAGTTGCGCGCGGCCATCAAGGCAGTCGATGCGCTAATACCCGAAGAGCCTGCAGAGACCAGCGTTATTGTCCCGATGGTCAGGCAACTATCGTCAGAACTAGGCGACCAGCTCCGCGTGCTGATGACACCGCCACCAGGCCGTGTCGAAGGCGTTGAAGCAGTAATCGTGAACGCAATCCCGCCATTTGTCTATTACTCCAACTATGGCAACCTCGATTCAGAAATCTACCTACCGCATGTCGTTGAGAACCTCGTGCGGCAGGATTTGGGGGCGAAAGAAGCCGCAAAGGCGAGAACGCTGCGGGTGCTGTTCAGCTTCGTGCAGTTGGAGGCAAAGGAAATCCTAGAACTCGGACGTGACTTCAAAGAGGTGAATGGCCAGAACCGAGAGCCAACCGCGGATGAGATTGCCGCAATCGCGGAGCAGAAACGGACGCGCTCAATCTTGCTGCAGTCTGCGGGCGCAACTCTGACCACTCGTTTTCGGGATTGGTGGAAGCAAGGCGATTACCGCTTCCGTTTTGAGGCGGACGGAAATCACTTTCGTATTTGGGTTGCTGACGACCGGCGTCCGACTGAGGTAGAGCTTGAGAACCGAAGCACGGGTTTGCAGTGGTTCCTGAGTTTCTATCTCGTCTTCCTTGTCGAAAGCCGAGGCGACCACAAAAAGGCGGTGCTGCTCCTCGACGAACCGGGCGTGTCGCTGCACCCGCTTGCCCAACGTGACCTCTCTGCGTTCTTTGAAAGTCTGTCCCAGACCAACCAGATCATCTATACATCGCACTCGCCCTTCCTGGTCGATGCGGATCGACTTGAGAGGGCTAGGAAAGTCTATGTAGCGGCGGACGGCACCACCAAGGCAACACCAAACCTGCGGCATAGCGAAGGCCGGGATGAGCAGGCGGGCGCGGCGTATGCCGTCCATTCTGCACTGAACCTGAGCGTCGCTGAGAGCCTACTTGTTGGTTGTCGGCCCGTGCTGGTCGAAGGCCCGTCGGATCAACATTACCTGACTGCAATCAAGGCTCTCTTGGTCTCCGGCGCGAAAATTACGCCCAAACGAGAATTGGTCTTCCCACCCTCTGGCGGAACGAAGACAGCGCGGGTAGTGGCCAGCATCCTCACTGGTCGCGACGAAGTGCTGCCGATGATGCTGCTCGACGACGATGGACCTGGCCGACAGATGCGCGCCAACTTGGCTCAGGGTTTGTATGCGGAAAGCCCGGACAAGGTGCTTAGCGTCGCAGCCCATGTTGGCTACGAGCGTGCCGAGATTGAAGACCTGATACCATTCGACATCATCGCCGACGAACTGGACCGAATGGAACGCGAACCTGACGTGAGGTTCGCGGACGTTGTGCAGGCAGGCCTGCCAATTGTGGGCCAGATCGAAGCCTGGGCACAGGCGCAGGGCGTGCACCTTGACGAACATTGGAAAGTGCCGCTGTCGATCAAGGTCAAACAAAGGATGCTGACACGGGGATTGAACGCGATCCCGCCGCACGTGGTGGAGCGGTGGGTCGGGTTGTTCGAGGCATTCTCGCCGCAAGACGCACCGTAGTGGCACCTGAAGGGGCGCGAGGAAAGCGCAAATAAGCTACGTTCGGTTCGAAACAACATGAACACCAGCTTGGTCCCGCATTGCTCGACTTTTGAAGAGTGAGAGACGTGCCGGTTTCCCGGTGACAGGTTAAGGGCTGGGAGAGTGGCTTCCAGCGCCTGTCACGGAGGAATACCGATGGGTGTTGTGGAAGTTCTGGATCCGGTCGCGCCGACGCGGGCTGGTGGCTGGAAAGTGGATGTGAGCCGGGGTGAGCGGAACGGGCGGGTGTCGTCCGAATGGTTCAACCGGCCGGATGATGAGCGGTATCTGTCGCTCGACGATCTCTGGGCCGATGTGAAGGGTCGGTCCGAGCGCAGCCGCAGCCGGGTTGTGCAGACGGCGGACATTCGCGTCGAGGCCGCGCGCGACAACCCAGAACGGTTGCACCTGATGCTGCCGAAAGCACATGAACCTGTTGCCCCCACGCACTGGGCCTTTGGCCAGCTGGCCAGCATCGTCGGCGCCCCGGCGTCATATCTGCGGCAGCTGCCAGCGCCGCTGGCGGGGATCAACCTGCAATACGGCCTGACCAATCACCGCGCCGAGCAGGTGAAGACCTTCGAGACCGAAGATGGCCGGACCGAACTGCGCGCGATAACGGGTTTAAGCTACGGCAGGATCCATGACCATGAACTGGTCGAGGCGGTGCAGCGCATTGCGGGTAATGGCACCGGCGACACGCGCTGGAAGGTGCCGGGCGTGCTCGACTGGTCGACCGGGGTCTATAACCCCGATGTCGAAATCAGCCGCGACACGACCACGCTCTATGCCTCGGACCGTGATGTCTTCCTGTTCCTGGTCGATGATCGCAACCCGATCGAGGCGGGCAAGCTGCCCGATGGCTCGCCCGATCTCTACTTCCGGGGCTTCTACTGCTGGAACTCCGAAGTTGGTGCCAAGACCCTCGGCATGGCGAGCTTCTACCTGCGGGCGGTGTGTCAAAACAGGAATCTGTGGGGCGTCGAGGATTTCCAGGAGATCAAGATCCGCCACTCGAAGTACGCGGCCTCGCGCTTCGCGCATGAGGCCGCCCCGGCGTTGACGCGCTTTGCCAATTCCTCGCCGCAGGGGTTTGTGAACGGGATCAAGGCGGCGCGGCAGCAGATCGTGGCGCGCACGGACGAGGACCGGGATGACTTCCTGCGCAAGCGCGGCTTCTCGAAAGCCGAGTCGGGCAAGATCATCGAGAAGGTGTTGATGGAAGAAGGCCGCCCGCCGGAGAGCATCTTCGATTTCGTGCAGGGCATCACGCGGCTTGCGCGCGACAAGACCCAGCAGGATGCGCGTCTAGACATGGAAGGGCGCGCGAAAAAGCTGCTCGACCGGGTCGGCTGACACGATCCTTTTGAACGTGGCTGCCCAGGGCAACGGGCGGCCACGTCCGTTTCACGTTTTGCATGGCTATCTACATCACCGCCGCCGCCCCCTTTCGAGGAAGAGGGCGGTGGTTTGGTCTTTGACGGATGAAGCGGGGAGAGAGGCTTTCCGCGCCGTCGGAGATATGCGCCATGTTCGACTTGCCCCTGCCGATCCACCCGACCCCTCGCCCGAGCGGCCCCGCGCCACACAGCCCAAATGGCACCGCTGATCCCAAGCGCCCCTTCGCGCTTACAGTTCCGAACCCGCTGCCCGCTGCGCAGATGTCAGGCCGGGCCGCGCCCATGGTCCTTGCCCGTTTCGCCACGCTGGCGGAGGCCATGCAGGGCGCGATCGATCACGCCGAGGACATCGCCCCCGATGCTTCCCCGCAGATGATCGCCATTCTGGACCGCGATGCGCGTCTGGTGCTCGCGGGTGCGGCCAGCGAGAGCGCAGTGGCCTGGTGCCATCCGGTGGCGAGCGCGGCCGAGGCGCGATCTGTGGTGCATGAGGCAAGCCAGCTGCGCGCACAGGCGGGCCGGGCCACTGACTGGCGCGAGGCTGATCTGGCAGAACGCCTGCGCCAGCGTGCCGATCTGCTGGATGCGCGTCTGGTTGATCCGCTCTGGCGCGGATTTGCCGCCCGCGCGCTGCAACTGGCCGCGTGAGGCCCGAAGAGGCAGAGGCGGGCAGGGCAGAGATGCGCCTTGCGGGGGAAGAGGAAAGATCGCCCCGCCCCGCGCATGTCCCCAGCCTGTTTGAAGGAGAGATCGATGCGCCAGAATACCCCGACATTACCCGCCCCGCTGCCCCCGGCCCGCACGGATTTTCAAGGGCTGCAGGCCCGGTATGCCGAGGCCGAGGCCCGCCTGGCCGCCCTGATGGCCGCCAATATGACCCGGCTTTATGATCATCTGACCCGTGCTGGCATCACCCATGTCATGGTCAGCTTTCACTGTGGTCATGACATCTGCCGGGTCACCGGCATCACCGCCTGGGCGGATGATGTGGAACGCCCCTGTCCCGATGTGACCATCCCCTATGTTGCGCTGGACCAGCCCGGGTTCGCGCCCAGCAATCTGGCGCTCAGACACGCGATTGCGGGCATCGCCTGCGATGTGCTGCAGGATTTGCGCGCGGCATCCGGCACGACCTGCGCTGCAGATGGCAGCTTTTGCTTCGATGCCGCTGCGCGCGCGAACCTGCTCGATTACACTCCGTGCGGTGCTGTGTCCCCCTCCGGCCCGCCACAAGCCTGCTCCGCCAGTTATGCGCAGGGGCCATGGTGATGGACCCGTTCTATGCACGCCTGGGGGTAAGTCCTCAGGACAGGCCCTGCACTGTGCTGCGCGCCGCGATCCGGGCATTGCATCCCAGCCTGCGGCGCATGCGCGGGCTGCGCGTCGCGCGCCAGCGGTTTTACCGCGCCATGCTGGCCAGCCATGCGCGCCTGCAGACAAAGGCTAACCCAGTGGGGGCGGACTGACGCTGCCGCCCCTGATCATCCCAACTCATCACACCCCACGCCCGGCCATTGGTCGGGCCTTTTCTTATGGAGACCCCAATGGCGGATTATTTCACCCGTTTCTCGTGCCTGCTGGACGTTGGCACGCCCCAGAATGCCGCGCGCGCCTATGAGGCGTATCTCGCGCTGCGCAACGACGCCTATGCCGAGGCAGAAACCCTGTGTTGCGGTTTTGACCTGACGATCGAGAGCGATCCTTCTGGATCACAACTCTGGATCCGCAGCGAAGACCACGGCGACCCCGAGGCGGTCATCCGCTTCGTGCTGCGCCTTGCGCACGACCTCGGCCTCACTGGCCTTTGGGGCTTCCAGTACGCCCTGACCTGTTCCCGCCCCCGCCTCGACGCCTTCGGCGGCGGCGCGCATGTCATCGACCTTGGCGCGCGCAAATTGATTGGTGCCACCAGCACGCAAGACTGGTTGGCCGCCGCACTGAACGGGGAGGACCCCCATGCCTGAGGTGATTTGCACCACCGTCTACCAGTTCCCCGAACTCTCCGACGCCGCCAAGGACAAGGCACGCAGCTGGTATCGCGAATTGGACCCCCATGATGATTGGTGGGACGCGGTCTATGAGGATTTCGAACAGGTCTGCGAGATTCTCGGCATTCGCCTCAAGACCACGCCTGTGCGCCTGATGGGCGGCGGCACGCGCCAAAAGCCCTGCATCTGGTTCTCGGGGTTCTGGAGCCAGGGGGATGGGGCGTCGTTTGAGGGCTACCTCAGCCACGCCAAGGGCGCGACCGCACGCATCCGCGCCTATGCGCCCCAGGACGCGACCTTGCACAGCATCGCTGACCGGCTTCAGGCCGTCCAGCGGCGGAACTTCTACCAGCTCGCCGCCGAGATCAGCCATCGGGGCCGCTATTACCACGAATACACCATGTCGGTGGACGTTACGCGCGACAGCCCGACCTGGCAGCCGCCGACCGAGGATGCCGAGGAAACCGTGGTTGAAGCAATCCGCGATCTGGCCCGCTGGCTCTATCGCCAGCTTCAGGTTGAGTATGACCACCTCACCTCGGACGAGACAATCGAGGAAGGGATCATCGCCAATGAATACACTTTCACTGAGACTGGGCGACGGTTTGGGTGAGCGGGCTTTCGTTGAATTTCTCTGACCGAACGCTTGTATTGTACGTCAAAATGGCGTACATGATGGATTGGCAAAACAGGAGGCGACCATGCTTGGTTTCCACGACACCACGCGCGCGATCGATGAGCGCAACGAGGCCCGGATGAATTTCCGGACGAAGCCGCGCATCAAGACTGCAATCCAGCAGGCGGCGGCGCTTTCTGGCGTCGACGATTCCGTCTTCACGATGAATGCCGCTTACCAGGCAGCGCTGGCAACGATCGCAGCGCATGAACGGACGGTGCTGCAGCCGGTCGATCATGAGGCGTTCTTCGCAGTGCTTGATGCGCCGGCGGCGCCGACTGAGGCCCTGCGCGCGGCCTTCCGTCGGCACAGCAAAACAGTTGTGTCGCAGTAAATGTCGGGCTCACGACCTGCTACCTATATCATTGAGCCGTTCGATCCTTCGAGGCATGATCGGGCGGCTTTTTCTTGCGGTGTCGAGCAAGTCGACAACTATTTTCAGAAGACCGCAAACAAGCTCGCCAAGGCAGATAACGTCCGCCTCTATGTTATGGTTGACCGAGACGGCACGGTCATCGGCTTCTATGCTCTGAATGCGCACGCGGTTGAGTTTACCGATCTTCCTGCAAAGTTTGCGCGGTCCCGGCCTTCGCATGGGAACATCCCCGCCGCCTATATCTCGATGATCGGGCGTGATCAGAAGTTCCACGGGGGCGGGTTTGGCGGCGATCTGCTTGTCGACGCCCTCCGGCGAATCGCCGTTGCGGCCGACGCCATTGGCGTCGCGGTCGTCATGCTTGATGTCCTTGACTGCGGTGATCCTGATCGCGTTGCGCGCCGCAGGGCACTTTACGAAGGCTACGGGTTCCAATCCTTGGCTTCGAACCCGCTCAGAATGTTCATGTCCGTCAGCAATGTTCGCAAGCTCATCGCTGGAGAGAACGACTTGTAGAAAAAGGACGCCGCGCTCACGGAGCTGGTGCGGCTCGGACAGGAGTTTGATCAAGGTTGAAGTCCTGACGACCCAATCTGCCACTCTACAGTTTGGCAAATACGATCGGTTTGTGAACCTATGGTGTGGCAAAAGCTCCGAATGCTCGCGCGGCGGTATAGTGCCACCCTCACCTATTCCCATCGATCCATTTCGCCATCAGCCCCTTGTCGCGGAAACATTCGTCCGGGACGGCGCGGCGTTTGATGCGGGCGAGGCCTTCGGCGAAGGCGATCTGCTTCGGCGTTGCGGGCAGGGCGTAAGTGGTGCTGTCCATCGGGGCTCTCCCTTCATAGCTCGACCCTCAATATAGAACATAACAGGAACAAAAGCAAGCCACCTGCGCAGATCATGGGGCTCGAGAGGAAGAGGAGGGCCGGGGAGGGTCAGGCCTGAGGGTGCCCGAGAGAGGGTGTCCTGGCCTGATCCTGTCCCTCATTCCGGAGTTTCCCGATGACCCATCTCGCCCATTTTGCGACCGAGCGCGCACTTGCTTCTGTTGCCCCCATCCCGTCGCCCGATACGGCCGCTGCGATCTTGAGCGTGGCCGAGGCGCTGCAGCCTGACCTGGCGCAAGGTTTCCAGATCGACGCGCTGCGCCTGCGCGTTGAGATGGAGCGCGCCTTTGGCGGCTCTGACGCGACTGGCGCCTGGGACTGGAAGCTGGCCTATGAAGCGGGCGAGGCAGCGCTCGTCCTGTTCCTGCGGAAATTCGGCCGCGCGCTTCTGGCCCGGGCGGGTTCACCCGCAGCACTCTTGCCCATCCTTGCCAAGGTGGCTGGCCTCTTGCCGACGCATACCCGCCGCTCGGAGGAGATGGAGCGCTTCCAGCAGTTCTCGACCCCGCTGCCCATGGGGCTCGCGGCGCTCACTGCTGCACAGATCACGCCCCGCGATCTTGTGCTGGAGCCCTCGGCCGGAACCGGGCTTCTGGCGATCCTCGCCGAGATCGCAGGCGGCAGCGTGATGATGAACGAGCTGGCCGACACCCGCGCCGATCTTCTGCGCCGCCTCTTTCCGGGGCGTCCGGTCACCCGTTTTGATGCCGCACAAATCGACGATCATCTCGACGCGGGGCTGCGCCCGAGCATCATCGTGATGAACCCGCCCTTCTCGGCGGTGGCCAATGTCGATACCCGCAGCACCGAGGCGACAGCCCGGCATCTGCGCTCGGCGCTCGCGCGTCTGGCCCCCGGCGGACGGCTCGTCGCCATCACAGGGGCTGGTTTCGCGCCCGATACGCCCGCCTGGGCTGACACTTTCACCCGCCTGACCGAGTCCGCGCATCTGGTGTTCACCGGCGCGGTGGCGGGTGCCGCTTTTGCCAAACACGGCACGAGTTTCGAGACGCGGGTTTCGGTCTTCGACAAATGCCGGGGCGGTGAGGCGGGCGGCATCACCGCCGATCTGGCGTGCCCCATATCCCCAGATGTCGCCAGTTTGCTTTCGCAGATTTCAGCCGGTGTCCCCCCGCGCCTCACGCTGGACCCGAGCATAGCGACAGCAAAGCGCCCCACCTCCCCCTTCCCGGGAAATCCTGCCCGCCTCACGCGCGCTGCCATCAGCACATCGCGCGTAACCCCTGCGGCCCAGCCACACCAGTCCAGTGCACAAGTCGAGGCCGAAGATCTGGCCTATGCGCTGCGCGATGCAACCGAAGACGATGCCAGCGCGCGCCTTTCTGACGCGATCTACGAGACCTTCCGCCTGCAGGCGATCGCCATCCCCGGGGCAGAACCGCACCCAACCAAGCTGGTGCAGTCGGCGGCGATGGCGTCCGTTGCGCCCCCAAAACCCAGCTACCGCCCGAAGCTGCCCGCGGCTGTGCTGCGCGATGGCCTGCTCTCTGACGCACAGCTTGAAACGTTGATCTATGCGGGCGAGGCGCATTCTGCGCATCTTGCTGGCTCGTGGTGCATTGATGAAACTGGCGACATGGTCTCAGCCGCGCCCGACGGTGCCGTGGACGCCATCCGCTTCCGCCGTGGCTTCTTCCTCGGCGATGGCACCGGTGCGGGCAAAGGCCGCCAGTCGGCCGGAATTGTTCTGGACAACTGGGCGCAGGGACGGCGCAAGGCGCTCTGGATTTCCAAAAGCGACAAGCTGTTGGAGGATGCGCAGCGCGATTGGTCGGCCCTCGGGCAGGAACGCTTGCTCGTCACGCCGCTCTCGCGCTTTGCCCAAGGCAAGGACATTCCGCTTACGGAAGGCATTCTCTTCACCACCTATGCCACGCTGCGTTCGGAAGAGCGGGGCGCAAAAAAGTCCCGCGTCGATCAGATCGTCGACTGGCTCGGGGCGGATTTCGACGGGGTGATCCTGTTTGACGAAAGCCATGCCATGGCCAACGCCGCAGGGTCCAAGGGCGAGCGCGGTGACACCGAGGCATCGCAGCAGGGCAGGGCGGGCCTGCGCCTGCAGCACAAGTTGCCCAATGCGCGCGTCGTGTATGTTTCGGCCACGGGCGCGACCTCGGTGCATAACCTCGCCTATGCGCAACGCCTCGGCCTCTGGGGCGGGGAGGACTTTCCGTTCACCACCCGTGCGGAGTTCGTCCAGGCCATCGAGGCAGGCGGCGTCGCCGCGATGGAAGTCCTTGCCCGCGATCTGCGGTCGCTTGGCCTCTACACCGCCCGGTCGCTTTCTTATGACGGCGTCGAATACGAGATGCTGGTTCACGCGCTCAGTCCCGAGCAGCGCGGCATCTATGATGCATATGCGCTCGCCTTCGGAGTCATACATCGGAACCTGTCCGCGGCGCTGGAAGCGGCCAACATTACTGGCCCGGCCAGCTCGACAGGCGAATCCGGCGGTACGCTGAACCGCCAGGCCAAGTCCGCCGCCCGCTCGGCTTTCGAGTCCGCCAAGCAGCGCTTCTTCGGCCATCTGCTCACTTCCATGAAAACCCCCACCCTCATTTCCAGCATTGAAGCCGATCTGGCAGCAGGCCATGCAGCGGTCATCCAGATCGTCTCCACCGGCGAAGCGCTGATGGAACGCCGCCTGTCAGACATCCCCACGGATGAATGGAATGACGTCCGCGTTGACATCACGCCGAGGGATGCGTGCCTGGACTACCTCGCCCATTCCTTCCCGGTGCAGCTGTTTGAGCCCTTCACCGACAGCGAGGGCAACCTGTCTTCGCGGCCTGTCACGCGCGATGGCCAGCCGGTGGAATGCCGCGAGGCGGTGCGTAGGCGCGATGCGCTGATCGAGCATCTGGCAAGCCTGCCGCCCGTCCCGGGCGCGCTCGACCAGATAGTGCAGCGCTTCGGGACCGATCTCGTGGCCGAGGTCACAGGCCGCTCGCGCCGCATCGTGCGCAAGGGCGAGGGTCCTGCCGCGCGCCTTGTCGTGGAAAGCCGCGCGGGCTCAGCCAATCTCGCGGAAACTGCCGCCTTCATGGATGACCAGAAGCGCATCCTGATCTTCTCGGATGCCGGCGGCACGGGGCGCAGCTACCATGCCGATCTCGGGGTGAAAAACCAGCGCCTGCGGGTCCATTACCTCCTTGAGCCGGGCTGGAAGGCCGATGCGGCGATCCAGGGCCTTGGCCGGACCAACCGCACCAATCAGGCGCAACCGCCACTGTTCCGCCCCGTCGCCACCGATGTGAAGGCGGAGAAACGGTTCCTCTCCACCATCGCCCGCCGCCTCGACACGCTGGGTGCCATCACGCGCGGCCAGCGCCAGACCGGGGGGCAAGGGCTGTTCCGGCCCGAAGACAATCTCGAGTCGCCCTATGCCCGCGACGCGCTGCGCCAGCTCTACCGCAAACTGCATCGCGGCGATGTGGCGGGCTGCTCGCTGGAGGCGTTCGAGGATGCGACGGGCCTCAGCCTGACCGATGACAACGGTCTGAAGGACGACCTGCCCCCCATCACCACCTTCCTCAATCGCCTGCTGGCGCTGACGATTGATATGCAGGGCGTGCTGTTTGCGGCCTTTGAGGACTTGCTCGACGCGCGCATCGAGGGCGCCATCGCCGCCGGGGTCTATGACCTCGGTCTCGAGACGCTGCGCGCCGAAAGCTTTCGCGTCACCGATGCAAGGGTGATCTACACCCATCCCGGCTCTGGCGCCGAAACCCAGCTGCTCACCATTGCGGAAAAACGGCGCAACACGCCGCTGTCGCTGGCGGATGCGCTGGACTGGCTCGACGACCCGAAGGCACGCCTTCTGGTCAACAGCCGCTCAAACCGGGCTGCGGTGCAGGTGCCCGCCACCAGCTTGATGCTGGATGATGGCACGATAGAGCCCCGCCTGCGGCTGATCCGCCCGCTTGATGCCAGCACGGTTCCGGCCAAAATCATGGAGGACACCCACTGGCTGGAAGCCGACCGCGCGGCGTTCACTGCCGCCTGGACGGCGGAACTGGCCGAGGTGCCAGAGTTCAGCGAGTCCACCCTGCACATCGTGGCGGGGCTCTTGCTGCCGATCTGGAAGCAACTGCCGCAGGATGAAACCCGCGTCTACCGGCTGCAAACCGATGACGGCCAACGCATCATTGGCCGCCGCGTTTCGCCCGCCTGGGTCGCAACCACGCTGGCGGAGGATGCACCAAAACTGACAGCGGCGCAGGTCCATGCCCTTGTTCTCGAGGGCAAGACGGTGGTGCGGCTGGCCGAGGGGATGGAACTTCACCGCTCCCGCGTCATGGGCGTGAACCGGATCGAGCTCTCCGGGTTCACCGAGGCCGCCAAGGACCGGCTGAAGGCCGATGGCTTCTTCTCGGAAATCATCGCGTGGAAGCTGCGGCTGTTCTGCCCGACGGATCCGCGCGGGATTACGGTTCTAAAGCAGTTGCTTGCGCGCCTGCCCGTGGCTGGCCTACATGCACGCAATGGTTGAAAAAGATGCGGTCCATGTCGGTTGAAACAGAAGATCTTCTGCGCGAACTTGCGCAAAACGCGGAAAGCGTATGTCGTCATTACCTTCCCGCCGGGCGGCGGGAAGGGTCTTACTGGATGGTGGGCGATCTGCAGAACAACCCGGGCCGGTCGCTTTTTGTGCGGTTGACCGGGCCAACGTCCGGGCCGGGCGCGCGCGGAAAATGGAGTGATTCCGCGACGTCGCAATATGGGGATCTGCTGGACATCATCCGTGCGCGCACGGGGATCACGCGGTTTCCCGAACTCCTAGACGAGGCCCGCACGCATCTTGGCCGCCCAATGCCGGTGATGCCGGATGCGCCAGCACTAAGGAAACCCAAACCCCCCGGTGGCACGCCAGCAGCAGCGGCGCGCCTGTTTGCGGCCGCAAAGCCGCTCAACGGCACGCTTGCCGACACTTACCTCCGCGCCCGGGGCCTCACCCAAGGCGGCACGATGAGGGCCCTGCGCTTCCACCCCAAGTGCTGGCATCGGGATGAGGGCCAGACCCGGAGCCTCCCCAGACCGGCGCTGATCGCGGCTGTCACCGATGGGGCAGGGGCCTTGCAGGGTGTGCATCGCACCTGGTTGGCGCCAGACGGTCAGGACAAGGCGGCGGTCAAAACGCAGCGGCGGGCCATGGGTCACCTTTTGGGCAATGCCGTCAGGCTGACCCCGCATGACAACATCCTCGTGGTCGGGGAGGGCATCGAGACCATGTTGTCGCTCACGCAAGCGGTCCCCGGCCTTCCTGTCTGGGCGGCGCTCTCATCGGGTCACCTCGGGGCCGTCCTGCTGCCGGAGGGTTTGCAGCGCCTCTACATCGCCATCGACCGCGATCCTGCGGGTGCGCGCGCGGCAGAGCGGTTGAGCGCCAGAGCAACCGAGGTCGGGATTGCCGTCCGGGTGCTGGAACCGCGTCTCGGGGATTTCAACGATGATCTGCGGGCGAACGGCGCGGAGGCGCTGCGCCAGCATCTGGCAGGGCAGATCGGGCCCGAAGATCGGCAGCGCCTGTTCGGCTGAGCCGCACCGCGCAAGGGGGCGGTCTGGGAGTGCGCGGCAGGGGTCACGGATCCCTGTCGCGGTTCTGGACCGTCGCCTTGCCTCTTCCCGGGGTAATCTCATCCCCCGACACCCACACGGCCTTCAAGAGATGGGCGTGCTGCCGTCAAAGGGTCCGCCCCCTCAAGGGCGGCAGGCAGGCTATTTCCGCCGCGGGATAAATCCCGCTTTGCATCGCGAAACAAATAGCCTGCCTGCCGCCCTCCTCCACATGCGTTTCGGCCCCGAAGAGGGGGTGAAGGGTCGTCCGCCATGACGGCTCAGAGCTGCCCATGAAGGCCGCGCGGGATGTCGCGCGGACGAGACAAGCCCGGAGGCAAGAAACAGATGACGATCCAGACCCATGAGGATGCCTATGACCCCGCCCAGACCGTATCCCAGACCGCCCATGCGCTCGAAGAGCTGCAGCTCTATGGCTACCGCCCCTTTGAAGACGAGCCCGATCCGCGCCCGATGCCGGATGCCGATCACCTGCGCCGCGCGGCGGCCGATATCTTCGATGCCCTCGTCGGCACGCTGGAAGACACCCGCATGGAACCCGACATGGAGGAACTGCTCTGGGGCCAGGTCAACCTCTTCCACCGCGCCACGGCGAGGGTCGAGCGGTCGCTCGACGAGAACGAGCAGGCGCAGCGCCGCCTCCAGCGCGAGCAGGACGGCTCCGAGGTGAAATCCACCGAGCTCGAGCGCCTGATGGCCGAGGGGCTAACTCTTGTCGAGCGGCGCAACTGCATGGACATGATGCGCGATCACGCCGCCACAGAGTTTGTCCATCACACGGGGTCCGCCTGGCGCCCCCGCACCGGATCGATGGTGAACCGCCAGCACATGACCGCAGCGCTGATCGACAGCCGCGATTTCCTGGCCGCCAAGCGCCGCGCGGAAACCGAGGTGATGCTGCCCGCAGGTCCCAAGGTTGCCCTCACTGGTGGCAGCGACTTCAACGATCACCGCCTGATCTGGGGCAAGCTCGACCAGGTCCGGACCAAACATCCCGATATGGTGCTCTTGCATGGGGGAAGCCCGAAGGGTGCAGAACTCATCGCCGCCAAATGGGCTGAGGCGAGGGGGGTGACGCAGGTGGCCTTCAAGCCTGACTGGACCAAGCACGCCAAGGCCGCGCCGTTCAAGCGCAATGACGCGATGCTGGATGTGCTGCCGGTGGGTGTTCTGGTCTTCCCGGGCAATGGCATCCAGGAGAACCTCGCCGACAAGGCCCGCAAGCTGGGCATCCCGGTCATGAAGTTTGAGAAGGGGGCGTGAGCCCCTTTCCCCTCACGGGGGACAACACAGCGGCGGACATCACGGTGGAAGCACGCGCTTTCCCCTGATATCATGGCACAAACCCCGCGCCCGGATTGCGACATGTTTGATACTGTCAGCCAATTGGAAATCTTCCCGACCGACCTGCAGATGCGCCGGGTCGATCCTGAGCGCAACATGCGCCGCTTTTACCGCATGAGCATCCAGCCGGACCTGTTCGGCGGTGCCAGCCTTGTGCGCGAATGGGGCCGCATCGGATATCGCGGCCAGATGATGGTCGAGCCGCATGCCGATGAAGGGCAGGCCGTGACCGCGCTGATGAAACTCGCGCGCGTGAAGCAGCGGCGGGGATATGCGTGACCTGCGTGGTGCCGTCTGTGCCTTGGCATTTTGCGCGCGTGCGCGCTGTGCGCAACGCAGGGTGACGTTTGACCCACCCGAGATGTTGCAGCCGCGCTGAGATTTGTATTCGCAGGGTTTTTGGTCAATAGTGGCCGGTGCCGACGTACCATGGGGGAGGGTCGGCGACATGCGAGGATAGCATCATGGCCAAGAAACCCGAGATCAAGAAGCTCAAGAAAGAAGTCAAATCGCGCAAGGCAAAAGTCGCTAGGCAGGAAGCCAAGCTGAAAACCGCCCGCAAGGCCCTGAAAAAAGCCTCCTGAGACGGCTTGTCACAGGGCGGATAAATAGCTGACAGGTTCGATGCACGATTTTTACTCCGACACTCAAACCCGCCCGACGCGCGCGATGCGCGAGGCCGCGCTTGACGTTCCCCTTGGGGATGAGCGCCATGACGCAGATCCGCCGACACTTGAGCTTTGTGCCCGGGTGGCGGAAATGCTGGGCATGGAGGCCGCGCTTTTCCTGCCCTCGGGCACAATGTGCAACGAGATTGCCATCGCAGTGCATACCCGCCCGGGTGATGAGGTCATCTGTACACGCGAAAGCCACATCATTTTTGCCGAGAGCGGCGGACCGGCTGCGCTGTCGGGTGTGATGATGTATCCGATCGACAGCGAAAGAGGAATGCTGACGCCCGAGCAGTTGGGTGCGGCCATTCGACCACGTTCTGCCCATGCCCCTCGGTCACGCCTGCTTGTCGCGGAGCAGACCGCGAATCTTGCCGGTGGCGCGATCTGGCCTTTGGAGCAGTTGAATGGCGTGGTCCTTGCGGCGCAAGAGGCAGGGCTTGCCACGCATCTGGACGGGGCGCGGCTGCTCAATGCGCAAGTCGCAACCGGTATCCCGGCCGCGGAATATGCGCGCGGTTTCGACAGTGCCTGGATCGCCTTCACCAAAGGGCTTGGCTGTCCGGTTGGCGCAGTGCTTGCCGGCTCGCATGATTTTATCGCACAAGCGTGGCTGCTGAAGCGGCGTTGGGGCGGGGCAATGCGTCAGACCGGGGTTCTGACCGCTATGTGTCTTTATGCACTTGATCACCATGTAGACCGTCTGGCAGAAGATCACGCGCTCGCACAATCGATAGGCGCAAGGCTCTCAGTGCTTCCGCTGATCAAGAGCGTCATGCGGGTAGACACCAACATCGTGATGGCCGATCTCGCCGACCACGCGCCAGATGCGCGGGAAACAGCGCGGCGGTTGCGGGAAAAGAATGTCACTGTGACCGTTGTTGGGCCTAAACGCTTGCGCATGGTCACGCATCTCGATGTCGGTCCTGCCGATGCGGATGCGTTGATTGATGCGCTTGCGGGGATCGCGTGAAAAATCGGCGTTTGCAGGCCCTCGCAACGAACCGCGACATGTCCAACTGCTCACCTTGGTTGGCTTGATAGCGACATCGTTCATCAACCGATTTCCATGTCCGCTGCGGATTTGCCCGCCTCCAACGCCTCGTTGAGCTACAGCGGTTTGCGTCCCTGGCCGGGCCAGGTGAGCGCCGGGTTTTCAGGGTGGCGGTATTTTGCAGGGGCGCGCGCGCTTGGGTTTTGCATCCCCGCCCCTGAGTTCGGCCAGCGAATAGCCCAGGTCTTTGGCGAAGGCTTCCACCTTGGCGCGGGCCTCTGCCTTTTGCCGGCCCTCATAGGTGGTGGTGATCGCCTTGTCGATGTCGTTCATGCAATTTGCGCAGTTTCGCGAGCGACAGCGCCTCGAGATCTCTATCTCCAATGTCATGAAATCTGATGGCGATGACGAAAACCTCGAGCAGCGCCAGATAGGCAAATGAAAAATGGGCCAGCATAAAGCTGGCCCAGTATAAGGCATGTGAGACAGCACAGGCGGTTGCTGGCTCAGGAGCAGATCGACAGCGAATGCCTGATCTTGATTGAGTATATTCTGCACGCAACCGATTCTACAATACAGAATGCACTATATTTTGTATGCTCGTCTGGCATGGAGCCCTTATATGGTGTTATGGTGCGATCTGGATGTCCGCATCTTGCCAGGTTCCCTGAATGGCGATGACAGCTTTCGGCGTCTGCCGGTGCCGCACAGACTGAGGCAGAGCCGATTTCAGGGTTACGCGACAGCGGCATGGCAAACTGATCAGTTCATCAGGCTCGCGATAACCTTTCCCGCCTTGGGGTGATCGATGGTATCCAGCACAGCAATCACGACTTCGCACCATTCGGGTTTTTGACGCCCGAGCTGCCCAAGCCGGATGACGACGTCCTCATTCGCGACAAAGCTGAGAGCCTCAAGCAGGGGCCGACTTGGCCGAACCAGCATCTCGCAGAGTAGCATATCGCGTGCCGCCTCTTCTCCAGCCTCGGCAAGGGTGATCGCTGCCGCTCGGCGGACCTCGCGTACAGGGTCCGTTAGGCTTGCATAGATGTCATCCCGCCCAAGGCCGGATATTACTGCCAAACGCAGGGCCGCGCAGCGCACATCTGCCTGTTTGTTGCGCAGACCAGCCTCTACCATTTCCGTTGGAAGCGCCGCCCCATTTGCTGCCGCCGCGCGGACCAGGAAAGGCTCAAAGCAAGGCAGAATCTGCCCCTCGACCATAATCGCTTCCAGCAAGCGTCGATCGGCGGTTTCGACCGCCATTGTGAGGATGATCTCTTGCTCAACCATGGGTCTCTCACCCCCAAAGCCACGAAAGCGGCACCACAGCTTGATGGCGGCCTCTTGCCAGCCCGCTGGGCGCCGTTTGATTAGTTCAGCGCCCAGAGCCGAGACGGCGGCCACCGACGCCCTTGGAAATTCCGTAAGCAAGCACTCGTCGCTCATCTCTTCTGGTGGCACCGACGGGGCGGCAGCGGGTTTGTGCGCGGCTATGGTCTCAGCAGGCGTCACGGGCTCTGACGGCGAACAATCCGGTGAAAAAAGGTCGAGCTGGACTTGGTTAGAGGGTGGTATGATCTTGCGCATACGATGATCCGAGTGTCGCGGGTGCCCATCATTTATTATGCTTTGGGCGGCATGTCATGTCGATGGGATTGAATATCGAGGGGGCATTGGGGGCGCACGCAGGCTTTGGCACGCTAAACAAAGCCCAACTGACGGGCTCGCGAGTCGTGACACGATCAAGCGACCGGCCCATTGTCGTCGGTCAGGACGAACACGATGCTCCGGCGCAGCTTTCCAGAACCGGTACTCATGCACTGCGCAGCATTTTGTGCCCCGAATGTCGCTGATG
>NZ_VFPT01000002.1 GCF_006716865.1 Roseinatronobacter monicus | reverse complement strand
GCTGGCGATATGATGCTTCTCGACACGCTGGGTGCATTCACTCAACCCCAGGATTGGGAAGCGCGGCAACGCCCGATTGTGTGGGCTTCCAACGCCTACTTAATGGAGCAGACAGGCTTTTCTCTTTCTGCGCTTAAACGTCACGCGCGGCGACTTGCGGAGATCGGCGTGATCTCCTTCAAGGACAGTCCCAACGGTAAGCGCTGGGGGCGCAGGAATTCAGATGGTGTGATCATCGAGGCCTATGGCTTCGATCTTTCGCCGCTTTCAGCACGAGTTGAGGAATTTGAGGAACTGCACGTCGCATTGCAAGCAGAGCGTGAGATGTGCCAGCGCTTCAAGCGTCAAATCACGGTCGCGCGCAGGATGATCCGAGCCCGCATCGAGTCGGCCGTCAGCGGCACTCTCAGTGGCCCCTGGACACAATTCACAAGCCTTCTGGAAGACCTTTTGAGCAAGCTACCTCGTCGTAATGACGGCTCAGAACAGCTCGAACGACTATTGACCTGGTTCAAGCAGCTCCAAGAGCGCGTAGACGCCGCATATCTCAAAGCCACATCGACCATGGACGTTGTGGAAAACTCGCCTGAAACCATCGAACCACTGCCCATGGAAGATCAAGAAATGAACCCCAGGGTGTCCGTTTTCGAACCTCATATACTAACTACAAATCAACTTAATCCTGTAAACCGTAATTCCTCTGAGAAAGAGGAAGTCTCCGCGGTGGCGCAAAATGCCTTGCCGGAAGACCAAGTTGACATCGAGCTGGAAGAGTGGGTGGCGCAGGTACGCAAAAAGCGCGCAGCCTTGGATATACCCACCGTCATGCAAGCTTGTCCTGAATTTGCATCATGGGCCCACAACATGGGTGGGTTCCTCAAGGACTGGGGCGATCTTCATCGCGTCGCAGGTCAGCTTAGGCCAATGATTGGTGTTTCAGAACATGCCTGGAACGAGGCGCAAGAACAGCTTGGAAAACAGGTTGCAACAGCGGCGTTGGCCCTTGTGTTCGAGAAACACTGTTCTGGTGAGGTAACATCACCTGGCGGGTATCTACGCGGCATGGTCGAGAAGGCCGGGGCAGGGGAGTTGCATCTCGAACGCAGCTTCTACGGTCGATTGACAGGGCAGGCCGCGTAGTGCTTCTCGATTATCGCAAAAGCTCCGCGCTGGAAGGTATAAAGGATTGAAAGAGATACACTTTATAGGTCTTCCGGTCATGGGTGGCGATCATGTGGAGAGTGAAAGGGTTGTTGGTTTGAGGGTGACGGGAAGTGAGATCGGGAGAGTGGCTTCCGACGCCCGTTGTGGAGATGATCTGATGGCGAAACCTGCCTCTAAAATTACCCTGTCCGCATCCAAGGACATCCCTTTCGACAAGCTCATGCTGAGCCAGTCCAATGTGCGGCGCATCAAGGCCGGTGTGTCTGTCGAGGAACTGGCCGAGGATATCGCGCGGCGCGGGCTGTTACAGGGCTTGAGCGTGCGAGCGGTGCTGAATGAGGATGGCACCGAGACCGGCATGTATGAAATTCCTGCAGGCGGCCGGCGGTTTCAAGAACTGGCTTTACTGGTGAAGCAGAAGCGCCTGGCCAAGACTGCGCCCTTTCCCTACTTCCTGCGTGAAAAGGGTCAGTGCGATGATGGCGGGTGGCCTGAAAATAACGCGCTGCTCGATCTGCTTGTCGTGGATCGTCTGCCGCGCAAGGCAGAGGCGATTACTTCCAAGGGCTGGAAGTGTATCGAGGTCACGCGCGCAGGGGCCCTTGTGACCCTTGACCGTTCGGGGCAGCTCTCGGTTTACCGCGGTTATGTCCGGCTAGTAGATGAGCCGCTCGCGGAGACCGCAGTTAAGGATGGCAGCGAAACTGGCGTTGCGCAGACGGGGCAGGGGGGTGATATCGAGCTTTCGGCTTTGGACCACGATGCTAGTGCCCATGTCGGGACCATCATCAAATCCGGCGGGCAGCTGCTCGGGGCTGGTGTGCCGGGGGACGTCGATTATGGTACTTTTGAACCTCTGCCAGAGCGGCTGGTTCAGGAATTGACCGCGCATCGTAGCTTGGCCCGGCGCGAGGCCCTTGGCCGGCCTCCCGATGCTAAGCCGTCGCTGATCGTCACGCCGCCAGCGAGGTCGACACATGTCTTAGCCGTGTGCTCAACGCTTGTATTCTGGTCGCCGTGCGCGAAACGAAAGGGCAGGGGGCTTGGCTGTGTCGCGGATAAACAGCACAGCAAACGGCTCAGCGGCTTCTGGAAACGAATGAACCAGCCCGGAACGCATGCCGGCAGACTGACGTGTAGCATATCTCAGCCTTCATGACTGATAGTAGGGCAGGGCGCGTGGGCGATATGGATATATACGATTTCGTATACCACATATGGTGCCAGCACTTATAAAAGACACAATATCATTGAAAACTGCGCGATTTTTTGCCATAAATCAACCACATTAATTTGGGGAGCTCTGTCATGTCTACTACCAAAACGCTGGACCGGCCGCAGGCTCTTACGGCAACCGAGAAGCAGCTCATTTTCGCGCGCAAATTGGCCCTGAAAAATCAGGTTATCCTGCCTTGGGTGGTCCAGCAGGATCGACGCGCGCTGAGCCAGTGGATTGATGCGCAGTCACGAATGATGCCCGTAGCATCCGATTACCCCACATCGAAACAGGTCTCATTCGCCGAACGGCTCGCGCGGGCCAAGCGGCGGTCCGTTCCCGATGAATGCTTCCGCAGCCGCGAATTGATGTCGCGCTGGATTGATTCCAATCGGTTTTGAAACTGCGCGAGAGGGCAGGGGGGGGGGCGTGCCCGCAGCCAACCTGCGATGAACTCATGGTGCTGTTGCGCGGATGGATGGCATCCTGTTGACCTTGCCGATAGGATGCCATCTCAAAGTTGATTTTGAGCGGCCAAAATGTCCAATAAAACTCTGAACACAGACAATCTCGAAAAACTGGGACCGGAAATACTCGCCGCGCTGGTGATGGATCTGGTGCAGGGCTCTGCCGCCTTGCAGCGCAGAGCACGTATGGAGCTGGTTGCTGCGCAGGGGCCCAAAGATATGGCCGTCGATTTGCGCAAGCGCTTTGCGTCACTACGGCGCTCCACCAGCTACCTAGACTGGCGCAAGCAACGCGAGCTGGTCAAGGATTTGCATGGCCTGCTGGGCTTGATTCACGTATATGTCATGCAGGATGATGCGCAAGAGGCCTTCGAGCTGTTGTGGGATTTCCTGCAACTCGCCCCGACGATCCATGAGCATAGTGATGACAGCAATGGCGCGATCGGAGATGTGTTTCATCATGCAGTCTACTTAATAGGGAAGGCGGCTCCACAGATCACGATCAACCCGAAAACTCTTGCCGAGCGGATTCTGGAGGCTGTATCAAACGCGGGATATGCCGAATTCGACGGGATCATCCCGGCGACGGCAGAGGCGCTTGGTGAAGAAGGGCTGGAGCACCTCAAGAAAATCACAAACACTTGGGCAGATACGCCGCCGACGCCAGGGGAGATGGACGAGTATAAACGTTTTGGACTGTCCTCAACGCCCGCTGAGGCTGTCCGGCGCGCCAGGCAGTCCACCTGCTCCATCATTCTGGCACATATAGCTGATGCCCAGGGAGATGTAGACGCCTACATGGCGCGCTATTCGCCTGAACAGCTGACCTATCGCACCATTGCGTCAGATGTGGCGCGCAGGCTGATTGCGGCAGAGCGCGTGCAAGAGGCCTACGCCATTGTCTGCGGCGCGATGGCGCGCGAGGCCGAAAGCTCGTTTGCTATGTTCGATTCCGACCTTCATCGGGTCTTTGAGGACTGTCTTGAAAAGTTGGGAAAACGCGATGACCTGAAGGCGCATCTGTGGTCAAGTTTCGAGCAGACTTTGAGCGCGAGGGCGTTGCGCAAATACCTTAAGCTGCTTCCGGATTTCGACGATATCGAGGCCGAAGAGCAGGCACTTGATCTTGTCGCGGCGCATCCGCGTATCTGCGCGGCGCTTGGGTTCATGATCGACTGGTCCGCGTTGGACCGCGCCGCGAAACTGGTATTGCTGCGCACCGATGAGCTGGATGGCAATAACTATATGACGCTGACCCGTGCGGCGGATGCATTGGATGCCGGGTATCCGCTGGCCGCAACCTTGCTGCGCCGGGCTATGATAGAAGATACGCTGGGCGGGGCCAAATCCAAGCGGTATGGTCATGCTGCCCGCCATCTTGCGCAATGTCAGGCGTCTGATTTGGCAATCGATGATTATGCTGACCAAAAGCCTCACAGCAGGTTTTTAGATATCCTGCGCCAAAAGCACGGGCGCAAATATGGGTTCTGGGGGCTCGTGGACGGATAACGTCCTCAATGCTGCACGCTTTTTTAGCTGGAGAGGACCAAGCACGCCAAGGCCGGCTGATGTGACCGCAACGCGTGTGCTGATATGTTTGCTCGCCCTGTCGGCCTTCAGGAAAATCCTATCACGGTCAGAAAGTTAGGCACCCTCGTCATAATGTTCCTGACGATACTATAGCCGCTCCTGCCCGCACCGTACACCTTATACCAATCAGCATTGATCAGAACTCTTGAGCCCAGTCGCGGGTTCCAATGGAGGTGATTGTGTCGGGCATGCTGACCAATTTGTTCCAAGCCTTGCAGCAATGATCTACGATGTCTTCATAGGTTTCGAAGATGAGGTTTGATAGCCAGTTGTCTCGCATGAATTGCCAGATGTTTTCGACTGGATTGAGTTCTGGGCATTTTGCGGGGATCGGGATGATGGTGATGTTGTCCGGAATGACCAGCTTGTCAGTCATGTGCCATGCGGCTTGATCCACGAGCACAGCCCCATGTGCTTTGGGTGCGACAGTTTGGGAGATTTCAGCAAGATGCAGGGCCATCGCTTCGGTATTGCACGCTGGCAGCACAAGACCTGCAGCTTTCCCGAGGGCTGGGCAAATCGCTCCAAAGATGTAGCTTGAACTCGTGCGCTGATCATGTGGGGCGGAAGGTCGCGTACCGCGCTTCGCCCATCGGCGCGTGATCTTGTTTTTCTGGCCGACACGCGCTTCATCTTGGAACCAGACTTCGATCACAGTGCCTTGCAGGAGCCGTGCGCGGAGCTTTGCTACTGCGGCTGCAAACCCTTTTTTTTAAAGTCCTCCAGTGCGGCTGTATCTTGCGCGTGATGGCGCGGGCGTGCTGTGAGTTTGACATAACCAAGCGCCCTGAGTTCCCGGCTTATCGACGTCTCGTGAAGTGAAATCCCAAATGTGTCTGCAATCCATTTCCTCAGATCACTCAGGCGCCAGCGGACGACCCCATGGACCGATAAGGTCGGACCGCTCTCAACAATTGCAGCAAGCGCCCTGCGCTGCTCATCGTTAAGCTTAGACTGCTGACCAGGAGCTTTGCCGTTGATCAAGCCGTCAGGCCCGCGGGCATTAAACCGCTCCACCCAGTCACGGACAATTTGTAGGCCAACACCACCAATCCGAGCAGCATCGCTGCGCCGACCGCCATCATAGATCTCCGCCAGCGCCAAAAGCCTGCGGGCTTGGTTGGCATCCTTTGTCTTTCGCGCAAGTTCTCTCAACTTCATGCCGTCGTAGTCTGTCCGTAACGCGAGCGCTGCGCCCATAGAGAGGCCCTCCCCAGAAAATCTGACGCCATTGAGTCAGATCTTCATAGATTTGGGAATCCCAAAACCCTCAGAAGAGTCAGATTTCGCGAGACTTGGTATTACTGGGCTATCAACATGGTAGAAGCGGGCTCGTCCACCTGATATATTGGTCCAACGCCCGCTAGATCATGAACTGGATCATGAAATGTTTGACACCACTGCCCAGCTTGAGGTGTTCCCGACCGACCTGCAGATGCGTCGGATAGATGTTGCGCGCAATATGCGCCGCTTCTATCGGATGAGCGTCCAGCCTGACTTGTTCGGTGGAGCCAGCCTTGTGCGCGAATGGGGCCGGATCGGATTTCGCGGGCAGATGATGACCAAGCCCTATGCAGATGAAGGGCAGGCTGTGACTGCACTTATGAAGCTCGCATGCGTGAAAAAGCGGCGGGGATATGCGTGAGCTGCGCATGCCGACACAACCTGACGCTCAGCTAAGAAACAATTATGACGCTCGATACCGACAAAATAGATGATGCGGCCCTCGCGATCCTCAGCCTCACGCTGCATAATGGCGATCGGGTCTGGAAAGGCGTCGCTTGGAACATAACTGACAGGCTTTTCGAGAAGGGCCTGATTTATGATCCGAAAAACAAGACGAAATCACTTTCCCTGACACCTGAAGGCATCGCGCATGCGCGGGCAGTTCTCGCGCGCGAGTTTAGCAAGGGGGAGTGACAGTCTGCGTTGAGCACGTCATTGGTCGTGTGGCTTTTCGGAAGTTCCCGCCGCGATAGGCCGCCTCTGATAGGCAGCAATCAAGAGCGACCATTCTACCGGGCGCTGCATCGCGCACAGATATTTCGCAGCTGATGCAAGACTGTCGCAGAGGCGAAAAGTGATACCAATCAGCATTGATCAGAACTCTTGAGCCCAGTCGCGGGTTCCAATGGAGGTGATTGTGTCGGGCATGCTGACCAATTTGTTCCAAGCCTTGCAGCAATGATCTACGATGTCTTCATAGGTTTCGAAGATGAGGTTTGATAGCCAGTTGTCTCGCATGAATTGCCAGATGTTTTCGACTGGATTGAGTTCTGGGCATTTTGCGGGGATCGGGATGATGGTGATGTTGTCCGGAATGACCAGCTTGTCAGTCATGTGCCATGCGGCTTGATCCACGAGCACAGCCCCATGTGCTTTGGGTGCGACAGTTTGGGAGATTTCAGCAAGATGCAGGGCCATCGCTTCGGTATTGCACGCTGGCAGCACAAGACCTGCAGCTTTCCCGAGGGCTGGGCAAATCGCTCCAAAGATGTAGCTTGAACTCGTGCGCTGATCATGTGGGGCGGAAGGTCGCGTACCGCGCTTCGCCCATCGGCGCGTGATCTTGTTTTTCTGGCCGACACGCGCTTCATCTTGGAACCAGACTTCGATCACAGTGCCTTGCAGGAGCCGTGCGCGGAGCTTTGCTACTGCGGCTGCAAACCCTTTTTTTTAAAGTCCTCCAGTGCGGCTGTATCTTGCGCGTGATGGCGCGGGCGTGCTGTGAGTTTGACATAACCAAGCGCCCTGAGTTCCCGGCTTATCGACGTCTCGTGAAGTGAAATCCCAAATGTGTCTGCAATCCATTTCCTCAGATCACTCAGGCGCCAGCGGACGACCCCATGGACCGATAAGGTCGGACCGCTCTCAACAATTGCAGCAAGCGCCCTGCGCTGCTCATCGTTAAGCTTAGACTGCTGACCAGGAGCTTTGCCGTTGATCAAGCCGTCAGGCCCGCGGGCATTAAACCGCTCCACCCAGTCACGGACAATTTGTAGGCCAACACCACCAATCCGAGCAGCATCGCTGCGCCGACCGCCATCATAGATCTCCGCCAGCGCCAAAAGCCTGCGGGCTTGGTTGGCATCCTTTGTCTTTCGCGCAAGTTCTCTCAACTTCATGCCGTCGTAGTCTGTCCGTAACGCGAGCGCTGCGCCCATAGAGAGGCCCTCCCCAGAAAATCTGACGCCATTGAGTCAGATCTTCATAGATTTGGGAATCCCAAAACCCTCAGAAGAGTCAGATTTCGCGAGACTTGGTATGACTTACGAATTTACCTCATTTTATATAGTATTTCACGAAAGCGGCCGATCTCCATGCCATTCTCGAGCGGCGGCAGTCGGCCCAAAGCCGCCGGTCAGCGTCGGTGGCACGCTGCAGTTCTGCGTCACCAAACCGGCCAATCGTGCATCGCGCAGCATTTTTTGCTATTGAACGTTGCTGATGCGGACCTTGCGGACGGTCATTAGGTTGCACGACAACAGTCAGGATTGAATGGCCAAGCAAGCTGTGCCCAGTATTTCGTGGCCGGAGGAAAACTACGGCTGGCAGAGAAAAGCCCGATCTTGGACGGTTCACTAAACCCAGCCGGACGCAGGTAGGTGCTGAAAATTTGATCCCAGAGCACCAGTGCACGGCCAAGGTTCTTCGTACCTTCAGCTGGTTTTGCCGAATGATGCCAGCGATGCAGGTCGTTGGTGTTGAACAGCAGGTTCAACCGCCCGAAATCGAAGGCGATATTCGAGTGCTGCAGCAGCAAGACGGGCAAAGTCAAAGCTGTATAGACAAGAATTGCCTCGGCAGCGATGCCGAACCAAAGTAGCGGCAGGATCATCGCCAAGTGGTTCAACACATGATTGAATGGGTGGAAACGGAAGTTGTTGAGCGTATATAGCTGCTCCGTGCTGTGATGCATCGCATGGAGCGCCCAAAGCGGCTTGTATCGATGATGTGCCCAATGGCTTGCCCATGCCGCAAACTCGATCCACAAAAATACCAGCAGTATCTGCTGCCAGAGAGGCAACCCCAGTGTGTCTGGTATCGGCGCTAGTGCCAGAACCGCAAAGGGCGTGAGCCACTTGAGCGCCCCATCCAGTATCAGGAATATCAAGACAAAGCTGCCGATGTCTCCAGCAATTTCCTCGCGTGGAATATCGGATGAGGCGGAATCATGCGGCCACACACGCTCGAGCATGAGCGAAAGTGCGATCAGGCCAAGTGCCGCACCTGCCATGAGAGCTTCGCGCGCAGGATGTGTCCAAAAGATAGTCAGCAAGGCAGCCATCCCAATAATCAGGCCGACAAGAATGGATTGCGAAAGAAGACGGCTCATTGATTAGGGTCCTTATAGATGGGGCGCGCTTCGAGTTCGGCTGAACAGCATAGTAGTGATAACTGCGCTGCGGCTTCCGAAAGAGCGCCGAGATCGAGCTTTAGTATTGTTTTGCGCCCTTGAGCTTCGCGCGCCAGAACGCCAGCGATCTGCATTTCGTCAAGATGATGTTTAAGCGTAGACGGCGATACGCCCAGCTCAGTTGAAAGGTCACCAAATTTCCGTCCGGTGCGACAGTGTTTCAGAAGGCACCGAAGGACAGCAATCCGGGTCGGATGGGCGAAGGCTGCGAAAAGACCAGCAAGTTCGGAGTCGTTTTTCATACGCTTAAACTAGTTTATTAGTTTATATGCTGTCAACTGGTCTCGACTGTCCGCTCAGGGCTCGTTTCGACATTGGCAAGCCCCGCAAGCGGGGCCGGTCTGCTGAGGCTTCGCCCTGAATTCTGACCCTGCTGGCTTCCTGTGCCAATACGGCTTGGTCTGTCTCATCCTGAGCCAGGCCAACCCATTTGTCACATGGTCGCCGTCACGATCCGCTTTCAGCCCTCTGGGGTCTGCATCCCTCTTGCAAGGCGCGCGCGGCCGGCAATCTGATCTGTCGCCGAGTGCTGACCGCAACAGCCGCGGCTCATCACCCGATTTTCATGTCCTCTGCGGCTTTGCCCGCGTCCAGCGCCTCCACAAACCACAGCGGTTTGCGCCCCCGGCCGGACCAGGTGAGCGCCGGGTTCTCAGGGTGGCGGTATTTCGCCGGGGCGGGCGCACGCTTGGGTTTTGCATCCTCGCCCATGAGTTCGGCCAGCGAATAGCCCAGGTCTTTGGCGAAGGCTTCCACCTTGGCGCGGGCCTCTGCCTTTTGCCGGTCCTCATAGGTGGAAATCGACTTGGCGATGTCCTTGTGCAATTTGCGCAGTTCCGTGAGCGACAGCGCCTCGAGATCGAAATCAGCCATGCGATGCTTTCCGTGTCCTGAATGATCCCGCAAGATAGCCTCTATCGACAGGGCTCCGCAACTCCCTGACGACTGGGGCGCGGGTGGCGGTTGGGCATGATCGGTTTCGACAGCCAGTGCAGGGCCGGGCTTGGGTTCTGACAGGCCATGTGTGCCGGATGACAGGGTCTGGCATGGGCTCCCCGCGCATCTCTGTCTCCTGGGCCATCCCTTCGACTGACAATCCCCTAATCCCGTTCGGGCTCCTGCGCGCAACCCCGCGTCAGCCCGGGCCGTGTTGCCCCTTCGGGGCTGCCCGCGCCACCCCGGTCCTCTGGAGGTTTCCGGCGTCCGTTCCGTCCACCGTGCACGCGTCACCCGACGGGCTTTTTCAGGGTCTTGTCGAAGGGACGGTCCCGAAGACAGGACACAGAAGGAAGCTACCCATGCAAAACATCGTCATCCTCGCTGGCAACATTGGCCAAAAACCCGAAACCCGCACCACTCAGGGCGGCACCAACATCACCAACTTCAGCCTCGCCACCTCGCGCCCCCGCCTCTCGGAAGGTCGCGTCCTGCGCGACGAGAACGGTTACCGGGTCATGGACACGGAATGGCACCGCATCACCTGCTTCAACGGTCTCGGCAAGACGGTCGCGGAGCATTGCGAAAAGGGCATGAAGGTTCTCGTCCACGGCCGCATCCACTACACGAAATGGACCGACGCTGCAGGCAACGACCGCTACGGCTGCGAGATCATCGCCGAGAAGGTCGATTTCCTCAGCCGCCCGAAATCGGCCGAGAGTGAAAACCCCGAGCTGGTCGACAAAGACGACGAGATCCCGTTCTGAAAGGAACGGGGTCTCCCCCTCGGGCCCGGCGGGAAAACCCGCCGGGTTCGGGCTGTTCGTGGAAGCGGACAGTCGCTGCAGCCGCAGCATGGAGCGATGTGACCGGCGGCTGTTGGCAGAAAGCGGAGTTTGCAAAGTCGCATGTCATCGTCTGCGTTCTCGACCTGCTCGGCCCATAGCGGCCAGGCATTGTCGGCCGCACGCTGCGGCGCGGCTTCATCTAACCGGCCATTCGTGTGTGCCACAGCATTCCTGCTCGGAGCAGTTGCTTTCTCATCATCTCACTCAGAGCAAGTGTCTCTTGCATTTGGTTCGACAGCGCACTATATGGTGCGACATCGAATCAATGGAGCAAGCAATGAACCTGACACGGCGTAAGATGATTTTCCTTGTGGGCGGTGGGGCTGTTGTGGCTGCTGGGGGTGTCTTTGGATATGCGGCCACCCGCCGCCCGCAGACGGCCTTCCTGCCTTGGGAGCGGGCGGGCGGTTATGATGATCCGCGTATGCGGGCGCTGTCTTGGGCCTTGCTGGCGCCAAACCCGCATAATCGCCAACCTTGGCTGGCCGATCTGTCCGAAGAGGGCGTCATCACCCTGCACGCAGACCACGACCGGATGTTACCCCACACCGACCCGTTCAGCCGGCAAATCACCATCGGTCTAGGGTGTTTTCTGGAACTGCTGCGCATGGCTGCCGCCGAAGATGGGTATCGCACCTCAACCGCGCTTTTCCCGCAGGGCAGCAGTGCGTTGGGCCTTGATCAACGCCCCGTCGCCCGCATTGCCTTTGCCGCTGACCCTGCGGTCGAACGTGACCCGTTGTTCGCACATGTGCCACTGCGGCGGTCGAACAAGGAACCGTTTGACTTAAACCGCCCTGTCGTTACCGCGTTGCTGCCGGAACTGGGGGCGGTGGTGCGCAACGGCGCGCGGTTCGGTGGCACGGTAGACGCAACCGAAGTGACCGACTGGCGCGCTCTGACGCACGAAGCCCTGCGGATCGAGGTTGAAACGCCGCGTACTTACCAGGAAAGCGTTGATCTATTCCGCATCGGCCACATTGAGGTGGATGCAAACCCCGATGGAATTGACTTCACCGGCCCGCTGTTTGAATCCCTGCGCCTGACCGGGCAATTCACCCGTGAAGCGGCCTCGGACACAACGAATTTTGCCTATAAGTCGGGACTGGATGCGATTTTCGCCAATACCGATACCGCGATGGGGCATGTCTGGTTGGTGACTGATGACAACAGCCGTGAAACCCAGATTGCCACCGGGGCGGACTGGCTGCGCGTGAACCTTGCCGCAACGGCGCAGGGGCTTGGGTTTCAACCCCTTAGCCAAGCCTTGCAGGAATTCCCGGAAATGGCAGGGATTTACGCGCAAGTGCATGACCGTCTTGCACCAAGTGGCGGCACGGTTCAAATGCTGTCACGCATAGGCTATGGTCCAACCGTTGGCAAAAGCCCGCGTTGGCCACTGGAAAGCAGGATCATGAATGTCTGACACCGCGATGTTCGATTATTTCCGACTTTTCAACGAGATCGGAATTATCGAGCAATTGTCGCGAAATATGTTCGAAGCCCGGTTGCCGCCGGGCTTTGTGCTGGCGCAGTTTTCTGTGCTGAACCATCTGGTGCGGGTCGGTGACGGCCGCACCCCGCTTGCCATTGCCCAGGCGTTTCAGGTGCCGAAAACATCCATGACCCATTCGCTGGCCGTACTGGAACGCGCGGGCCTGATCGAGATCCGCAAGAACCCAAAGGATGGTCGGTCAAAACTGGTTTTCATCACCGATGCCGGGCGAAAGTTCCGTCAGGAAGCAATCGACTCTATAGCGCCAGACCTCACACGGGTTGCCGCCGCCCTTCCTCACGATCAAGTGGAGCGTTTGCTTCCTGATCTCGAAGTGTTGCGAAAATTCCTCGATCGCGACCGTGATGTGTCGGCATAGGCGTCGGCGATATGCTGATAGAGCGACGGCATTAAAATCTCCGCCGATAGCTTTATCCAACGCCCGGCGATGCAGCGCCCGGGTCTGACGCCGTCCGCCCATTTGCGAGTGACGTCGCGAACCGTGGCACTCGTCTGATGCTGGGGGAGCATTGCTACGGTCCCGTCCGGGAGCTCTCCGCCCCCTACGACCGCTCGGTCATGCCCGGCCCTTTGCTGCCGGTCGGGATGACTACTGCGCCGCGGTGCAGCTTTTCCCGAACCGGTCACTCGCGCATTGCGCAGCATCTTGTGCCCTGAATGTGGCTGATGCGGGAGTTGCAGTTCTTCACTGCACTAGTGTTCCGAGTCTGACACTTCCTACCTGTTTCCCCTGATTTCATCGAGGGCGTTGAGCGCGCGGCGTTCGCGGGTGAGGATATTATCGGCGGTTTTGGTCCACCTGAAGGGTTTCGGCCGCTCGTTATGGTGAGCCAGATACTCGTAGATCGCGGCCTCGAGGTCATTGACGCTGGAATAGCTACCCCGTCGGATGCGCCGTGTGGTGATCTCGGCGAAGAAGCGTTCCACGAGGTTCAGCCATGATGCGCTGGTGGGCGTGAAATGCAGTTTGAAGCGTGGGTGCTTGTCCAGCCACGCATTTACCTCGGGCGTCTTGTGGGTGGCGTAGTTATCGAGAACCAGATGCACATCGCGGCGCGCGGGCACGGCCTTGGCGATCTGGCGCAGAAATTTCAGGAACTCCTTGGCACGACGGCGGGGCATGCATTCGCCGATGACCTTGCCCGATTTCACATCGAGCGCGGCAAACAGCGTGGTCGTGCCATGGCGCTTGTAATCGTGGGTCATGGTCGCGGCGCGGCCCTTCTTGAGCGGCAGACCAGGCTGGGTCCGGTCGAGTGCCTGGATCTGGGATTTTTCATCGACACAAAGCACCACGGCGCGATCCGGCGGATCGAGGTAAAGCCCGACGATATCGGTGACCTTCTCCTCGAACAGCGGGTCGTTCGAGACCTTGAACCCCTTCACAATATGCGGCTTCAAGCCAGCTTCCGCCCAGATACGCCCCACGCTCGACGGCGAGATGCCCATGGCCTCGGCCATCAGCGCGCGGCTCCAATGCGTGGCATTGGGCGGGCTCTCCTGCACGGTCTTCGTGATGACCTTCAGCCTTGTTTCCATGGGCAGCGGCGGCACCCGCGACGGCCTTGTCTTGTCACGCTTCAGCCCCGGAACGCCCTCGTCGAGATACCGCTCCTGCCAGCGCCAGACCGTCGGCTTCGACATGCCCGTCCGCCGCATGATCTCAAAGGTGCCGTGACCGTCAGCCGTGCCTAACACGATCCCGGCCCGCCAGACCAGCTTGCGTGGGGTGTTGCGGTTGGTGATCAGGGCTTGAAGCTCTGCGCGGTCGGCGGGGCCAAGATAAAGGCAAATGTCGGAGCGTCTCATGCCCCAACTGTGACATATCCCGCCGCCATTGGGAATCTACTGTCAGGTGGCGAACACTAGCATCATGGAAGGGCAAGCGAAGTGTCCTGTCGCGCGCTTGATAGCTGGATACTTCAGTGATCAGCATCCCTACATCTTCGGGCTTGTTAACGCTATATGCTTCGCCCGCACTCTCACGTTTCAGAGCGGTTTTCTGCAAGTCGCTTTTTGATCAAGGAAATCATTCGCATATGAATCAATGTTTCGAAGATAATTGATCTGATTGTATAAAAACACGTCAGACAAAAAAACCAAGAAAACAATATCCACGCCTCATCACTTGCAGTACCAGAAACGCCCCGAATATAAAATAAAAATACAACTGGATAGGCCAGTAGTAGAGCGAATAGCTCAAACATGCTTGCATTGAACAAAGGTTTACATGGATTATTCTTATAATAATCTTCTTTTAAAACGTCTATGCCGTCCCACCTGTAGAGATAATCCTCTCCACTCATTTCATAAAAATGCTTCAAATTTCGTGTTAAGTAGAAATGCGCTACTTGCGCATTGGAGCGATAAGTTTTCCACAGTGACCAAAAGCAAACACACACAGTAAACATCTGAATCTTCCATGAACCAATCACAAAAAAAGCGAAGAATACAGCGTTTAACAAAGGGCCCGTGTGGAACATGTAAGTGCCAAATAGGGAGCGAAAGAAAGGGCTCTTCAGTAAGGCTAGAACAATAAGAAATATCGCGAAAGCAACATGTATCGCAATCAATGCGATAAACGCACATCTGTAAATATCAAAGCTTATCTCTGTTCCGCTATCATTAAATGGATTCGGCGCCATTAGAAGCGGCAGCGCGTTAAACAACAAGCCCCCTAAAGGAGCAACCGATGCATACTTGTCACCGTTACGCTCCAATTTAACAATCAATTTTCCCACACATTCACCTTCGCAACATATTATCAATTCTATTCAGAACTGCGCGCAACATGTCTATCTGAACAAGCCCCCATTTCGGATCACATCGGCCCAGCCGCTGTTCCATGTCTGCCCAACCTCGCGGCCCATCTCACGATAAGCATCAACCGTTCGGCTCAAGCTGTCTGCGAAACGGCCTGTTACAACTTGCGCACCTTGCGCGGCAGCATTCAGCCCCTCGCCCAGTGCAGACAAAACACTGTTGATTTTCTGATTAACCCTTTCTATGGCCTGCTGGATACCGCTTACCGCACCGAATTTATCAGCCAGGCCTGTAAGGAACTGGCTTGTAAACGCAGCGGCGCCAATGCTCGCGATTCCAGCGGCGACCGCTGTCAAGAGCGTTGCTTTAACTGCTATCGCGGCGGCTGCCAAAATAATCATCCCCACCACTGCCGCAATTGCGACAATGGCAAATCCGACCAACAAACGGATGACCAGATTTATCCAGTCCTCGCGCGAAGCCGGATCGGCATACCATTCCAGTGTCTCGATTGCCCCCACAATCACGAAGCCCAGATAAGGCACGCGGCTGGCGCGATCCGCCGCAGGGCTGGACAGTACATTGCGCGCGCCGGTCACAATATAGGCCAGAGACCGGCGGGTCATCATAGCCGCAGCCCCCATGATGAAACCCCGCACAGCAGCAGACTTGATGCGAAATGAGACCATCAGCGCCCCGATCGCATTGCGAAACACATGAATTGTCTCGCGCGCGGCATCAACAAAAGTCCCGATCGCGGCCCGTGCATTCTGCGTGCGCAAGAATTCAATAACGTTCGCAAAAAACGGCACCCCATCCGTTCCACGAAGAGAAAAATCCATCCCTGTCCTGTCGCGCAACGCGGCAAGGCCCGTCGCCTCATCAATCCGGTCCAGCCCTGCAAGAATGGTAAGCGTAATGCGGGCCAGCATCCCCTCATCTGCGGTCGATATATCATACTCGCCCTCAGAAACACCAAAGCTCTCGGATATCTGGATCATCAGCGTATCGTCAGGATCCGCCGCCGCCCCCGCGCCTTGATAGCCGTCAGGCACCTCACTGATCAGCATCCCCACATCTTCGGGCGTGTTGCGGTAAGGTTCGATATCCTCGAACACGGTGTAGGTATTGTCGCCGATTTTGCATTCCAGACGTCCGCGCGTTCCCGCCAATGTGTTTGACAGCTTATAGACCCGCCCATCTGGCAGGGGGCCTGTGCTGTTGCCGTTCACAATGCCTTCAACCGATGTGTTCAGGTTCGCGGCATTCAACCGAAACAGGTTTCCGCTATCACAGCGTTGCAAAGGGTCGTTACACGCACGTGCATTCATTGATTTTCTCCTTACTTGGCCAGCTTCTCATTGACGAGCTGAAGTGCTTTTTTGGTTCGGTCAATCTGGTGCTGCGGCCCTTTCAAAATCTTGCGCAGGTCTTCAAAATTCTCTGGTGGTTGTCCAATGATCAGACATAACTTGCAATAATTTTCAACTGCTTCTTCATCGTCCAATCCGAATGCAAGGGCATGATCGACGATAGGATGGAGCATACTTTGTCCTTGATCAGGATCGAGCTCGCCAAAGGGCTGGAATGACTGCCTCAGGCTGTCCGCCAAATTGCGCTTAAACTTCTTCAGCTGTATGGCCTGAAAATCTTGCAGTAAATGAGGCCATCCCCCGCGCTGCTTGTCAGGCAATGTTGACAGCGGCACTGGTGCTGAGAAAGCTTGAGCGCAACTGGCAAGCTGTGAGACGAGTATAAATGTTTGCGTCCCAATAAACTGTTGTACATAGGCTTTCGCGTCCTCGTGATGTTCCTTGAGGTATTCGCCCAAAGGCCCCCCTTCCCAGAACCTGAAATAAAACCACTTGCCGGTTTCATCCTGCACGCGGGTAAACTTCCGCAGGTGTTTGCGCAGAGCGTCAAACCCGGCGCGGGAGCGGATGAAGATGCCGAGTTCCTTCTCCCACAGCCCGCCGATGCCGTCTGGCCCGGTGAACAGGCGGCGGGTGAAGTCGTGGCCGTCCTTCAGTTCCACAAGGTAAGGCGCGTGCTCGCCCAGTTCTTCCTGCGCCTCGCCCTGAAACAGCGACTGATATCGTAGGCCGGAACTTTCCAGCAGGCTGGTCAGCAGATAGGGCATCTTGGTCGCGTCCAGAACGGCATAGGTTGCCAGCGGTGGAATGTCCTGACCAAACGCCTCGCGCTCAGCGTCGCTTGGCGCTGGCTGGCCGAACAGAGCGTCACG
The DNA here is from genome assembly GCF_006716865.1 of Roseinatronobacter monicus. NCBI lineage: Bacteria > Pseudomonadati > Pseudomonadota > Alphaproteobacteria > Rhodobacterales > Paracoccaceae > Roseinatronobacter > Roseinatronobacter monicus. Next base: position 227,191 of record NZ_VFPT01000002.1, on the reverse strand, counting down.
CAGCGCATCGGGGGCAGATTTCTTCGGATGCACCCCGAATTGCGCGTCGAGCGGTTCAACCGGCCCCAGGTCCTCAACCTGCAGCCAATTCTGGTCTGGCGCGGCACCGGCTTCGCCCAGGGCCGCTAGTGCCATCATCGGCCCCAATGCGACCCGCCGCCCCGCATGCACCGAACGTGCGAGTTCAGCCCCGCCCGCCGCAGGGTGGCGCGCGACCCAGGGGCCTGCAGGCAGCACATCTTCGGCCCAATCCAGCCGGTAGCCCTGCGCCGCCAGCGCCGCGCCAACCAGCGCCTCAAACTCCGGGCGGTCTGCACAAAGCGCGGCCGCCACCAGCCGCATCTGATCCTCGCCGCGCGAGGCATGGCAATGCCCTAGAAAAAGGGTCATGGCGCCACCTTGCCCGTTGGTGATCCTGATGTGATGACCCCGCCGCAGCTGGTCTTGCAGCCTTGGTAGGCAATGGGTTGGCCGCCATCGCTGGACTGGCTTGACCCCTCGATGATCACCCCACCACAGGCGCAAACATCGCCCAGACGCGCCACAGGGCGGCCGTCAACCTTGCCCGCGCCCCCTGCTGCAATGCTGTTCTTACCATGGATCGGGCAATCATGTACGTCACCAAGACGTGCAATCGGGCGCATGTCTTATCCTTTGTCCTTGGGGCATTCTTCGGCCAATGGCAGCGCGTCATTCGCTGCCAGCGACAAGGTCGGCACTTGCGCCGAACCGGACCCGCCCATGCTGACCGCCCCTTTCAGGTTGATCTGGGCCGCTTCCAGTGTAATGCCGGAGGCATCAATCGTGATCTTGCCGCCCGGGCCGGAAATCTCGAATTTCTCGAATGCCATCAGTTTGTGCTGGCCGGTATTGGTCGTGATCGATGCGCCGACTTCAAGCTTGTAATCACCATTCACCTGACCGTCGAAATGACGCCCAGCCTGGTATAGGTGATCGGCAAATATATCTTGTTTGTAGATATTGCCTACATTGTGGATATGGTCTTTGCCGTAATCCTCAATCTGGTTCTGGCCGACGCTATAGGTCACGTCATTTGCGATGCTGTGGCGCGCATCATTGCCAATAGTCTCGGTGTGGTCATGGCCCACGGAAATGGTCTTGTCATTGCCAATTGCCTCGGATTGGTCATTGCCCACGGATTTTGACCTGTCACGCCCGATAGAATGGCTTTCATCGTTCAGGATGATCGTATTGTGGTCCTTCTGCGCATGCAGGAACACTTCCTCCCGCCCGGCCTCATCCTCAAACCGCAGCTCGTTGAACCCTGTCCCCTTGTGGGTGTCGGACTTGATGGTCATGCGGGTCTTGTGTTCGGGCAGTTTGTAAGGAGGGCGGTTGCGGGCGTTGTAGGTACGGCCGGTGATGATGGGTTGGTCGGCATCCCCGTCGAAGAAATCCACGATGACTTCCTGGCCAATGCGCGGGATGGCCATATGGCCCCAGCCGCCTCCGCCCCAGTTCTGGCTGACGCGGATCCAGCAGCTGGAGTGCTCGTCGGCAGGTGTGTGGCGATTCCATTCGAATTGGACCTTCACGCGGCCAAAATTGTCACAATAAATCTCTTCTCCGGGGGGGCCGGTGACCACGGCCATTTGCGGCCCGTCCACCACCGGTTTGCGCGGCACTGCGGGGCGATAGGGCAGATGTCCGGGCTGGGTGACGAAGCTGGCGGAATAGGTCGTGGGCGCGTCGCCTGCATCTTCTTCCAGCGCGGCGGATTGCTGGCCCGAATGCGACACGGCCAGCAGCCGGTGGCGGCTATTGGCGCGCGGGTCAGTATGGGCGGCCAGCGTCATCTGGAAGGCTGCGTTCAAATGCAGGCAATTCGTCTCACCCGCGCCAGTGGTGGCATCGACCCGCTCAGCCTCGATCCGGTGGCGGGTGAAGCGGTTGCCCACGCTGGCGGGGTCTTTGTAGCGGCCGGGATAGGCGAAATGCTCGTAGCGCCCTTTCAGCCCGTCCAGCCGCTCGCCCACGGCCAGCGTGCCCATCCCGGCGGGGGGGTTGTGGAACGTGTAATCCTCCATCGCATAATGCGAGGCGCGCAGCCGCTCGGTCTGACTGAAGCGGCTGACCCAGACCCCGCGCGACTGCCCGCCGGGATTGGCATTATAGGCCAGCACCGGATCGGCGATCATCGGCATGGCCAGCGGCGCATCGGTCACGATCAGCTTATGGCCGTCGGGCGAATGGGCGAAGGCGTAGAAAATCCCTTCCTCGGCCAGAATGCGCTCCAGGAACGCGCGGTTGGTCTCGCCCGCCTGGGTCAGATATTCGCGCGGCAGATAGGTCTCATCCAGCCGCCAATCCACATCCGTGACGCCCTGTTCGGACAGCAATTGCGCGGCCACTTCGGGCACGGTCATATCCTGCCAGATGCGCCAATCCGAGCCATGATCGAGCCGCGACAGGCTCGGGCGCAGCACCAGCGTATAAAAGGTGCGCCGGTACCCGCTATCGCCGCGCATGGCATCTGTGACAATCCCGTGGAAATGACGCGGGGTCTGGTATTTGCTATACAATCCCAGACAGGCCGGCGCATCCAGCAGGGCTGCCAGATCGATATCAGGGTCCAATGAGGCCAGATCCACAACGATCTCGAAGGGCGTGTTGATCGCCTCTTGCACCGAGAACCCCACAACCGTGAACCGCCCCGCCGCCGCTTCAAACCCGAAGGCCAAATCCTGATCCTGATCCAGAAACCGCTGCGCAAGGCTGGATATCGTCTCGAATGCACCCATCTGAACTTTCCTCTAATCATAATTACACCCGCCGCTGTGGCCACTCCAAGAGCTTCAGGGGAGCGCCGCAAGGGTGGTTCCGGCCCCATCTGCGCCACATGCACAGACAGGGCCGGAGGAGTGTGCCCCGAACGGGGCGTTACGAGATCCGCTGACATGCCGGTCAAACTTGTAACGCTCACACGTCCTCCCCGATAGCAATCAAGGAGCGCCCTGCACAGCCTAAGCGTGGCCAAGTGCAAGATATTCTGCCCGAGCCGAAATAGTGGGTTGGTTCGGGCGGAAATGCCTGAGGCGGATCAAATGGTTGCTAATTACGCCTGGATCGGATTGCGCCAGTCATCAGAGCCGGATGTGCCCGCGACCACATGATCCCACATGATCTTGCGGTAGGTCATCTTGACCTGCACAAGCTGGGTGTAATCCTTGGAGGTCATGTCCTTGCAATGTGGCATGTCGCAATTGATATCGACGATCAAAGCCTCTTCCAGCGCGGTGGTGAAGAAATGCACCTGCTCGGATGCCTGGGTGCGGTACCATTTCAGCTCGACCTTGGTGAGCAATTCGCCGGTGACCAGCGCGTTGTACAAAAGCGGCACCGATTTGTTCAGCGTGCAAGTAAAGGTAAAGGGCTGGTGGATGCGGGTGCCCGTGGGTGAGCCCGACTGCGGGTCGCGCGGTGTGATCACCGCATGTGAGAACGCCTGCACCATGATCTCGTCTTCATGGCCTGCTTGCCATTCATTGGTGATGGAATCAAATGTGGTCGCCCCTTGGGTGATCAGGCCCTGGGTTTCGCCTTCAATGGTCAGATACGCCGGCATTGGCATGGGAAGTCTCCTTATAAACACGCTACATCAGTCGCATCGCGGGTTTGGATGCACGCTGAGCCAAAACGGTCCGCCAGAAGTTTGAGCAAAATCAACAAAAATCTTCAAAAAAATGCACATCCTGTAAGCGGCTGTAATAAAACGATATTGCTGAACTTTCGACCGCTTGGTCGGGCGAAAATCCGCCCGATTTTGACCCCTCCGGGCGGATTTCCGCCCGCAGGTATTATGCTACCCCAAAAAACAGCCCAAAAAGGCGGTAGTTTAGCCATTGAATTATAGGGGGTATAGCACGAACACCGCTAGGTGATTCGAACCACCCCGAAAACCACCGATCATCACCCTGACTTGCAGCCTGCGCGCATAGCAACTGTCGCATCACGACGACCTAACATCCGCCTCGGTGTCCACATCACTCCAATCGATCGACACTTACAGCTTTGACACCCAACCGCGTGCCCGGCGCTGCAGGCCAGTGCCGCCACGACCGGCCGCTTTCATCAGATGCTGCAAGCGCAATTCCGCACTGCCGTCAGTCCGCTTTCCGCCCGTTGTGAAGGCGACCCGCGGGTCGTCGTGCCCGGCCCAAAGCCGCCTGTCGGAAAAGCAGAGGGCTTCCCCTAAAGCGGCCCTTCGTGCCATCTGTAGCGCTCGGCTGAAACTGCTGGTACTTGAATTCGTAGTTCCGATCAGGTCACCGGGATGAGATTAGATGATCTCACTCTCGGGCAAGAACCGTTGGGTTAGAACTGTTTCCTGCATCTGCATCAGACGGTGCGCATTTTTCATATGTTCAGACATGATCTGTCGGGCCGCGACAGCGTCGCCCATGCGCAAGGCCGCAATCAATTGGGATTGGTAATCAAGCCCTGACGACCACAACTCCCGGTTCGGTTGAGCATACAGACGGCGCGAAACAGTGATTTCGGCCAGCATGTTGGCGGTAAACCGGATCAGGAATCGCAGCAGCGGGTTGCCCGATATTTCGGCCAGAAGCGCATGAAATCTCAGGGACTCAACATGCTGCTCACGCTCTTCTTCGGCAGTGCGAGCTGGTTCGGCGTAACAGGCCATAACATCTTGCAGCGCGGCAAGCTGGCCATCGTTCAGGCGGCCTGCAAGGCTTGCTGCCAGTTCAGGTTCCAGCGCCTGCCGGATTTGGTAAACATCATCGATGGTCAGGTGCTCGAAGTAGAAGTAGTTCCCCAACAGCGCCATGGCCCGCTCTTCGGACACCTGATGCACAAAGACGCCACCGCCCGGCCCGGTGCGTGACTTTACCAACCCTTGAGCTTCCAGAATGCGGATGGCTTCGCGAATCGTGCCCTTGGCCATGCCAAAACGTGTAATCAGTTCCAGTTCCGAAGGCAGGCGATGACCTGGCCCCCATCCATTCGCCACGACCCAGGATTTGATCGCCTCGGCCACTTGTTGCGGTCGAGACAGGCGTTCATATTTCTCTGGGGTGGTGGCAGGCGGCAAACTGGTCTCCTTCGATCGCGCGCAATCTTGGCACTTCTGCGCGGCACTTGTCCGATACACGCGGACAACGCCCGGCAAAGGCGCAACCCGGCGGCGGGTTCAGCGGGTCCGGCAATTCGCCCGATTGCGCCCCCCCGAGCGGGCGGCCCACAACCGGCGCCGAGTCCGCCAGAAGCTTGGTATAGGGATGGCGCGGTGCTGCAAAGACCTTTTCGGCAGGGCCGGTTTCCACGACCGATCCGAAATACAGCACCGCGATGCGGTCGCTGACGGCCTCGACCACGGCCAGATCATGGCTGATGAACAGATAGGTCAGGTTGAATTCGGCTTTCAGATCGGCCAGCAGGTTCAGCACCTGCGCCTGTACCGACACATCCAGCGCCGAGACGGGTTCATCAAGGATCAGGATACGCGGGCTGGCCGCGAGCGCTCGCGCGATGCCGATGCGCTGCGCCTGTCCTCCGGAAAATTCATGCGGGTAGCGGGTCAGGAATTCGGGGCGCAGATTGACCGCGTCGAACAGTTCCGCGATGCGGTCGTCCAGCGCCTTGCCGCGAAGCCCGTGCAGCAGGCGCAGCGGCACTTCCATGATCTGACGGATCGTCTTGCGCGGGTTCAGGCTGGAAACCGGGTCCTGGAACACATACTGGATCAACCGACCAAACGCCGCCGGATCAGCGCGATTCAGCGCGCGGCCCTCGATTTCAATGCTGCCCGAAGTGGGTGGCAACAGCCCAACAAGCATCCGCGCAAGCGTGGATTTGCCGCAACCGGATTCGCCGACAATCCCCAGTGTTTCACCCGTTTGCACCTGCAAAGAGACCGGATGCACCGCATGAACCTGCGCACGCGGCGGGCCGATCAGGCGCTTGCCGATATCGAATGACTTGGCCAGATCGGTGGTCGTCAGCGCAATACTCATGATGCCCCCTCTGGATACAGGCAGCGGACCTTGCGCGCCTCGCCTGTCAGATCAATCTCGCCCGCGCGGCAAGCGGCCTGCGCCTTGTCGCAACGCGGGGCAAAGGCGCAGCCTTCAGGCAATTGGTCCACTGCGGGCGGCAGACCCGGAATCGCGGCCAGCACTCGCCGCCCGGCACCCAGTTCCGGCACGCAGGCAATCAGGCGTTTGGTGTAGGGATGGGCCGGCGCGGCCAGCACATCGGCGGTATCTCCGGCCTCGACAATGCGCCCGCCATACATGACTGCCACCCGGTCGCAAAGCTGGCCCACCACACCGAAATCATGGGTGATGAACAGGATCGCCAAACCGCGCGAGCGGCGCAGATCATCCAGCAGCGCCAGAACCTGCGCCTGCACCGTCACATCCAGCGCAGTGGTGGGTTCATCCGCAATGATGATGTCGGGATCATTGGCCAGCGCCATCGCAATGCCCACGCGCTGGCGCATGCCCCCCGACAGTTCATGCGGGTAAGCCTTCGCACGCGCAGCAGCATTGGGGATGCGGACATCCTCCAGCAGTTTAACCGCGCGCTTGTGCGCCTCGGCGTGGCTGACGGGTTCATGCACGCGGATCGCCTCGATCAACTGATCGCCGATGCGGTAGAGCGGGTGCAGGGTCGAGAGCGGATCCTGGAAGATATAGGCCACCTTGCGCCCGCGCAGACTGCGCAGTAACTCATAGGGCACGCCGATCAGATCCCGCCCTTCCAGCCGCACAGCGCCCCCGGTGATTACTCCGGGCGGCGAGGCGACCAGCCCCATCACCGACAGCGCCGTGACCGATTTACCCGAACCGCTCTCACCAATCAGCCCCAGACATTCGCCGGGTTTCAAATCCAGCGAGACCTTGTTGACCGCCTTGTAGATACGCTGGCCGACATGGAATTGCGTTTCCAGATCGTCAATGCGCAACAGCCCTTCGCCCTTGGGGGCGGGGGCCTCGGCCCGTTCCACCCGCGTCGTGGCCATGGGCCGCGCCAACGCACCAGAGCGCAGGCGCGGGTCAAGTGCGTCCCGGATGCCGTCGCCCAGCAGGTTGACGGACATCACGATCAGCAGGATCATCACACCCGGCACGATGGATGTATGCGGCGCCGTGATCAGCGCCGAGCGCGCCTCGCCCAGCATCGAGCCCAGATCAGCCTGCGGCGGCTGGCTGCCAAGACCAAGGAAGGACAGACCGGCGGTTTCAAGGATCATCCAGCCGATGGTGGTGGACATGGCGATCACCACGACGGGCACGATATTCGGCACGACCTCGGTCAGCAGAATGCGCGTGTGCCCCATGCCTGCCAGCTTCGCCGCGTCGATGAATTCGCGATGCGCGATGCCGACAGTGACCCCGCGAATGTTGCGCGCGAAGAACGGGATATTCACCACCGCGACCGCAATCAGCGCGTTCAGCAAGCCCGGCCCCAGCACCGCAACAATCGCCAGCGCCAGCAGGATATAGGGGAATGCCATCAGCATATCGATGCCGCGCATGGTGACGTTATCCGTGCGCCCGCCAAAATAGCCCGCCATCACGCCGATGGCCGCCCCCAAAAGCCCCGCGACAAGAGCCGCCGCGAAACCTACGGCCAGCGACAGCCGCGTGCCCCACATCAGGCGCGACAGCAGATCACGGCCCAGATGGTCGGTGCCCAGCAGATGCCCGTCCGACAAGGGGCGCAGAAAGCGGTTTGCGGTGTTGGTCTCATTCGGCGGATGCAAGGGCAGGATAGGCGTCAGCAACGCCAGCACCACGATAATTCCCAGCACGACCGCGCCAAACCCCGCCAGCTTGTTGCGAAACAGAAGACGCAGGAACAGGGTCATGTCTTGATCCCCCTCATGTCTTGATCCGGGGGTCGAGCCAGGCTTGCGCCACATCGACGATGATGTTGAAGCCGACATAACAGGCCGCGATGAACACAACGCCGCCCTGCACCAGCAGAATGTCGCGTTTCAGAATGCCATCGACCAGCATCCGCCCCACGCCGGGCCATTGAAACACCATCTCGATATAGACCGCGCCGGACAGCACGAACCCTGCCTGAATGCCCAGCACCGGAATGATGCTGACCATCGCGGCGCGCAGCGCATGGCCCCAGATCACGCGGCGCTCATGCACACCCTTGGCGCGCGCCGTGCGGATGAAATCCTGCCGCAGCACTTCCAGCATCGCGCCGCGCGACAGGCGCGCGACAACGCCCGTGGCCACGACCGACAGCGCAAGCGCGGGCATGGTCAGGTGGCGGATCAGGTCCGGCAGATCACCGCCGCCCCAGATCGAATACATCCCCGACACCGGAAACCAGCGCAGCTGCACAGCAAACAGCAGGATCATCATCATGCCGAGGAAAAACGACGGCACCGAAATGCCCAGGATCACGACAAAGGTGATCGCCTTATCCGCCAGCCCGTATTGACGCGCCGCCGAGACAACTCCGGCAAGGATGCCCAGAAGTGCACAGAGCACAAAGGCCGTCCCCGCCAGGATCAAGGTCGCCGAAAACCGATCAAGGATTTCGTCCAGAACAGGCCGGTTCAGCACGAAGGAGCGCCCGAAATCGCCTTGCAGCAGATTGCCCAGCCAGATGAAATATTGTCGCCAGAGCGGCTCATCCAGCCCCAGATGCCGGTTCAGACGCGCGACATTCTCGGGCGTCGCGTAACTGCCCAGAATAGCCGTGGCCGGATCGCCCGGAATCATCGCCATGATCAGGAACACGATCACTGTGATCCCCAGAAGCACTGGAATGGCCGAAAAAAGCCGTTTCAGGATATAGCCACCCATCCGCGCCCCCCTGCTGTTTCATCTTGCTGAAAATACTCAAAAAAGGGCGCGCGACAGCGCGCCCTTTCACCTGTATCAGTTCTTCACAACGTCTTTCAGCAGCAGAAAGAAAGAAGGCTCAAGCTGGAAATTCTCGACCGCATCCGAGGTCACGGCATTCTGCATCCAGTTCGCCACAAAGACCCAGGGCGCGTCTTCCTGCACGATCACCTGCATCTCGCGATACAGCCGCGCGCGCTCGTCCGGGTCAGTCTCGACACGGGCCGCTTCCAGCAGCGCATCGACTTCGGGGTTCGAGTAATAGCCCGAATTGAACCCACCCGCTTCGGGCCAGGCATCCGTGCGCAGCGCAAGGAAGGGCAGCGTGTCGGGGTCATTGGTCATCCAGGCCATCTGCGCCATGTCGGCCTTGCCTTCCAGACCGGGATTCACGCGGCCCAGAAAGGTGTTCCATTCATAGGTCTCAATCGTCACATCGAAGCCCACGGCGGCCAGATCGGCCTGAATCGCCGTGCCCATCGGGATCGGGTCCAGCATGCCAGAGCCGCCTTCGGTCACATAGAATGTCAGGCTTGCCCCTTCGGCCCCGGCCTCGGTGATCAGCTCGCGCGCGCGGTCGGGATTGTAAGGATAGGGTTCCAGCTCCTCGTTATAGGCCCATGCGAAAGCGGGCGGTGTCGGGCCCGCGGCGATGGTGGCCGTGCCTTCGAGCACGTCATTCACCAGCGCCTCCTTGTTGATCGCGTAATTCGCGGCCTGCCGGACGCGCTGGTAGGCAAAGGGGCCTTCCTTCGCGTTCAGGATCAGGAACCACAGATGCGGCCCGGCCTGTTCGTGGACCGTGTGCTGCGCGCCCTGAAACTGCGACACGGCAACAGGTGGCACTTCCACCATCACGTCAATCCCACCTGCCAGCATTTCGGCCACGCGGGTATTGGCATCCGTGATAGGGCGGAAGATCACGGCTTCGGTGCCTGCCGTGCCGTCCCAGTAACCCTCATTGCGGGTCACAACCACACGCTCGTTCGAGCGCCATTCGGCAAAGCGGAAGGGCCCGGTGCCCGAAGGGTTGCGCCCGAAATCCGCGCCATGTTCCATCACGGCGGCGGGCGACACGATCAGCCCGGTCGGATAGGCCAGATTCGACAGGAAGGGCGCATAGGGTTCGCTCAGCGTGAAGCGCACGGTCAGGTCATCGACGGCCTCGACCGTTTCGATCGCGCTGAAGAAAAACGACAGCGGGAACGGCCCGGTTTCGTGATAGGGGTGATCTTCGTTCAGCATCCGCTCGAAATTCCAGACCACGGCCTCGGCATTGAACGCGCTGCCATCATGGAAACTGACACCATCACGCAGGGCGAAGGTGTAGACGGTGCCGTCGTCGGAAATCTCCCATTCTTCGGCCAGGGCGGGTTCGACTTCCAGCGTGCCGGATGCGTAGCGCACCAGCCCGTCATAGATGTTCATCAGGATGCGGAAGTCGTTCACGGCAGTCACGGCATGGGGGTCCAGCGCCTGCGGCTCGGCGATCTGGCCTACGACCAGCACGCCCGGAGGGGTCTGGGCCGTCGCAGGCGCCACCAGCGCCGAACTGGCGAGCAATGCGGCGGCCAAAACCCCGAAGCCGCGACGGGTCAGTGATGAAAAAGCCATATTTGGCACTCCCTGTTGGTGATTTATTCCCCCCTATTTATCATGATAATTTGCATTCGTCAAAATTTTCATGATAATTGGACAAGACAGGGGAAACAAACAGATGACTTTCTCGATTCTTGCACAAGATTTGAACACCGGCGCATTTGGCGGCGCGGCGGCAACCGGGTCGCTCTGTGTGGGTGGCTGGGTCTTGCGGGGCGATTCGCGCGTCGGAATGTCGGCGTCACAAGGGGCAGCACCGTCGACCATGTGGGGCGAAGATGCGCTGGAGCGGATGCGGGCAGGTGACGGCGCCGAACAGGCGCTTTCGACTGTGACCGGGCAGGATGCCGGACGCGACTGGCGGCAGCTTGCGTTGCTTGACGGCGCGGGCGGCACGGCCTGTCATACTGGCTCGAAAAACACTGAATGGCGCGGATCGCTGGTTGCGCCCGGGCTGGTGGTGTCGGGCAATCTGTTGGCAGGGCCGCAGGTGCTGGAAGCCCTGCGCGACACATTCCTTGCCGCGTACGGCGATCTGGCCGAGCGGTTGCTGGCATCCATCGCCGCGGCAGAAGCTGCGGGCGGGGATACGCGCGGCCTGCAATCGGCAGCGCTGTTGGTGGTTTCTGACGACGCGCCCCCGCTGACCCTGCGTGTGGACTGGTCGGAAAACCCGATCTCTGACCTGCGCGACCTTTACCGGCGCAGCCAGAGCGGGGCCTATGCCGCATGGTTGCCCAGTGTTCCCACCCGCAATGATCCGGAGCGTTGCGATGACTGACATTAAATGGGGTGAATTGGCCCAGCACTGGCTGGACCGCTTGGCCGCCTGTTCCGAACCGGGCCCCGGCGTGACACGCCTGCCCTTTACCCCTGAACACCGCGCCGCGCTCGCCGTGCTAACCGAATTGATGCAACAGGCAGGGCTTGCGGTTCATCTGGACGCCGCAGGCACGCTGATCGGGCGGATGGAAGGACCAGAGGGCGTGCCTACGCTTTTGATGGGGTCGCATCAGGATTCGGTGCGCGAGGGCGGCGCTTACGACGGGATCATGGGCGTGGTCCTGCCCGTGCTGGCGCTGATGAAGCTGCGCGAGCATGGGGTGACGCTGCCTTTCGCGGTCGAGGTTCTGGCCTTCGCCGATGAGGAAGGCGTGCGCTTTCCCACCGCGCTGATGGGGCCGCGCGCGCTTGCCGGAACCTTCGACATGACTGCGTTGGATCTGCAAGACCACGACGGCATCACCCTGCGCCGCGCGATGGAAGATTTCGGGCTGAACCCCGACGCCCTGCCGGGGCTGCGGCGCGCGCCCTCTCAGACTCTCGGCTGGGTCGAAATTCATCTGGAACAGGGCCCCGTGCTGGCAGCCGCTGCACAGGATATCGGTATTGTCACCAGCATCTGCGGGATTGAGCGGCACATGATCACGCTGACCGGCAAGGCCGCGCATGCAGGCACAATGCCGATGCATCTGCGCCGCGATGCGCTGGCGGGTGCCGCGGAACTGACACTGGCCGCAGAATCACTGGCGCGCGAAACCGACGGGCTGCTTGCGACGGTCGGGGCCTTACAGGTTCGCCCCGGCGTGGTCAATGCCGTCCCCGGCGAGGTCGCCCTGACCCTAGAGATCCGCGCCCCCGAGGATGCCATGCGCGCGCAAGCCGGGGCAGAACTGACGCAAGCCGCTCATGACATCGCGCACCGTCGGGGGCTGGTATTGGAGATCGCGCGGACCTACGCGCAACCGGCAACCCCCTGTTCCCCACAGATCATCGAGGGCTTGTCAAAAACCGTCGAGCCAAGCGATCGGGGGGGGGCACAGCACATGGCATCCGGCGCGACGCATGATACCTCGGCCATGGCGGCGCTTTGCCGCGTAGGGATGCTGTTCACCGCTTGTCGCGACGGCGTCAGCCATCATCCTGACGAGCATGTGCCTGCAGCATCCATGTCATCCGGAATCACGGCGCTTGAACGGTATCTGCTGCAGCTTCAGCCGTCCGCTTGTCATCCATAAGACCCGGGTATCGTCAATACTATTGACAGCGTGTGATGACTTCGAACCTTGGGCCGAGGAAGGGCCGCTTTGCAGGTTTATGTAGATGCATCCACACCACCACAGCCCGCTTCCCGCCCCTCGCGAAGTGACGGTCACGCCGTCGAGGTCGGCCCGAAGCTGCCGGTCGGCTTGGCAGGCGTAGCGCGGTGCGGCTTCCCTAAAACTGTCACTCACCCTTTCTTGTTTGAAGGATGTGTTCCAACTTTCAGCTACTTGCAAACTGGCGGTCTTGGGATGAATGTGACTTCATGAAAAATGAAACCTTATGCCCCCGTCTGCGCATCCGCATCATCTTTGGGGATGAAGAGATGATTGGCCCTGGCAAGGCCGAGCTACTTGAACGGATTGATCGCTGCGGCTCCATCGCAGGTGCAGGCCGTGAGATGGACATGAGCTACAAGCGCGCCTGGCAGTTGATCGGTACGCTGAATGCCATGTTCAAAGAACCGCTTGTGGACAGCACGCGCGGCGGACCGGGCGGTGGTGGCGCGGTGCTGACCGATCTCGGGCGCGAGGTTCTGGGTCTCTATCGTGCCTTCGAGTCAGATGCACGTAATGCAGGCGCGGCCCGAATTTCAGCGATGCAGGCCCTGCTAAGGGATATTCCCGAAGAAAGATAACGGTTGACCGATCGGACATCTTCTGACGATATGTTTTCAAAAACATATCAACGGGAAGATGCCGATGTTCTTGATCCGCCGACTTGTCCTCGCCGCCACTGCGGCCCTTGGTCTCGCGTGGGGCCCCGCATTGGCGCAGGACGATGCTCCGGTCGTGGCGGCGGCCTCGGACCTGCAGTTCGCGATCGAGGAAATCGCCGCCGCTTTTGAGGTTGAGACAGGCATGCGGGTGCGGCTGTCGATGGGCTCGACCGGCAATTTCGCCCGGCAGATCCGTGAAGGCGCACCGTTCCAGATTTTCATGGCCGCCGACGAGCAATTCATCGCGGAACTTCATGCCGAAGGTCTGACCCGCGACGCGGGTGATCTTTATGCCATCGGAAGGATCGTGGTCATGGTGCCGCATGGCTCGACCCTGACGCCCGACGGCGAGATGGACAATCTGGCCGAGATGCTTGCGGCGGGCCAGATCACCCGCTTCGCCATCGCCAACCCAGACCACGCCCCTTACGGCATGCGCGCGCGGGAGGCGCTGATCACCCGCGGGCTGTGGGATGATCTGCAACCCTTCATGGTGTTGGGAGAGAATGTCAGCCAGGCTGCGCAATTCGCGCTGTCCGGCAATGCTGAAGGCGGCATCATCGCCTATTCGCTGGCGCTGTCACCACAGGTTGCCCCCCAAGGCAAATATGACCTGATCCCCGAGGACTGGCACGAACCGCTGCGCCAACGCATGGCGCTTCTGAGCAACGCAGGCCCCGTGGCCGAAGCCTTCTATGCCTATCTGATGGAGCCTATCGCGCGCGAGATCATGGAACGCTACGGCTTTGCCCTGCCCGAAGGCGAGTAACGCATGGACTGGACCGCACTCTGGCTGTCCCTGCGCCTCGCCGCCTGGACTGTCGCAATTCTACTACCAGTGTCCATATTCATGGGCCGGTTCCTTGCCTATCGGGATTTCCGGGGCAAGGGGCTGGTCGAGGCGTTGGTGATTCTGCCGCTGGTGCTGCCGCCGACAGTGCTTGGCTTCTACCTGCTGGTGTCATTCGGGCGGAACTCGCCCATTGGTCAATGGTGGCAGTCGGTCTTTGGCAGCCAATTGGTGTTCAGTTTCGAGGGGTTGGTGGTGGCGAGTGTGATCTTCAACCTGCCCTTTGCCATCCAGCCCGCACAGAGGGGTTTCGAGGCTATTGCCGTCGAGGTGCGCGAAGCTGCGCGGTGCTGCGGGATGTCCCCTATGGCCTCGCTTTGGAAGATCGAGCTGCCACTGGCCTGGCCAGGGGTGATGACCGCGATGGTGCTGACCTTTGCCCATACACTCGGCGAGTTCGGCATCGTCCTGATGGTGGGCGGGTCGATCCCGGGCGAGACAAAGACCATCGCCATCGCCATCTACGACCGGGTGCAGGGCTTTGACAACCGGGGCGCGGCGATCATGTCGGCCACGCTGGTCGCGATCAGCCTGTTCACGATCACCATCACCTACGGGCTGTCGGCCCGCATCGGCCGGAGGTTGTCCTGATGGCGCTGGAGGTCATGGTAAGGGCCAAGGCGCCGATTCCGCTCGACGTAGCTTTCCGGGTTGAACCGGGCGAGCTATTGGCACTGGTGGGCCATTCCGGATCGGGCAAGACCACGCTCCTGCGCACCATCGCTGGGCTATGGCGCCCTGAGACGGCGCGGGTCTCGGTGGAAGGCAAGACCTGGCTGGACACTGCCGGGCGGGTTGATCTGCCCACGCATCGGCGCCGGGTCGGGATCGTGTTCCAGAACTACGCGCTGTTTCCGCACATGACTGCGGCGCAGAACGTGATGGCGGCAATGGACGCGCAGGACCGGGCCGAGGCTGAACGCATCCTCGATCTGGTGAACCTGCACGGTCTGGCCGACCGCAAGCCCGGGCAGCTGTCAGGCGGCCAGCAGCAGCGGGTGGCCGTGGCGCGCGCATTGGCGCGACAGCCCCAAGCGTTGCTTCTCGACGAGCCGTTTTCTGCGGTCGACCGCGCAACCCGCGAAAAGCTTTATGGCGAGATCATCGACCTGCGCCGCCACTTGGCCATGCCGGTGGTTTTGGTCACCCATGACGTGAACGAAGCGCAGCTGTTGGCGGATCGCATGGTGGTAATCGAGAAAGGGCAGGTTGTGCGAACCGGCACCACAGCCGAAGTCATGGCCGATCCGGACGCATTGCGCGCCATGGGCATCCGCGAAGTCGCGGCGATGCTGCCTGCTGTCGTGGCCGAGCATTTTCCTGACGGCCTGACCCGCCTTGATGCGGCGACCGGGCCGCTGTTCTTGGCCGGAGTGGAGGGCCCGCCTGGAACGCGGTTGCGCGTGCGCATCATGGCGCATGAGGTTATCCTGTCGCGGCCGCGGCCAGAAGGGCTGTCGGCGCAGAATATCCTTGCAGGCACGGTCGCACAGATCGTTGAAGGCAAGGGGCCAGCCGTCACAGTCCATGTCGCCATTGGCGATCACGAGATTCTTGCCCGCATCACACGTCGTGCCGCCGAACAGATGGCTTTGCAGCCGGGTGAGAAAGTTCATGCAATCCTGAAATCCATGTCGATTGCCCGTGATCATGTTGCGCGCACCTATCATGAGGGCAATGTCGGATGACCCGCCCGAGCCGCCCCGTACTCTCCTTCGCTATTGGTGCGGCCGCAGGCTGGGCGGGCGGGCTGATCGGCCTTGGCGGTGCCGAGTTCCGCCTACCTGCGCTGGTGGGTGCCTTGCGCTTTTCGCCGCGCGAGGCCGTGGCCGTGAATCTGGTGGCCAGCCTCTTCGTGCTCGCTGCCGCGTTTCCGTTCCGGGCCGCCACCGTGCCAGTGTCCGACATCCTGCCGCATCTTCCGGCGATGATGGGAATGCTCGCGGGATCAATGTCAGCTGCATGGATTGGCGCGGGATGGTTGCGCCACACGTCGGATAAGTTGCTGGGGCGCCTGATTCTGCTCCTGCTTGTTGGGCTTGGTTGCATCTTGATCGCTGAAGGTCTGTTCGTGGCTGAACCAATCAGGCTCGTCGGCGAAGGTATGGTTCTGACCTTGCTTGTTGCCGCCGCCTGCGGAGTGGTGATCGGCCTCGTTTCATCCCTTCTGGGTGTGGCCGGTGGCGAGTTGATCATCCCTGTATTTATCCTTCTCTTCGGCGTCGATGTGAAGGTGGCAGGATCGATGTCAATACTCGTGGGAATACCAACGATCACAGTCGGGCTGACGCGGCATTTTGGGGCGGGCTCGGTTCTGCGCGCACGGGTGGTTTGGCGCGCCACCATCCTTCCTTTGTGCGCCGGCTCTATCCTCGGTGCTATCCTCGGGGCGCTGGCGCTCGGTGTAGTGCCCGGTCAGGCGCTTAAGGTCGGGCTCGGGATCATCCTGATCTGGTCGGCCTGGAGTGTGTTCCGGCATCTATCATCAGCGTCGTCATCTTCAGGTCCATGACATAGTCAGGACACTGTCTCTGCCGACATACGAGTGTCTGGTCTCGGGATCGAAAACCGATCAAAGACTGAAGACTGAATGACCGCAATCCGCCCTTTGCGGATCAATGGGTTGAACGCCCATGGGGATTTCCATGTACCAATGGCCACCACCGAGGCGGCGCTGGTCGCGTCCTATGCACGCGGGGCCTATGCCGCCACGAAATCGGGGGGCATCAGCACGGCAATCCTGTATGAAGGGGTCATCCGCACACCGGCATTTGTGTTGGAAAACCTGCTGAATGCAGGGCTGTTCGTCGAATGGGTCGTGACCAACGTGGACCAGTTGAAAGCGGCGGCGGAAGCCACGACACGGCATGGCAAATTGGTATCCGTAGAGCCGATGATCGACAATAACGTGGTGTTCCTGATCTGCCGCTTTACGACCGGCGATGCGGCGGGGCAGAACATGGTGACAATCGCCACGAATGCCCTGTGCGATGATATCGTCGCGCGCTGCCCTGTGCCCCTGAAAGCATGGTATATCGAGGGCAATTTTTCCGGTGACAAGAAAGCCTCGTTTCTGGGGCTGGTCACGGGGCGCGGGCGCAAGGTCAGCGCGTCGGTCACGCTGAAGGCAGATGTGGTGGAACGCATCTTGGGGACAACCGTTCAGGACATGCTTGATTATGGGCAGGTCGCAAATCTGGGGGCGCATCTATCCGGGCAATTGGGCGCACAGGCACATTACGCCAATGGGCTGGCGGCGCTCTATATCGCAACAGGGCAGGACGCTGCCTGTGTTGCCGAAAGCGCCATGGGCATCACCCGTATGGAAGCCCGCGGCGCGGATCTGTTTTGCAGCGTGACCATGCCCAACATTCTGGTAGGCTCGGTCGGCGGGGGCACATCGCTGCCCAGCCAGTCGGCGGGTCTGAACATCCTGGGGCTGAAAGGCGCAGGGCACGGGGCAGCGCTGGCCGAAGTGGTGGCCGCAACATGCCTGTGCGGTGAAATCTCGATTGTGGCGGCGATTGCGGCAGGGCATTTCACGCGTGCGCATGAAAATCTGGCGCGCCACAGATGAACCTTGCGGCACTCTGGACTTATCAGAAAGATCGTTTTCCGCTGGTCAGGACAGTACCATTGCTGGCGGTTTTCTCCGCCGCCAGCATCAGCGTATCCGCCGAGATGGCAGGGCGGCCGTTGCCGGGATGGGGCGCGTTTGCGGCAGGCTTCGCTGTGGCAATGCTGCTGTTTTTCCAGATGCGGGTCTGCAGACGTCTCAAAACCCGCGTAACACGCGTCATGTTGTGGCAATTTCAGAAATCGCTACAAACAAAATCAATCACTTAGCGTTTTTTCTGCTGAACTTGGGAGTCCTGAAACGCCGTCGGCAGCGATTCTCCCAGCCGTTGCCCAAGGGCCTGGAGCATTGCTTCGAGCCGCCGGTTCAGTCGGACATCTCCCAGATCGCATCCGGCAGTTTCCGTTTCCACCCAAGTCTGTCCCATGTCTGCACCTCAATCATTTGGTGCCACATGACGAATCATGATCGGGTCATTTCGAGCAAGACCAAGACTGACGGGTGAAGCACACTCGTCGCACCACACTTATGGGTAACTGCAAGTCAAATCGGGTGGTTACTCTTAACGCAACATTAACGCGAGCATAACGCGAGCATAACGCGAGCATAACGCGTCATTCCTAGCTTTGATCTTACCAAAGGTGGGGATGTTAGCACCTTTGGACTTTGAAGCCCTTCAAAAGGAGTAGATAAATGTCCACTGAACATGACAGTCTCAATAATGAACTTGACCAGATCCTTGAGGAACTGGGCGTTACCACCACCAGCGACGATGACAACGAAGCACTTTCCATGCTTAGCGCTGAACTGGACGGGACAGAATTTGACATGGGCGAAAGCGCCGATGTCATGACAATGCTGGGCATCGACGATGACCCAGAGATGCAGGAACTGGGCGTTGTTGCACGGACCTACGATGGTTTGAGTTTGCCCTTACCCGCTCATTTGGTCAAGCGACGACCTCGAACTTGGCACGGCCAAGCTCAGTCATCTTGTTCAGAATGTAGGTGCCGATCCTGGCTTCGGTTTTCTGGTTGGGAAAGCTGCGCGCTTTCAGTTTGGGGCCGATGACCATCTTCCAGCGACCCATTTGTGTTTCACCGCGGCTGCGCTGATTGTATCCGCTGCTCACCTGCCAGGCCATACGCCCGCCTGTGCGTATTGCGGCAATGCGCTGGTCGCGCAGCGTTGGATTGCCCACAGCCTCGGCGCTGAGAACCGCAGTCTTGGGAGGCGGAATAGTGATCTCGACATCAACCCCAAACAGCTTCACGAGCAAGTCGCTGGTCGGGTCGCCGTCATAGGCGCCGTCGGCGATGAAGCGTGTCACGTCCCCGTCAATCTGATCCAGAAGCTCTGGCAAGGCGGTGGGATCACCCACATCATCGGTGGTCAGTTCAGAGCAGGCAATTTCGCCGGTGACAAGGTCCAGCCCAAGATGCAGCTTGCGCCAGGATTTGCGTTTGGCCTTTGTTTTGTGCTTGTTTTCCAGCCACTCGCCTTCGCCAAAGATCTTCAGGCCCGTGCTATCTACCACCAAGTGGATAGGGCCATCCGTCGACGCGCGCGCTTTCATTGGCAAGATCAAACCGGCCCCGCGACGTGACAGGGTCGAGTAGTCGGGCACCAACAAATCCAGCCCCATGAGCTTCACCAGGCTGCCTACAAACCCTTCGGTCTGGCGCAGCGGCTGGTTGTAAACGATGCCAAGTGTCAGGCAGGTCACAATAGACAGGTCAGAATAAACTGGCTGGCCACCCCGTGTCTTGCGGCGCTCTGCACGCCATGCAGCTTCAACCTCGGGGCTTAGCCAAATTGTTACATCGCCCCGCCGACGCAGGCTTTCGTTATAGTCAGCCCAGTTCGTAATGCGGTACCGCTTCTTCTCGAATTTGTGCCGGCGGCCGTCATTGAATTTATGCGGCATCAACGCTATCCAATCGATCAGGGAAACGGCCTCCTAACAGAAACCGTAGGGTCCATGCAACAACGCCGGTCAGGTTGGTTTTGACGGAGGTTTCATCAATAAAGACAAGCCGATCAGGATGCGCTTGCATGGCAGGCAGGTGATGCCTGAACCAGTTCTTACGCCGCTCCTTCACATGAGCGCGCAACCGTTCGGTGGCAACCAGCGACTTTTTTTATATGTGTATCCGAGCTTGCGCAGAAACCGCCCGATGGAGGCCGCGTGCGCGGTAATGCCAGTGGCAGCTTCCAATGCACCGGCAAGTTCTGGCAAAGTGATATCACCATCCTGCGCCACCAATTCTTCCAGCAACGCTTGATGAGAAGACAGCTTCCCATGACCAGGAGGACGGCCTTGGGGCTCCGGCTCAATCGAACCCGTTTCCCGCAGCCTGCGTTGCCATCGCACACCGGTGGCGGCGGACAACTTCAGCCGTGCTGCTGCGGCACGACCGCTCAATCCTTCTACAATACACTGTATGCGCCGTTTCTGACCCATTGTTTTTTTCGATGCGCGCGGGTTGACATGCTTTGGGTTGGCGCGTTTTTGAGCTCGTCAGGGAGTCCCGGGCGAGCTCCTTTGTGAGGCGGCAGCATAGGCCCATGGCATCAAAGCATCGATATCTTTTTCGAGATGCCCATTGGCCAGCTTTGTGTATAGGTCATGTAGATAGGCGTATGGCTCGACGCCATTCATGCGACAAGTTCCGATCAGGCTCGCGAAGCGCGCCCAAGAACGGGCACCGTCATCGTGACCTGCAAAAAGTGTGTTGCGCCTTGTCATTGCGGGGGTTCTGATCGCGTTTTCGACCAGGTTGGAATCCATGTCCACATGACCGTCCTCGAGAAAGAGGCAAAAGCCATCCTGTCGGCTGAGCATATAGGCCAGAGCCTTGCCCAGTTCGGACTTGCGCGACACCCGGCCGGCTTGGGCATTGAGCCAGGCAAAGAATTTATCGACCAGTGGACGGGATTGATCCTGCCGGACGGCCCTACGCTGCTCGGGTGGCGCCCCTCGGATTTCGGCCTCAATCTTATATAGGGCTGCAATTCGCACCAGAGCCTCATCAACGATGGGCGATCCCGCTTTCGGCTGGGCTTTAATCAAGGCTCTTCGCCCATGCGACCAGCAATAGGCCAGTTTCAAGGGCTTGCCACCCACCCGCTTGGGCGTCGCCAATGCGCTATACCCGCCATAGGCATCAACCTGGATTGTGCCGTTGAAGCCGTTGAGGATTTCTGCCGCGTATTCCCCCTTTCGCCCGGGTCGATAGTGGAACACGACACCAGGTGGGGATGATCCGCTCCAACCACGATCATCTCGCAGCACGGCCCAGAAATATCCCGTCTTGGTTTGGCCGCGACCAGGATCAAGTACTGGCGCTGTTGTTTCATCGACGTAAAGCCGCGTGCTGCCCTTAAGCAGAACCATCGCCATGTGATCGACCACAGGGGCAAGCAGTGCCCCTGTGCGTCCCATCCAATCTGACAGGACGGCGCGATCAATTGGGGCGCCATTGCGGGCCATTGCTACGGATTGCCGGTTCAAAGGGTTGAAGTCACAGAATTTGGCTACACTGATATGGGCCAGCAAGGCTTCGGTCGGCCAGCTGTTTTCCAATAGATGCGCAGGAGCTTTGGCTTGGGTCACGCCCGTGCGGCCTTTCGGGCAGGCATACTTTGGACGCACGGTGACGATGACTTGGTACTGGGCGGGAATGATATCCAGCCGCTCCGAGCGATCCTCTCCGATCTTGACCATATCGCCGCAACCACATGGACACGCGATGCTGTCGGGTTCAATCACGCGCTCGACCCGGGGCAAGCCCTCTGGAAGGGCGCGAGGCTTGCGTGGTTTGCGCGGAGCCTTGCTCTTGTTTTGGGATTTTTTCTCGAGCGCGGCCTGAACAGCCTCGATTTCCGCCTGCGTCTCGGCGATGGCGGTCTCTTGATCTTCGAGTGCCAGCTCCAGCTGATCAGGGGTCAGCTTTTCGGATTTGGGTCCGAATTTTGTGCGCCGGTAGTCGGCCACCTGACTTTCCAGCTTCTCGACCAGCGCGGTCAACGTGACAACCAGCGCACCTTTTTCTTCGGCTTCCGCCTGATGATGCAGACGTGCTGCACGCTCAACAGTGACCTCGAACTGGGCCTTTTCGAGCGCTGCTTGCTGCGTCTCGAGGGCCTTGATGACCTCGGACGGCAAGTCAGGAAATCGGCTGAGATCGAGTAGTTTTGACATGACCATTTCTACCAAGAAACGTCAGAAATGGCCAGCAAAATAACACTATAATCAGTGTATTAGTTATCCTGCCGCAGTCGGCGGAGCAACCCGTTTGGGCACCATTTGTCGCCAATCCAGACCTTCGAACAGAGCCTCGTACAGAGGTGGTCGCGGAAATTCGGACCAGTTGCTAAGCTCTGGCAACTGAAGAAGGACGAACAATCGATATGGCGAAACAGAAGCGTTACACGGCAGAATTCAAGGCGAAGGTTGCCTTGGAAGCGATCCGTGAAGAGTTGACGACGGCAGAGCTGTCGAAGAAATATGAAGTACATCCGACGATGATCAACGGCTGGAAACGCACGGCAATTGCCAAGATGGCGCAGTCGTTTGACGCCAAGCCGGTTGGTGAACCAGTGATTTCCGGCAAGGATGTAGAGAAGCTGCACGCCAAGATTGGCCAATTGGTAGTGGAACGGGATTTTTTGGCGGATGCCTCCAGGCTCATTCTCGGGACTGGAGGCAAAAAGCCGTGAAGAAAGATCATCCCAAACTGAGTGTCCGGCGGCAATGCACACTGCTGTCGCTCGCCCGATCGACGCTGTACTATCAGCCCTGCGGTGAAAGCGCGGAAAACCTGAAATTCATGAAGATCATCGACGAGCAATTCCTGAAAACGCCATGGTACGGCTCGCGGCAGATGGCGCGTCATATGCAAAGAGAGGGTCACAAATGCGGCCGCCATCGCGCAAGACGGCTGATGCGGCTCATGCGTTTGGTGCCGATCTATCAGGAACCCAAGACCAGTAAGAAAAACCCCGAACACAAGGTTTATCCATATCTTCTAAAAGATCTGCCCATCACGCGTCCCAACCAGGTGTGGTGTACGGACATTACCTATATCCGCATGCAGCGCGGGTTTTTGTATCTGGTCGCCATCATGGACTGGCACAGCCGCAAGGTGCTGAGCTGGCGGCTGTCCAATACTATGGATGCCGGGTTCTGCGTCGAGGCCTTGAAGGAGGCACTGGCCACCTATGGCCCGCCCGAAATTTTCAATTCGGACCAGGGCAGCCAGTTCACCAGCACCGATTTCACCGACGTTTTGAAAGACGCAAAGGTGAAGATTTCGATGGATGGGCGCGGCCGCTGGATCGACAACCGCATGATCGAACGACTGTAGCGGCCAGACCGTCATGTCCCCGACGGAAGTCCACTGGTTTTGTCGCAATCACAATCGGCAGTCGCTGCCTGCAACAATCACGACACCCCCCGCACCAAACGGATCAATTCAGCCGCGCGCGCCACAGCAGCACTGGCCGGAACGCGGATAATGACATCAGATCCAATCGTCACCGTTATCTCATCACACGTCTCGTCGCGTTCACCGTACCCTGACATGCTGCCAGCGCCCTGTCGTGTCATTGCAACTTCCAATGGCACAAATGCAGGCTCAGACTTATCGGCTGACAGGGTTGCATCACTGACTGCTGTCATGACATCCGCAGGCAGAACCAATTTGCCATCACGCGCCATCCGCCGCCAATCTGACAACTGATGTGGGACAATGTCATAGCGTTTCGCAACGTCCACAACGCGCGCACCAGGTTGAAAACTCTCTGCCACAATCTGCGCTTTCACATCATCTGGCCAACGACGGTTGCCCCGAACAGGCTCAACGAGCCCCAGCCGTCCATCGAATCCACTTCCATCCGCCATAGCATCCTCCAACAATATCAGTCAGAGATTTATCGGCCCGAGACAGAAATGGCGAAAGACCTCAAATCAATGGGACGCAGACGGCGCATACAATACACTCTTGAAACCGCGCACGAAGCGCTGACGGCAATGCTGATGACATAAGACATCCTCCCAAGGAACATGAATCACAAATCAACCTCAAAGGGAATCCATCGATTCACGTTTCAAGCGCGGCGCTCTAAGTGCAACCCGAAGCCTGCGCTGGACATGGACGGTGCCCGCACCGGCGCCGGCACAGGCGGCGATTTCACCTGGACCGAGCCTGTGGCCGTTGTCCAGTATGGTCGCGCCCTTTTCCATCTGTTCTATGAAGCGGTCAAATATACAGCTTCGGGCCTGTTGGGCCTACTTCCGAATGGGACTTCTGAAAATAAAAATCACGCCTTATGATACCTCACCGTTCCAATCAGCCCGACGTCCCTCACTTGAGACATAAATAAGGTGCGTGCTCTCGCACGCACCTTACGAGAGGGTTTTACATCCTTACTTATACGCTTTGATCTGCCCAGATTTTAGCCGCTGCAGATAACTGTTTAACTCGCGCTTTACGATCGGCATCAGAAAATACAGCGCGATGATGTTGAAAATTGCCATTGAGAAGAGCGCCGCATCCGAGAAATCGATCACGGCATCCAGACTGGTGACCGCGCCCACGAAGATGAAGAAGCAGAAGATAAGCTTGAACGCCAGCTCCTTGCCCTCACCCTCGCCGAACATGTAGGTCCAGGCTTTCATCCCGTAATAGGACCAAGTGATCATCGTCGAGAAGGCGAACAGGAACACTGCCAGCGCCAGCGCATAGGGTGCCCATCCGAAGGCAGATCCGAACGCCGCCGAAGTCAACGGCACACCGGCTCCCACACCGTCGACATTGGCGATCCGGCCATTTTCGCCTAGGATATACATCCCCGTATTCGCATCGATCAGCAGTTGCTGCGTGATGATGATCACCAGTGCCGTCATGGTGCAAATGATCACCGTGTCGATGAACGGCTCCAGCAACGAGACAAACCCCTCGCTGATCGGCTCCTTGGTGCGCACCGCCGAATGGGCGATGGCCGCAGACCCGATCCCGGCCTCGTTGGAAAACGCCGCGCGCCGGAAGCCCTGAATGATCGCGCCCACCATCCCGCCGACAATGCCGCTATCAGTGAAAGCGCCGCGAATGATCTCGCTGAAGGCCCAACCGATCATGTCCCAGTTCAGGATCAGAATCGCCATGCCGACAATGAAATAGCCCCCGCCCATAAAGGGCACCACCTTTTCAGTGACCCGCGCAATAGATTTAATCCCGCCCACGATGACCAGAAACACGATCCCCGACAGCACCAACCCTGTGATCCATGTAGGCACGCCCAGAACTGAACTGACCTGCGACGCTGCCTGATTGGCCTGAAACATGTTCCCGCCGCCAAGCGAGCCCAGCACACAGAAGATCGAGAACATTACCGCCATGAACCCGCCAAGCGGCAAGCCGCGTTCTGCAAAACCCTTCTTGATGTAATACATCGGGCCGCCAGAGACCGTGCCATCAGGGTATTCATTGCGATATTTCACACCCAACGTACATTCGGTGAATTTGGATGCCATCCCCAATAAGCCCGCAAGGATCATCCAGAATGTGGCCCCCGCGCCGCCAATGGACACGGCCACGGCCACTCCAGCTATATTACCCAGACCCACAGTACCCGAAAGTGCGGCGGTCAGGGCCTGAAACGGGCTGACTTCGCCCGCATCCTTGGGGTCGGAATATTTGCCGCGCACGATCTGCAAGGCATGCCCAAAAGCGCGGAACTGGATGAAGCCGAAATACAGCGTGAACACCACCGCGCCGGCCACCAGCCAGCCCACGATCCAGGGCACGCCGGTTCCGGGCAGATTGGCAAAGATTAAATTGACAAACCACGTTGTCGACGCGGCAAACACCGCATCCACCTGCTCGGCCAGCGAGGCCTGCGCCGGCGCGGCCAGCACAGAGGCAGCGGCTAGAGCCGCAAAAGAATATTTCATATCAAATCTCCTGAAACCCGTTACGGAACAATCGTGCAAGGGACGAGTGCGGCTTGCGCCAAAGTGCCGGCCACCGATCCAAAGAGCCGCGCTTGCAACCCTTTCTCGCCGGAGCGCCCGACAATGATCTGCGTCGCGCTATATTCCGTCGCCAAATCACCCAGCACCTCAGCCACATGTCCATAGCGCACGACAGTTTCGACTCTTAGCCCCTGTTCGATCAGCTTTATGCGCACAGGCTCCAGAATGACGGTTTCAGCGCGGCCCACTTCCTCGGTGCGCCGCTTGTGCCGCTCGGCCACTTCTTCGGCGCTTAGAAAGGAATATGGGGACCATTCGAGCACATGCGCAAGCAGCAGCCGCGCCTTTGACGCATGCGCGCGCTCCGCCCCAAACTCCAGCGCTCGCTCGCTTGCGGCACTGCCGTCAAAGGCAATCAAATATGTTTCAGACATTTTACCTCTCTTGTCGGGTTTTCTCCGTTGGCTCAGAATACATGACTCTGTCATATTTCTATCAGGATTTTGTCTTTCACCAGCAAAATGCAGTAAATTCGATACTTCTGACTTTCAAAAATGGTAAATGCCATAAAATTGACTATTATTTTGAAGTTATTGGGATTTTTGCCTTTCCGGTAGTGGACAAAACTTGGTGACCTGCCTAGTAGCGTCATGCTGCCTGAAGCATCCTTCATTTCACTGGCGCTGCGGCTTCGCAGAAAGTCATCCATCATCTCTTGACTGACGGATGATCAAACTCGAAATCACCGCGCTGAAGATGTTTCAGTCGCAAATATTTCGGACAGGTAGCCCGGCAGGATGCTGCGATGCATAAGTTGATTTCTCTGGGCTGGTTGAGTGGTGACTATGATGGACTTCCATGACGCGCATTACCCGAATTCCTTGAACCTGTTCGAGTTGTTTTTCTATCTGCACTCCGTCATTCATGCGTGTCATCGGGCCTTGCATGCGCCGATGCTGTTGGTCCCGTTACCTGCGCATCATGCGCTTACAGTGTCTCAGCTGGGCTGTTCGGCAACAGCGGCGGTGACGATGATCTCGACCTTGAGTTCCGGCGCTGCCATACGCGCTTCGCCACAGGCGCGTGCAGGGGCATGACCTGCGGGAACCCAGGCATCCCAGACCGCGTTCATCTCGTCGAAATCGGCCATGTCGCGCAACCAGATGATGGCCTGAAGGATATGCGCGCGGGATGATCCCGCCTGGGCCAGAAGCGCGTCGATCCGCGCAAGGCAGTCATGGGTCTGCTCGGTCACTGTCGATCCGGCGCCGACCTGGCCGCACAGGAATATAGTTCCGTTGTGAATGACAATGCTGCTCATGCGGGTTTTGGTGTTCATGCGAGTGATCGACATCTGAAGATATTCCTGTGAGTTAGATTCCGAGAACGATGGTAGGAAGCCATAGTGATACAATGGGCACGAAGGTGGTGATCAGCACAACCGGAAGATAGGCAAACAGCACGAAAACAAGCGTTGGTGCCAGCATGCCGCCAATGCCCACGCGTCCGATAAGTGCTGCAAAATACAGGATCGGCGCAGTGGGCGGCGTGATCAGCCCCATGCCCAGATTGACGCCCATGATCGCAGCGAACTGGATCGGGTCAACGCCGGCCTGTATTGCGACCGGCAGCAAAAGTGGTGCGCCAAGCAGGATGCCCGAGACATCTTCCATGAACATTCCGATGATGATCAGCATCAGGTTGATCAGCAGCAACAGGATGATCGGCTCAGAGCTGATCGCCAGCAGGCCTGCCATGATCTGCTGCGGCACTTCTTCAAAGGTCCAGAGCCTTGCCAGCGTGGTCGCGAAGAAGATCAGCAGCATCAACACGCCTGCAATCTGGGCGGATTTCCAGATCACGTCGGACAATGTGCTCCAGGTAAGGTCACGATAGAGATAGATCGACACCGGAATCGCATAGACAACAGCCACGGCGGCGGCCTCGGTGGGGGGGGTGGTCACACCCAACAGCCTGTGGATATCTCGTGATTGACATCACCAAATCGGTCAAAAAAGCGACGAACACGTTTGAGTCTCGCCAATAGCGTTACCACGACAGAGGCGGAATAGTGATCTCGACATCAACCCCAAACAGCTTCACGAGCAAGTCGCTGGTCGGGTCGCCGTCATAGGCGCCGTCATAGGCGCCGTCGGCGATGAAGCGGGTCACGTCCCCGTCAATCTGATCCAGAAGCTCTGGCAAGGCGGTGGGATCACCCACACTGTCGGTGGTCAAATCCGTGCAGGCAATCTCGCCGGTGACAAGGTCCAGCCCAAGATGCAGCTTGCGCCAGGATTTGCGTTTGGCCTTTGTTTTGTACTTGTTTTCCAGCCACTCGCCTTCGCCAAAGATCTTCAGGCCCGTGCTATCTACCACCAAGTGGATAGGGCCATCCGTCGACGCGCGCGCTTTCATCGGCAAGATCAAACCGGCCCCGCGACGTGACAGGGTCGAGTAGTCGGGCACCAGCAAATCCAGCCCCATCAGCTTCACAAGGCTGCCTACAAACCCTTCGGTCTGGCGCAGCGGCTGGTTGTAAACGATGCCAAGTGTCAGGCAGGTCACAATAGACAGGTCAGAATAAACTGGCTGGCCACCCCGTGTCTTGCGGCGCTCTGCACACCATGCAGCTTCAACCTCGGGGCTTAGCCAAATTGTTACATCGCCCCGCCGACGCAGGCTTTCGTTATAGCCAGCCCAGTTCGTAATGCGGTACCGCTTCTTCTCGAACTTGTGCCGGCAGCCAGCATTGAATTTATGCGGCATCAACGCTATCCAATCGATCAGGGAAGCGGCCTCCTAACAGAAACCGTAGGGTCCATGCAACAACGCCCGCCCACTGCTTCTTCGCAATCGCGACTATCCCTCCTGAATTTTTCAGTTTCAGGATAGCTGCGCTACATAGATTGAGGCAGAGCCTCGTTAAGGGCAACGCGACAGCCGGACAAGGAAACGTTGCAGCCTCTCCGCGTCGGTCATGGCGCGCCCCCGTTGCGCGTGGCCTCCGCACTCAGCGCCCGCCAGAGCGCTTCGACCTCGGGGGCAAGCGCACGCCGCGGGCGATAGGCGCAGATTTCTACATCTAGCGCCCATTCCCGACCGCCAATCGGGCCGATCAGCGCGGCGGCGGCGGCATCGACGGCAGAGGCGGGCAGCCAGCCCACGCCGTGGCCTTCCGCGATCACCTCCTTGAGAACGTCCGACATGTCGCATTGTACGGTGATCTTGTAGCTTGGCTCGGCCTCGGCGCGTTCGAGGATATGGTCGAATAGCCGCATGAAATAGGCGCGGTGCGAATAGGCGACGAGGAGAAAGGGCGCTTGTGGCGTACCGGGAAAGCCGAAAGCGGCACGCCGTGCCGGATCGAGCACGGCATAGGGCGCAAAGAGATCGCGGCGCACCACCAGCCGTTCCTGCGCCTCAGAATGGACGGGGCTCGGCAGGGCGAGGCTGTCGTGGCACAGCAGGATATCCGCATCGCCCGCCAGATAGCGCGCGGTAACCTCGTGGGTATTGCCGACGCTGACCGAGAAGGACGAGCGCACCTTGCCCCCCAACATCCGCAGCACGGTTTTGAAATCCGACCGCGCCAGAACGTTGGGAATGGCGATGCGCACCTGACTCATCAGTTCGAACTGCTTGCCACGGATTTTGGCCCGCGCACCCAGCAGGCGTTCGACCGAGGCGGCGGCTTCCTCGCGGAACTGCGCGCCCGCCTCGGTCAGCCGCACTGGGCTTGCCCCTTTCACGATCAGCGCCGTTCCGACCCAATGTTCAAGCGACTGGATCCGTCGGCTGAAAGCAGCTTGCGAGACGTTGCGGAACTCTGCCGCGCGCGTGAAATTGCGCATCTCGACTAGTGTGAGGAAATCTTCGAGCCAGCGAATATCCATGGCCTGCCCTTCTACAACCCGATTGCGCGATAGTAGTCGGCTATCCGGGCGATGGAAACGGCATAGGCGGCGGTGCGCAGGTTGCCTGCCGTGCTGACCGAATGGGCGGCGATCTCATTGAAGGCGCGGGCCATGATCTCTTCGAGCCCCGACCGCACGAGGTCGATTTCCTGCGTCTCGCGCGCGATCTCGTGGCGCAGGTCTTCGGCCAGCGTGCGCCCGGCCACCTGTTCGAGTGCATTTATCATCGACACCCCGGCGCTGAGCTT
Source organism: Roseinatronobacter monicus (assembly GCF_006716865.1). Taxonomy (NCBI): domain Bacteria; kingdom Pseudomonadati; phylum Pseudomonadota; class Alphaproteobacteria; order Rhodobacterales; family Paracoccaceae; genus Roseinatronobacter; species Roseinatronobacter monicus. Next base: position 197,406 of record NZ_VFPT01000002.1, on the reverse strand, counting down.
CTGGCGCTTTTCCATCAGCCCGAATGGTAGGTGAGTGATGTTCTTGACCCATTCGAAATAGCTCACCACGACCCCACCAGCATTCACATAAAGGTCGGGTAGGATGCACACGCCCTGCGCCAGCAGCCGCGCCTCGGCCCCCGCCGTGATCGGCCCGTTCGCCGCCTCGACAATTAGTTCGTAGCGCATCGCGTCACAGTTCTGCTCGGTGATGGCGGCTTCGCGGGCGGCGGGAATCAGGATATCGGCGGCCATATGGGTCAGCCCCTCGTGGCTGGGCAGGCTCTGCGCACCCGCAAAACCGCCGATTGTGCCGTTTTCGCGCCGGTGCTGTGCTATAGCCTCGACATCCAGCCCCGCCGGGTCGAAGATCGCCGCGTCATATTCGACAATGCCGGTGATGCGCGCGCCGTCCTCGGCCAGAAACTTCGCGGCGTGATAGCCGACATTGCCAAAACCCTGAACCACGACGGACAGCCCCGCGATGCTTTTTTGTCCCGCCACCGGCGGCATGTCAGGATGGTCCAGATAGGCGCGAATCGCATATTGCACGCCTCGTCCGGTAGCTTCGATCCGGCCCTCGATCCCACCACGCGAGACCGGCTTGCCGGTGACGCAGGCATTGACGTTTATCGCGTCCGAGCGCCCCATCTTGCGGTATTCATCCGCGATCCATGCCATCTCGCGCTCGCCCGTTCCCATATCGGGCGCGGGCACGTTCCGGCCCGGGTGGATCAGGTCGCGCCGCGCCAGTTCCTGCGTGAAACGGCGGGTGATACGTTCCAGTTCGTCCTCGCTCCAGTCCGCCGGATTGATCCTCAGCGCGCCCTTCGAGCCGCCGAAGGGCACGTTCACCAGCGCGCACTTCAGGCTCATCAGCGCGGCAAGCGCCTCGACCTCGTCCATCGTTGCATCCGGTGCGTAGCGGATGCCGCCTTTGGCCGGTTCGATATGTTCCGAATGGACCGAGCGCCAGCCCTCGAAGCTGTGGATGCGCCCGCGCAGCTTGACGCCGAAGCGCACCGTATAGGTGGAGTTGCACTGGGTGATCCGTTCTGCCAGACCGTCAGGCAGCGGCAGATGCGGCGTGGCATTGGCGATGAAACGTTCGACGCTGGCAAAGAAGTTGTGTTCGGTCATGGTGGCCCACTGGGTTTCGGTTGCCCCGCTGCATCGCGGGTGTGGGCGCAGCCAAGCCCGGTTGGGTGGCGAAAGTCTAATGCCGTTTCTGCATAGGCAATGCACAGGCCGCATGACAGCGCCGGTGCCGCGCGGCGATATTGGAGAGCACCGTAAAGTGTGGGGCAACAATCTTGAACCTACGGATGGCCGCTGTGTGTAAAGCTTCAGTTGTCTTTGAAATAGGTGGTGCGATTGCGCTGCAAATTTGACTGCCCCACACTTTACGGTGCTCCCCCAAAAAGCGCATGCGCTGTAACTCGTCAGCCAACAGCCGTAATCGAATAGTGCGGCGTCCCATCCCAAACAAGATCCCAGGATACGCCCGGCCGGACGTTCTGGAGCGCGTGCGGCTCGAAGCAGACCAAGCAATTCCCGCCCGGCGCAGGCGCCCGGACTGAGGGGTAGATGAGGCCCCGTGATCCAGCCCGACGGAGCTGCTGGGCCAGGCTTTGGCCCTCGGGATATCCGACAGCCGGATCCCGAAGCAGTGCGGGATGGCCCGGCTCGTCGGTCATGTCGTCGAAGACGCCGATGAAATCTGCCAGCAATTCCACATAGCGAGCGCTGTCATGGAAGCTGCCGGTAAAGCCGAGTTCGCGCGTGCGGTGCCAGGCCACTTCGCTGACGGACACCATCACATCCCATGCGCAATACCACGCGCCGCGATCATCGGTGTTGAAGCGGTTTCCGCCGACACGGGTGTAAGTGAAGGCGGCGTTGACATGACTGTCGCCATAGATGCGCAAATCGCGGCTGCGGCGTTGCCAGGCAAGCTCGCGCGGGTCCAGATGCGGGTTACGCCCGCGCTCGGCCAAAAGACGGCCGCTGGTCATGCCCTCAATCTCTGCCAGAATCTCCATCTCGTCATCAGTATCGATGAGACCGCGCAAAGATGGCGGCTTGTGGTAGGTAGCGGGCAGAAGACGAACGAGACCGCGATCAGAAACCTCGGTCTGCTTCATGCCCCACCACGCAACGCATCCAGATAGGTCCGCACCGCGAGAATTTGCGGCAAGCCCCCGTCGATGGCGGTGTCAACCGGACGGCTACCCCCGAACAGCGGCCCTGTGTTCGGTCGGGTGAACCAGCTTCGCGCGAGCGGCTCGGAGAAGTAGAGTTCGAGCGATTTGTAGATGCCAATCACCGCACTGAGCCGCAGCAGTTGATCCTTGGTCAGTTCCCCCGCGAAATCCGGCTTCTTGGCGCGCTTCCAGGTGCTCTCTGACATGTCGGCAAGGCCAGCTGCTTCCTTGAGGCTGAGACCCCAGGCATCGGCCACACGAGCATAGGCTTTCAGCGCGACTGCGTTGATCTGTGCGGGTTCCCGGGTTTTCTCTGCAACGTACATGGCATCCTCCATTGACCTCAATATAGGCCATATGACCTCATTGTAAAGATCAAATGAACCTAGCGCAGTCTCACCCGAAGCGGCGCCCGGCTTCCGTGAAGGTGTACTCGTTCACGATGATCCCCTCCTCGATGGCCTCGTCCGAGGTCAGATGGTCGTATTCGCACTGCCAGCGGGCCATCTCAGGGTCATTCTGCCCATATAGGGGAGTTTGTGACCGTGCATTACCCTTACCATCGAGAGCACCGTAAAGTGTGGGGCAGTCAAATTTTCAGCGCAATCGCACAACCCATTTCAAAGACAATTGAAGCTTTGCGCACAGCGGCCACCCGTAGGTTCAAGATTGTTGCCCCACACTTTGCGGTACTCTCCAGACTGAGGCAGAGCCGATTTCAGGGCTACGCGACAGCGGCATGGCAAACTGATCAGTTCATCAGGCTCGCGATAACCTTTCCCACCTTGGGGTGATCAATGGTATCCAGCACAGCAATCACGACTTCGCACCATTCGGGTTTTTGACGCCCGAGCTGCCCAAGCCGGATGATGACATCCTCATTCGCGACAAAGCTGAGAGCCTCAAGCAGGGGCCGACTTGGCCGAACCAGCATCTCGCAGAGTAGCATATCGCGTGCCGCTTCTTCTCCAGCCTCGGCAAGGGTGATCGCTGCCGCTCGGCGGACCTCGCGTACAGGGTCCGTTAGGCTTGCATAGATGTCATCCCGCCCAAGACCGGATATTACTGCCAAACGCAGGGCCGCACAGCGCACATCTGCCTGTTTGTTGCGCAGACCAGCCTCTACCATTTCCGTTGGAAGCGCCGCCCCATTTGCTGCCGCCGCGCGGACCAGGAAAGGCTCAAAGCAAGGCAGAATCTGCCCCTCGACCATGATCGCGTCCAGCAAGCATCGATCTGCGGTTTCGACCGCCATTGTGAGGATGATCTCTTGTTCAACCATGGGTCTCTCACCCCCAAAGCCACGAAAGCGGCACCACAGCTTGATGGCGGCCTCTTGCCAGCCCGCTGGTCGCCGTTTGATTAGTTCAGCGCCCAGAGCCGAGACGGCGGCCACCGACGCCCTTGGAAACTCTGTAAGCAAGCACTCGTCGCTCATCTCCTCGGGTGGCACCGACGGGGCGGCAGCGGGTTTGTGTGCGGCTATGGTATCAGCGGGCGTCACGGGCTCTGACGGCGAACAATCCGGTGAAAAAAGGTCGAGCTGGACTTGGTTAGAGGGTGGTATGATCTTGCGCATATAATGATCCGAGTGTCGCGGGTGCCCATCATTTATTATGCTTTGGGCGGCATGTCATGTCGATGGGATTGAATATCAAGGGGGCATTGGGGGCGCACGCAGGCTTTGGCACGCTAAACAAGGCCCAACTGACGGGCTCGCGAGTCGTGACACGATCAAGCGACCGGCCCATTGTCGCCGATCAGGACGACCACAATGCTGCGGCGCAGCTCCCCAGAACCGGTACTCGTGCACTGCGCAGCATTTTGTACCCCGAATGTCGCTGATGCGGACCTTGCGGACGGCCGTCCAGCCACCGACCAATCGGATCACAGCTCAAGCTGTATCAAACCGGAGACGCGCAGCGGCAAATACGATCAGCAGACCACAGACAGCAGCGGCAACCAGATATGGGGCGTGAAGTGCATCGTTTCGCCCGATGACCGGAGTCAACACTGCTACCAACGCCCCCGCGCCCATGGCACCGAAGGGCATCGCCCCCCAACCGAAGAACCTGTAGACTGAGTTCACCCGGCCCAGCAGATCGTCGGGGATCAGGCGTTGACGGTAGCTGACCGTCACCACATTCCACAGCATCCCTGCCGCAGCTTGCAGAAACAGGGCAAAGCCCGCCACTGCCGGTGAACCGAACAGACCGAGCAGCAAATTAACAATAGCAAAGATGCCGAGCGCGGTCAGAAGGCTGCCCCTCATACCAAGACGCGTAGCTAAAGCGGGGGCAAGCAGGCCACCGGCCACCCCTCCCATCGCGCCGAAAGTCAGCAGCACCCCGTATCCCGTCGCGGACAGCGCCAGAACTTCCTGCGCGTAAAGCACTAGGATCGTCATGCCTCCTATGAAAACGGCGTTGATCGCACCCAGCATGATTGCCAGACGCAGGATCAGCGGATTGCGTCGCATCCATCCCAAACCTTCCAGCAGGGCAGGAAGAAACCGGGCAGAGACCGTAGTTTTCCGAGGCGGCAGGGCGATCAGCCAGATCAGCGCGGCGGACAGGGCATAGATCGAGGCGTCCACTCCGAACGGCAGCGCGACTGAAGATGCGATTAGCAGCCCTGCTACCGGCGGCCCGATGAACTGTCCGGTGACCTGCTCGGCGCTCCACATTTGGCCATTGGCGCGCTCCAGATCGCTATGCGCGACGATGGAGAGCAGGACGTTCTGGGCGGCGTTGTCGCGGATCACTTCGGCAGAACCGAACAGAAAGGCGATAAGTATCAGCGGCAGGATGGCCCCGTTGCCGGAACCCGGCGGGACAGACAACGCGGTATGAGATACTACCATCAGCAGGGTAATACCAATCAGCATTGATCAGAACTCTTGAGCCCAGTCGCGGGTTCCAATGGAGGTGATTGTGTCGGGCATGCTGACCAATTTGTTCCAAGCCTTGCAGCAATGATCTACGATGTCTTCATAGGTTTCGAAGATGAGGTTTGATAGCCAGTTGTCTCGCATGAATTGCCAGATGTTTTCGACTGGATTGAGTTCTGGGCATTTTGCGGGGATCGGGATGATGGTGATGTTGTCCGGAATGACCAGCTTGTCAGTCATGTGCCATGCGGCTTGATCCACGAGCACAGCCCCATGTGCTTTGGGTGCGACAGTTTGGGAGATTTCAGCAAGATGCAGGGCCATCGCTTCGGTATTGCACGCTGGCAGCACAAGACCTGCAGCTTTCCCGAGGGCTGGGCAAATCGCTCCAAAGATGTAGCTTGAACTCGTGCGCTGATCATGTGGGGCGGAAGGTCGCGTACCGCGCTTCGCCCATCGGCGCGTGATCTTGTTTTTCTGGCCGACACGCGCTTCATCTTGGAACCAGACTTCGATCACAGTGCCTTGCAGGAGCCGTGCGCGGAGCTTTGCTACTGCGGCTGCAAACCCTTTTTTTTAAAGTCCTCCAGTGCGGCTGTATCTTGCGCGTGATGGCGCGGGCGTGCTGTGAGTTTGACATAACCAAGCGCCCTGAGTTCCCGGCTTATCGACGTCTCGTGAAGTGAAATCCCAAATGTGTCTGCAATCCATTTCCTCAGATCACTCAGGCGCCAGCGGACGACCCCATGGACCGATAAGGTCGGACCGCTCTCAACAATTGCAGCAAGCGCCCTGCGCTGCTCATCGTTAAGCTTAGACTGCTGACCAGGAGCTTTGCCGTTGATCAAGCCGTCAGGCCCGCGGGCATTAAACCGCTCCACCCAGTCACGGACAATTTGTAGGCCAACACCACCAATCCGAGCAGCATCGCTGCGCCGACCGCCATCATAGATCTCCGCCAGCGCCAAAAGCCTGCGGGCTTGGTTGGCATCCTTTGTCTTTCGCGCAAGTTCTCTCAACTTCATGCCGTCGTAGTCTGTCCGTAACGCGAGCGCTGCGCCCATAGAGAGGCCCTCCCCAGAAAATCTGACGCCATTGAGTCAGATCTTCATAGATTTGGGAATCCCAAAACCCTCAGAAGAGTCAGATTTCGCGAGACTTGGTATAAGGGCCATCAAAGACATCCGTATCAGATCGGCGCGCACCATCAGCAACCTTCGATCCGCGCGGTCGGTCTAGACCCCGGCTGGCAGTGCGAACAGAAGCCATGGCAGGCGCTGAGCAGTGGCGACCGCCGCGATCAGAAGTGGGTCGCTCGTCAGCATGGTCGCCAGCCAAGGCAGCGCGACCATCGCGATTCCATCACCGAGGTTCGAGACCGAGCTGGCCGAGAGAAGCAGGCGATAGTCGCGATTGGTTATGACGAGATATCTGGACATGAAAAACCTTTAAACATGTTTCTCATACCGAGCATAGCGATTGCATCGAGCGGAAGGAAAGGTCTCCAAGCCGCCCTGCGGCAGTGCAGCATGGCCCGCCGACTCTTCGAGGTCGACCATCGACACACTCGGCCCATTGCCGACTTTCAGCCTTGCATTCATGCCGCGGCGCAGCATCACCGAGCCGGCCATCCGTGCGGCCCACAGCATTTTCCATTTTGCAGTGCGCCGATGCTGGGCAAGCCGGACACCCGCCCGATTTGCCCACTGAGTTGTCGCTAGAGCAAGAAGAGTCCCAACCCTTCGATCAACTGCCGTTTCGTAGCTGCTGTAGGCGGGTCGCATGGCGATTGAGCATCCTCTACAAATCCATCTGGACTTTCGCCCAATCCAGACCGAAACGCGCCAGGTATTTGCGCAGCCTGTCTGCATCATTCTGGCTGGTCTTGCTCTGACGTGAAGCGGCGAAGAGCCGCCTTCCTGCTGCCGAAATACTGGCGCTTTCGCGGCAGGCGCGCAGTACGGCGGCCAGTTGTGCGCGGTCGAATTCGTCGAACGCGTCGGGATCCGGCAGTACTTTCGCCAAGAGGGCTGCATCAGGATCAGACTGGGACACAGCCCATTGCGTTCGCAGGCGCGCGATCTCGGCCTGCACCATCGGCAGGGTGATGCGCCCGCGTTCGGCCAACGTTGCCATGCGGTGAACCGAGGCGCGCAAGTCCCGTAAATTGCCGGGCCAGAGCGTTGCGGGATTTGTCGCGAAGCGCAGATAGGCGTCTTGGGCATCCGTATTGAATCCCGTCTTGCGGTCAAGATTATGCTCGCTTTGGCCAATCAGATCCAGCACATGCGCCTGCATGTCACATTTCCGTGCCCTCAGCGGCGGCAAGTACAGGGCCCATTGTGACAACAGCGCGGCCAGTTCCGGGCGCATCGCGCCGCCGGCAACCGCTGCCGCTGGGTCATCGGCTGTCGTTGCAATCAGATGGAACCGGCTTGTCACCTCGGCATCCGATCCGACAGGGAAATAGCGCCCAGTCTCGACGGCCTGCACAAGTGCTGCCTGAAGATCAGGTGCGAGTTCATCCACACGATCCAGAAGCAGCACGCCGCCATCCGCCTCACGCAGCAGTCCCGCGCGCTCCTGCCTGGCCATGCCGCGCCGCTGGCCCAGAAGCGCCGCGAGGGCGGCATCTCCGCGCAGTGTGGCGCAATTCACGCTAACCAGCCGTCCCTTCACGCGTCTGCGGATCAGCTTCAACTCGTGCAGCCGCGCGGCAAGGACTGATTTGCCCGTGCCAGCCTCGCCCACAAGCGTGATCGGCGCATCGGAATGGCTGATGATCAGATCAAGTTCTGCAGCAAGCGCCAGCATCTCGGGGCTTTTCGTTTCCACGCCACCAAGCAACAGCGCGGAATGTTCGCGCGCCGCCGCTTCGAACCGGCGTTGCAGGGCATTGTAGCGCGCCAGATCAAGGTCGATGATATCGAGTGTGCCATTGGCTGTCTTGTCATCGCGCGGCGGGCCGGTCTGGATCAGTCGCGCCGGGATGTGACGGCTTTCAGTCAGCAGGAACCAGCAGATCTGCGCCACATGCGTGCCGGTGGTCAGGTGGATGTGATAGCGCTCGCGATCCTCGTCAAAGCCGTAATCCTTCGCGAAATCATAGAGCTTGCCATAGACTTCCTGGAAGTCCCACGGATCGGCCAGATCAATCTGGACCAGCCTGACTTCGGTTTCAGATGAGAGGCGTGCGATATCTGCCGCGACTTGGCAGGCCAGATGGTAATGACGCCCATCATGGATCAATTCCAGCCGATCAACGCCAAAACCATCATGCGCGCAAAGTTGGACGGATGGCCTCCATCCGCGCCGTTTGCCGCGATCGAGTTGCGTGCCGAGGAAGCCAATGACCACGTTGCGCATGATGTGTTATCCAAAGTTATAAAATACGCTACTATGGGATAGTAGCGAACGAGGCGAATTCCTGCAATTCAAGATTTATGTAAACAATATCATATATTTGCGTGATTTTCTTGCTTTTCTTGTGTCGCGTGGAGCGCCCTTTTATCTGGATGAGCACAAAGAAGGAGTCTCCAGATGTCGAGCGCTGCCACAATACCTGACACTGCCGTTACAGGCACAGAGTTGATCGACTGGGGCCACAAGCCTGGCCCGCAATTTCCTGCCCTGCTGGAGCGCGCCAAGGCTGCGCAGGCCAGCGGGCTTTGCCTCGCCGACATCCGCGCGATGCTGACCGCTGATCTGCCACCCCCTGACCCCGAGCCGCTGGCGCTGCAAAACGCAGGCGATGTGGCCCTTCATATCAATATCCGCGCCGAGAATGGCGATGAGCAGGACAATATCGCCAAGGTTCTGGAAACCATGGCCGCTGTGATGCGCACGCCCACGGTCACGGCGGGCGCGATCATGCCCGATGCCTGTCCGGCAGGGCCTGTTGGCACGATCCCTGTTGGCGGCGTGGTGGCGGCGCGCAATGCGATCCATCCGGGCATGCATTCCGCCGATATCTGCTGTTCGGTGATGATGACCGATCTGGGTGAGGTGGACCCGAAAGCAGCACTTGATGCCGCGCAGGCGATCACGCATTTCGGCCCCGGTGGGCGGACGCAGGGCAAACGCTTCACAGTTTCGCTCGATCTGCTGGATGCGTTTCGCGCCAATCCGTTCCTGGACAGCCAGCGCATGCTGCACGCAGCACAGGCTCATATGGGCACGCAGGGCGACGGGAACCATTTCCTGTTCATCGGGCGCTCAAAGGCGACAGGGCGCGTGGCGATGGTCACGCATCACGGCTCGCGTGGGCCGGGCGGTTTGCTGTACAAGGCAGGCATGCAGGTGGCCGAGCGGTTCCGCAAGGTGCTTTCGCCTGCGACGCTGAAGCAGAACGCGTGGATTCCGGCGGATAGTGACGAGGGCATTGCCTATTGGGACGCACTGCAACTGCTGCGCCGCTGGACCAAGGCCAACCACAATGCGCTGCATCAGGCCGTGGTCGAGGCTACGCGTGCCACGTCAGGCGACCGCATCTGGAACGAGCACAACTTCGTCTTCAAGCGCGGCGACATGTTCTACCACGCCAAGGGGGCAACCCCAGCATGGGACAGCTATGCCGAAGATGCGACGGGGCTGACGCTGGTGCCCTTGAACATGGCCGAGCCGGTGCTGGTCGTGAAGGGGCGCAATGCGGCGCATGGGCTGGGCTTCTCGCCGCATGGCGCGGGGCGCAACTTCTCGCGCACCGAGCATCGCCGCCGGATGGGCGAGAGAACGCCCGCGCAGGCGCTGGCCGCTGAAACGCAGGGGCTGGATGTACGTTTCCACTGCGGCGGGGTGGACGCGTCCGAACTACCATCGAGCTACAAGCGCGCGGGCGCGGTTGTTGACCAGATCCGCGACTACGCGCTGGCCGATGTGGTCGACATGATCGAGCCTTATGGCTGCATCATGGCCGGTGACGTGCCGCCCTTCTGGGCGAGCAAACGCCAGCGCCGGTAACATTCCCCCCGCCTGTCATGGGCGGGGGCTTGCGCGGAGGCATTGATGCAAGACACAATTGATTTTCTGATCCACGCGCTGATCTTCGCAACGGTCGGCATCAGCGCGGTCATGGTCCTGAGCCTGTTCTTCAAATTCCTGCCGCGTATTGGCAGGACGCCCGCCAGCGTCACGCTGCAAGAAGCGGGTGACCTGTTCGGGCGTGACCGCCGGTATGATCTTCTCTTGTCCTCTGGGCAAAGCATTGAGAACGTGGCGTTTCACGGCATGGTCACGACCGACGATCATGACCAATGGCCCCTGCGTGGTCTGGCGGCATTTCACCGCACTGACGGTGGGCGGGTTTTCGTGCGGCTGGATGCCGTGCGCGTGTTTCAAGAGAGGATAAGTGCAGATGATTGAACATTTCCTTTACGGCACGCGAGCAAAGCTCAAAGCCCTGCGCGCAGCCCTGCCCGATGGGCTGACCACCCGCGACATCAGCGGCGGGCTTGTTCTGCGCGAAGAGCTTGGCGCAGAAGACGACTTGGATGACGCCATATTAAGGATCGAAGCCCTCGCCGCGGCGCATGGTGTCGAATATGACGGGCATGGGGAATGGCTTGGCGAAGACCCCGAGGGCGTCGGCAAGGGGCTTGATATCCTGTCCCAGAGATTCACCAAGCGCACCGGCATTAAACCCGGTCACGGCTTTGCCTTTAACCTGCCGGACGGGCGGTATGGCCACGCGATTTATGTCGGCAGTGACCGGATGGGCTATGTTCTGCTCGATATCAGCACCCTGGTCACAGATCAGCCCGCGAGCCCGGATAAGCTACACGCGGGGTCCATCCCAACAAAGGTACGTAACCCACCACAGGATTTAACTACGTTTGGTGGACTTCGGCATGGTCCGCGCGTAGCTGTTTGATGCGATCTGTTGGGAAGTATCTGTAGAACGCTGTTCGTCCGATCTTGAGCTGATCGATTACATCTCCGATGAACGGGTAGTTTTCAGTGTCTTTGAGCATTGCCTCGGCATGTTTGATGGTTTGCTCATTCATAGCCCTTGGCCGTCCACCCCGTCGCCCACGTTTTGCAGCAGCCTTAAGACCGGCACGGGTATTTTCGACAATCAGTTCCCGTTGAAATTCATCAAAAGCAGCGGTCATGTGGAAGAACAACCGACCTTCGGGTGTGCTGGTATCTATATTTTTGGTAAGCACTTTCAATGCGATGCCACGTTCCGCGATATCTGCGGCGGTTTTGATGACTTGCGTCAGGGATCGCGCCAAACGCGATAATTTCCACACAACCAGAGTGTCGCCTTCCCGTAGATATTCGAGGGCTGCTTTGAGTTGGGGACGTTCCCGGTGAGAGCCGGATGCTTTCTCTATGTAGATTTTTTCACAACCCGCAGCCTGCAATGCATCCATTTGCAAAGCAGGGTTCTGATCCATGGTTGAGACACGAGCGTATCCGATGAGCATGATATTTGTTCTTAAAACCTATTTACACAACCGTATCGGAACTCGTGTTTCAGAACAAGGAAACTGTGTATGATTGACTAGCTTTAATCCCGTTTTGCATTCTGACGTGTTGGCATTCCCAAAACGACGGTTTTCAGAACATCAGTTTTTTGGAGTGACCATGGCCAGAATGCGGATTCTTACCGCCATTGAACAATACGCGTTTGATCAACCACCCGTCTTTGATCACAAGGAACGCAAGCAGTTCCTGACTCTCCCCAAAGGGCTGATGGATATCGCAAAGGGCCTGCGCACGCCTGATAGTCAGATCCGCTTCCTGCTGATGTGTGGGTATTTCAAAGCCACAAAGCGGTTTTATCAGCCCCAGGATTTTCGCGACCGTGACATTGCAGCAGCAATACACCAGTTGAAATTGCCCCAAAGCGCATTTGAACCGACCCAATATACGGAGACAACCCGCCTGCGTCACCAACGTCAAATTCTGGATTTCCATGGGTTTGCGCCGTTTGATCAAAGTGCGAGCTATGCCCTCGCTACCGAGGTCGCGACAATGGCACGGATGCATCTCAAGCCGCGTCTGATCTTTGATCGCTGCGTGGACTTCTTGATCCAGCACCGTGTGCAGGTGCCATCCGCCTATCGGCTGAATGATCTAATCCGCGCCGGTCTGCATGATCGCAAAGCAGAGCTGATTGCATTGATGGACAGTCAGTTACCCGCCGAAGCGCGGCACCTGCTCGATGATCTGTTCACGGCTCCTGACGATCAGAACCGGTATCGCCTGACCCTTCTGAAGAAACTGTCACAATCGACCAGCCCCTCAAGAATCAAAGAGGCCGTGGCCGATTTCGAGGTCCTGTCAGAGTTGCATGATCGGCTGGACGCCGTTCTCTCAATACTTGACCTTGGCACAGCCGGTATCCGGTATTTTGCAGGCAGTGTCCTGCGATCGGAAATCTTCCAGATGCAGCGCCGGGAGCGAAACGACCGTCACATCCATGCAGCCGCCTTTGTCGCCCATCAGTTCTATCGCTGTCAGGATAACATAATCGATCTCTGGTTCAGCGTGATGGCGTCGTTCAAGTCAGCGGCTTCTCGGGACTATCAGGAAGCCCTGGTGCAAGAACGCAAGGATCAGCAGCGGCAGATCGGCATTGTCATTGAGGGTCTGGAGAGAGCCGTCTTCGGTGTTCTGCGGGATATCCGCAGCGTCATGGCCGCTGCCAACCTGTCAGACGCAGAAAAGATCACTGCAACGCAGGCCCTTCTCGATCAAGGCAAGACAGACGATTTCAGCCGGCTCAAGGATGATCTGGCTGCAACTACCGGTGAAGCCGGTTGGCATGACATTCTGGAAGCGCGATCTGTGAAGCTGCAAAATCGCCTCAGCCCCTTGCTGCGGGCACTCACCTTTATGCCATCCAGTCGGGCGGCAGCGTTGCTGGAGGCGGTTGATCACTTCAGAAACGATGGGGATTTGTCCGCCAACCACGCGCCAATGGGTTTTCTCGACGCTGAACAGCGGGCGGCTGTTATGCGAGGTGATGGCTCTTTCCGGGTATCGCTCTACAAGGTATTTCTGTTTCAGGCAGTCACCGCTGCTATCAAGTCCGGTGATCTGAATGTCGAACGCTCGTACAAATACCGGCCCATGGACGCCTATCTGATCGACAAGAACCGCTGGCACCGGGAAAAGGCCCGGCTGTTGGAACGCGCAGGTCTAACGGAGTTTGCTGCTCCTGAACCCATTCTGGCGAGGCTGAATGCGGCACTCACGGAACAATACAAAGCAACCAACGATCGCGCGGCGGGTAATCCCCATCTCAAACTGCGCAAAGACGGTACATTCCACATTGCCACCCCGGCGCTTGATGCCCGCGACACTGATCCATTGGGCGATCTTTTTCCGCAGCGCCATGACGTGACACTCGCGCAGGTGCTGGAGACCGTCAACAATCACTGCAGCATGCTGCAATCATTCAAACACTGGCAGCAAACCCATGTACGACAGGCTACATCGCATCCCGCGTTGCTGGCTGGGATCATGGGACTGGGCTGCGGGATCGGCGTGCGCAAGATGGCAAGGATATCGTCCAGCGTCACAGAAAGCGAACTGGATCACACCGTGAATTGGCGCTTCTCACTGGAAAACATCCGGGCGGCCAATGATGCCGTGCTCAAGGCCATGGATGAAATGGAGTTGCCGAATCTTTATCGCCAAACACGGGATCAGCTCCATACCGCAAGTGACGGTCAAAAGTTCGTGGTGCGCGGCGACAGCCTGCATGCCAGCCGATCATTCAAGTACTTCGGGCAAGGTCAGGGGGGAGCTATGCTTGAATTTGGGTGACGCGCATTTTCAGGCGGCGCGGCTTGGTGCGTCAAAAATCACTTCGACGCCGTCGTTGAATGTGATTCCTTCGATGACTTTTGGCAACTGATTTCTGCCATTGAGGCGCAACCATTTCTTGGACGCGGCCTGAATGAGGGTAAAGACCATCAGTTTCGCGGTCTTTTGCGAGAGCGCACCCTTTGTGCGAACCGTTCTGTGCCGAACCGTGGCGAAGACGCTCTCAATGGGGTTCGTCGTGCGCAGATGGCCCCAGTGATCAGCCGGGAAGTCGAAGAAAGCCAGCAAGGCGTCACTGTCCTTGGTCAGGCAATTCACGCCTTTTTCGTATTTCTGCTTATATTTCTCACTGAACAGATCCATTGCGGCCTTCGCTTCCGCTTTCGTAGCGGCATGCTGGATATCATCGAGATCAGATTTCACGGCTGCGGCCATCTGCTTGGGAAAACAGTTCAGCACATTCTTCACCTTATGAACCCAGCAGCGCTGGTGCTTCGTGCTGCCAAATGCCTTGTCCAATGCATTCCAGAACCCCAAGGCGCCATCGCCCACCGCGATCTTGGGGGCGACAGACAGGCCCCGAGCCTTGAGATCGCTCAGCAATTCATGCCAGCTCTGCGAGCTTTCCCGAAGCCCAACCTGAAAGCCGATCAGTTCCTTCTTGCCCTCCGGTGTGGCTCCGATGATCACCAGCATGCATTCGGCATTTTCTTCCATGCGCGCCTGCAGATAGACGCCATCTGCCCATATGTAGACGTAATTGCGCGCAGACAAATCACGCCGCGCCCAGGCATCATATTCTGCCTGCCAACCTGCGGTCAGGCGGGATATGACACTCGGAGACAGGTTGGGTGCATAGCTCGGCCCATAATGGCTGACAGCGCTTCCTGGAAATCGCCCGTGGAAATGCCCTTCAGGTAGAGAACGGGCAACAGCGCGTCCAAGCTGACCGAGCGGCGCGCCCATTTCGGCAGTATATTCGAGGTGAAGCGGATCTTTTGCGCAGGATCGAGTGCCGCCATCCGGTCACGCACTTTGGGGCGCTGCACATTCAGAGCGCCAATGCCCGTCTGGATCTGACGTTCAGGGCCAAGTCCATGGCGGACGATCCGCTGGCGGCCATCGTCCAGCTTCTCGTCCGCAAAGCTGGCCACAAATGCATCAGCTTCGGCTTTCAGCGCTTCCGCCAGCATCCGGCGTGCGCCTTCCCGTGCCAGTTCTGTCAGCGGGTCGACGATAGTTTCTGATTGGCGAAACGGTAGAATGGTTGTATCGTTCTTCATAGGCGTATTGCTCCTCGTGAGGTTCTGGCTGGCTTTGACACCCGCCACAATACGCCGCCTTTCAATTCATGCCATCACCCAAATTCCCGCATAGCTCGTCAGGGGGTCAGCGCCTACACCTTTGTCGACGAGCGCAACTTCCTCTGGCATTCCTTGATGATCAGCGCCGCAGATCGCGAAAGCGCCTATGTGATCGACGGGCTCATGCACAACGACGTCGTGAAAAGCGATATTCATTCCACCGACAGCCATGGGTACACGGAAGCTGTCTTCGGGCTGACCCATCTGCTTGGGTTTTCATTTGCCCCACGTATCAAAGGCATCGGCAAACAGACCCTCTATATCTTCAAACCAAAAAACCAGGCCGATCCCGACTGGGTCATCCGACCGGACAAGACCATCAATGAGGACGCCATTCGCGACAACTGGGATGATCTTCTGCGCCTCGTGGCCACCATCAAACTCAAGGAAAACACCGCCTCCGATATTTTCCGGCGGCTGAATTCCTACTCGCGCCAGCATGCCTTATACCAGACCCTGAAAGCCTTTGGGCAGATCATCAAATCCCTCTTCATTCTGCGCTATGTCGATGGGCTGGCGCTCCGACAGGCCATCGAAAAACAGCTCAACAAGGTCGAACTCGCCAACCGTTTCACCCGCGCTGTGGCAGTCGGAAACCCACGCGAATACACCCAGACCGAAAAGGAAGAACAGGAGATCGCAGAGGGCTGTAACCGGCTGATCCGGAACTCCATCATCTGCTGGAATTATCTTTACCTCACCAGACAGGTCGAAAAGGCACCGGACGTCGGGGCCAGGGAAATTCTGCTGCGCCTGATTGCAGCCCACTCCCCCATGTCATGGGCTCACATCAACATGCTCGGCGAGTACGACTTCTCAGAAGAAAAGCTCCGCGACACGCTCGGTATCCTGCCCCCGAAAAAAGCAGCGTAGAAATGAAGTGAAAACAGGAGGACCAAAATCAACGAAAAGCGCATGAATGCAGGTCAACGCAGAAATTCCTGTGGTGGGTTACGTACCTTTGTTGGTATGAACCCACTGTGGCGTGTCGAAGTGTGATGGTTTGTGCTCTGCACAGCTCGCTTTGGCGCACGGATCAGGGGCATGATCATGAGTGTCCAAAAAAGGGTCAGCCGTAGGCTTTTAAAAAGATGTTTATATTTAATGCCTTAGGCGATAGCGCTGTGATGTCCAGAAAGGAAAACATTTGTGGACGACGCAATCTGGCCGAGCTTGCCAAAACCAGACCTGCAGCATGATGGTGAGCGTTCACTGTTGCCCTCTCGATTACGTCTTTTCAGAAAACGCGATTGCGCGCCTGACACTCCTCCCCGAGGCAGGTGTTTCAAATATCAGCCGATTGCCCATAAAAAACAGGTTCAAAACCGGGGTGCAGCCCTGTCGGCGACACAGCGGTACGTGATCAAGCACTGTTCGAGCAACAGCACTATCGACCGAGTGTGAACTTTTTACATGTACTTTCAACCTACCCCTGATAGACTTACAGGAAAGGTGGCAAGGCCCGCGGGCTATTCTCATGAGCCAATTTTTTGAAGAACTCGACTACTCCGTTACACAGATTGGCGCGCTCAGCCTTCGACGCAGACATGACCTGAGGCTCGGTATGGATGTCTTCGAGATAAAGCTTGGCGACGAATTCCTGATGACCAGCTATTTTACGGCGTCAGAGATCGCGCTGGCCCGGCTCGGGGTTTCAGCGTGTCAGGGCACCTCTCTCGATGTGTTGGTTGGTGGGCTCGGGCTTGGATATACCGCACAGGCCGTGCTGGAACATGCAGCGGTGAAAGAGCTGGTGGTCGTTGAATTCCTTGAGCCGGTGATCGAATGGCACCAGAGCGGTATACTTCCTATGGGTAACATGCTTGCTGAGGACACACGCTGTCGACTGGTGCAGGGCGACTTCTTTGCGATGGCGGCAAGCGAAACTGGCTTCGATGCGACCCGCCCAGGCAAGCTGTTCGATGTTGTTCTGGTGGATATTGATCATACTCCGGAAATGCTGCTTGATGCGCGCAGCGACAGTTTCTACCGGCCTGAGGGGCTTGCGAAGGTCCGCAAGCACCTGCGCCCCGGAGGTATCTTTGGCTTGTGGTCAAACGATCCCACAGATCAGGGGTTCTTGAGCCGGCTGTCTCAGGTTTTCCCATCCGCATGGGCTGAGCCTGTCACCTTCCATAACCCGCTGACCAACCGTCCCTTCACACAGACGGTTTATCTAGCAAGTAACAGTAACGACCAGATTTCCTGAAACTGGCCGCATGGTTTTTGTTCAGCGTGCGCAGTCGACACAGCGCATCAGCGCCGGGTCAAGGTCAAGCCGTTCGGTCCCGATGAAATCTCCGCATTCAGAACACCAGCCAAACTCGCCTTCCTCCTCCAGCCGCCGCAAAGCTGCTTCAATTGCAATCAACCGGGCGCGTCGGCGGCCTTCCTTTGCCGCCGACATTGCCTGCTGCTGCATCGCATCCATCCGGCTCAATCGACCCACGCTTTGCTGATCTAGCTCAACGGGGCGCCGATCTTTCGAAGTCTGTTCCGAGCTTACGCGCAACTCCTTCGCTTCTGACACAAGAAGCGGTCGGTAGCGTTGCGCCAACTCAGAGTCGGTAGGTTCCTTCATAATATCAGCGCAACAAAACAACCGGCACTTTGCACGACCGGATCATCGCGGTTGTGGTTGATCCGATGATCAGCGTGCGAATGCGGGAATGACCGTAAGCGCCCATGACCAGCATGTCAAAACCCGCCTCATCCACCATTTTGCCTAATGCGGTTTCAGGCTGGCCCGGGAGGACCGAGGTTTCTGCGTCCAGTCCCGCCGCCTTCAGCAGGGCTTTTGCATCCGCTAGACCTTTCTTGACCTCTGCGGTTGCTGTGCCCACTGTGACGACATGCACTGTCAAGCCCTGAAACAAAGGGCTGCGCAAAATATGATCGACAGCCTTCATGGCGGATGTGCCGCCATCATAGGCGACCAACACTTTCGAGATGGGCTTGAATGCGCGTGAGGCGACAAAGACCGGCTTGTGGCTGGCGCGGATGATACGCTCCAGATTAGAGCCAAGATGACCCTTGGCCAAATCCGCGTCCTCTCCGCGCTTGCCGATCATGATAACCCGGGCGTCTTCCTCAATTTCGCCAATCGCTTCGACAATATCCCCCTGGCGCAGCCGGGTGGTGATTTCATTGACCCCGGCCTTATCCAGAATCGCGCGCGCATCTTCCAGAATGGCCCGGCCCCGATGGCTGATCAGTTTCGCGCGTTGCGCATCAATATCTGCCAGTTCCTGCAACAGTGCAGAACGCGCGCCCAGTGCGATAGAGCCAGACAGATCGCGCTTCTCGGGCGCCTCGCGGCGGCCAAGCACATGGATCAACTCCACTGGTGCCTCGGTACGTTGCGAAATCCATGCTGCATGTTCGCACAGGCTGGCCGAATAGACAGACCCGTCGACAAGGGCCACGATTTTCTGTGGTTGTTCAGTCATGTCATGTCCCCCTTCAATGCGACATCAGCTTGTCCATCGCGCCCGGCTTGTCATGAATGGCAAGCTTGTCAACGATGGTTTCGGTCGCTTCATTCATGCCGATCACCTCGACCTCCGCCCCGTCACGGCGGAATTTCAAGATTGCCATGTCCAGCGCCTGAACGGAAGAGATATCCCAGATATGCGCGCGGCTGACATCAATGATGACCTTGTCCAGCGCTTCTTTGAAGTCAAAGGCGTCCATGAAATCCTCGACCGAGCCGTAGAACAATTGCCCCTCGACGATGTAGGTGCGTTCGCTGCCATCCTTGGAGATCATTGTCCGCATGGTGAAAAGCTGCGCAATCTTGCCGGCAAAGAAGATGCCCGACAACAACACGCCAACCAGCACACCAATCGCAAGGTTATGCGTGTAGACAACGGTCACCACGGTTGCGATCATCACGATGGAGCTGGAGCGCGGATGCACCCGCAGCGCCTTGATCGACGACCATGAGAATGTGCCGATCGACACCATGATCATCACCGCCACAAGCGCCGCCATCGGAATCTGTTTCACCAGATCGCCCAGCACCAGGATCATGAACAGCAGATAGACGCCCGCAGCGAAGGACGACAAGCGCCCCCGCCCACCGGATTTGACGTTGATGATGGACTGCCCAATCATCGCACAGCCTGCCATGCCACCGATAAAACCAGTGGCGGTGTTGGAAATGCCCTGCCCGATGCACTCCTGATCGCGGTTCGATTTTGTGTCGGTGAGGTCATCGACAATATTCTGCGTCATCAGGCTTTCCAGCAGGCCCACAACAGCGACGGCCACCGAATAGGGCAGGATGATCATCAGTGTCTCGAACGTCAACGGAATGTTTGGGATCAGAAAAACTGGCAATGTGTCGGGCAATTCGCCCATATCGCCGACAGTGCGCACATCCAGCCCCAGCACCACGGCCACGATGGTCAGCACCACGATGGTCACCAGAGGCGACGGGATTGCCTTGGTCAGCATTGGCAGGCCATAGATGATACCAAGCCCTGCAGCGACCAGAACATAGGTGATCCACGACACCTCGCGCGGGTCAAGTTCGGGCAATTGCGCCAGAAAGATCAGGATGGCCAGCGCGTTGACAAACCCGGTCATCACCGATTTCGACACATACCGCATGATGAAGCCCAGCTTCAGGATGCCCGCACCAATCTGCAACAACCCTGCCAGCACAGTGGCGGCCAGCAGATATTCCAGACCGTGATCGCGCACCAGCGTGACCATCAGCACAGCCGTGGCCGCAGTGGCCGCCGAGATCATGCCGGGTCTGCCGCCGGTAAAGGCAATCAGAACAGCAATTGAGAAACTGGCATAGAGGCCCACTTTCGGGTCCACACCTGCGATAATGGAAAAGGCAATCGCTTCGGGGATCAGCGCCAGCGCAACAACAAGCCCGGCAATCAGATCGCCGCGCACATTGCCAAACCACTGCTCGCGGTAAGCATTAAGTGAAATCATGTCATAGGTTCCTGACCGGCAGTGTCTGACACGCAGTGCGCCGGTGTTTCATGGTGTTTATTCAGGTTATCCGGCGGATCAGCGGCCGAAAGAGCCACCCGGGCTTGCACCGGGTCCATGCGATTAGTGCGACGCTTACGCGAAAAGACATATCTTGCGCAACTCGAAAAGGGCAAACTTCCGAAGCAGTGTGGCAAAGCCCGCTTCTGTTGCTATATTTCTAGTCGCCAGTATGGAAAAAGCGCGCGTCCCCGTTGATATCTATGAAGTCCTCTGCCAAGTCTATAAGTGGCGGTGGAGGCGCAATGCTCTTCGGGATCGCGCGCGTTGAGATCAGTGTGACGGGAACATCCATCTCTTCGAGCCGCCTGAACAAAGGCAAAAGTTTCGCATCTCCTGCGACGAACACGAGTTCAGCGCCTTTGTGAGCGGCGATAATTGCGTCCGCGGCAAGCTCGGCGAGATTTGTCCCATACCGCTCCCGTTGATACCAGGATTCGCTGAAATCTTGCGCTCCCCGGCGCTCGATGTCGTGCCGTTCCAGCCAGTCGAAAAAACGCGTCAAGCGATTGTATTCATCCATATCACGCGCATCCCGGTAATAAATCACCGAGACAGTCTTACCGTCTCCCTCAAAGAACTTTCGAAGCCTGATAAGATCAAGTGCCCGGCCAAGTTTTGAGCGCAGCCGATCTACATGACTGCCATCAATCAGCAATACTATCTGCTCAAAATCCTCAGGGTCGGTCATATGTTAGCAATCTAAACCATTTCCGGGGCGTCTGCGCTCAGGGGATAAGGTACAAGGTACCCGTCCTTGGGTGACTGATAACAGAAAGCGCACACCAAGGTATACCCAGCTCAAAATAATAGATTCTATACGAAGGCCATTCGATCAAATTCTTTCACCAAAGCTTCATTGCTTACGTCCAACCTAGAGGACCGACTTAAGGTTATCTTCGATGCTATCTCCCAAGCGGCAGTGGATGTGGGTTAAAAATCACCGATTATAAAGATAACGTAGCAGGGTAAAGGACGTAATTACGCAGGCTCGATTCGGGTCAAAGATAACTCCTGGGCCAGACGGTGAGAGATCATCCAGCATCCCAGCGCAAGCAAGAGGCACCAGCCCCCGATGAAAAGGCTCTGAACTGGAAAATTGATCCTGTAGTCGATCAATATGCCTGTGATGCCGGGCCCGATGGCTGTCGAGATGACCATGATGATCATGGTTAGGGAGCGGATCGAGCCAAGATGTTGGGTGCCATAAACCGCTGGCAACAAGACACCCCAGAGAGTGGTCGAAATACCTTGTGTGATCCCGATAAAGCCAAGCGCTGCATACCACGCCACCACATGCCCCGAAGGCGCCAGCAGGGCGATGCCGACCCCCATGGGCAAGAGCAGGATTGGCAGCAGACGATGTGGCCCCAGACGGTCAGCGGCCCATCCTGCGATGAGGGCAGAGGCCACGGTCGCAGTGGCGAAGGCCGAGTATCCGGGTGCCATGAGGGCGAGAGTCCAGCCCTTCACCTCTGCGATATGTGCCTGGTGGAAAAAGGTCACTGTGCTGATGAAGCCGGGCGTAAGGAGTACCGGCAGAAGTGCTGGCAAAAGCCAATGCTGTGCGGCATCACGCCTTTTCCATTGGCGGCCTTTAAGGCCGGGAGTGTTTGCCGCACGGGCATGACCCCTTGGCGCGCGATCATTTCGCAACAATCCCCAGAGCAGCGGAGCGATGACAAGGGCGAGGACCGCAGCGGTGCCCAGCCAAGCTGGCCTTGGACCGAACACCGCAATCGAGAGGACGATCAGGATAGGCACAATGATTTCGCCTGCGGGATGGCCAAGATTTGCAAGCGAAACCGCCTTGCCGCGTGTCGCCTCGAACCAACGACCCATGGCGGTCATGGCAATATGGCTGAACATGCCTTGGCCGCAGAATCTGAGCAAAAAAAGCGATATGCCCAGAATCCAAATCGATCCTGTCGCCGCCATCCCGACGCAAGCAACCGCGAACACAAGCGCCATAATAGGGGCAAGTCGTGACAGTGGGACCGTATCCGCCACTGATCCGCGCCAGAACATCAGCCCGGCGGCGCAGAGTGTGGCCACCGTGTAAAGGCTGCCCCATGCGCCATCTGTCAGCCCGTGCTCTGCCTTTATGGTGCTTGCGAACAGCGAGATGAACCATGTCTGACCAAATGCCGAGGCAAAGGTCAGCAGGAAGCCTGTTCCCAACCAACGCAGATTTGTCTTCAGGAAAGTGAGCATTCTTGCTGGCCAATCGTGATGTCAACAGATCGTTCCGGCTCGGAGTATGTTCCGAACGGTTATTACCGCGGGTTATGGATTTTGGAAACGTGTCGCCAAATGAAGTCTGACGCTCAGGGCGTATTTGCCTCCCATCACCAAGCACAGTTTAACAGTTTTCATAGCCTTCCGAGGGATGCAATCCCTCATGCGCGTAAAAGGGATGTGGTCATGCTTTGCGAGCATTATGCAGTCTGCTTGAGATGTATACAGTTTCACATCAGATTGCAGTTTCATGGGTTCAGTTTTGGTGGCATAGGCTTCGCCGAGGAACCAAGATTTCCCCCGATGGCAGGGACGGCTGTTCCGGGATGTCGAGTTCGACACGCTTTTGCTGGCCAAAAATTTCGATGCACGCTTGCGATAGTTGACTAAATCTTCAACTGCATGTGACGTCGCTCTCTATCTCTTTCTAAGCTCAAAAAGAAATGCTGCGAGACGAATGAATGGCAGCTTTTGGTAACCTGACAAAGAGAGCGGACCGACCCCCAAAGGGCCGATCTTACTCAGCCAGATCATCCAGACTTACGCCGAGCGCATTGGCCAAGGCCCGAAGGGTCGCGACCGAGCCCTGCTTACGGCCGGTTTCGATCTCGGCGACGGTCACGCGGTTCACGCCCGCTTTTTCTGCCAGGGCGGCTTGTGTCATCCCGCGCAGGTCCCGGTAGACGCGCAAAGCGTTTTCGCCGTTCAGCAGCCGGTTCACGTAATCCGCTGGGATCAGTTCATCCTCGCCCGCCGCAAGTGCGGCCTTGGCGCTGTCGTAATCTTGCAAATCGGCGAGATCTTCAGCCGCGGCCCGCAGGCGATCATATTCTTCGCGTGGAATCGTCACCATCTCGTTCATGTCATGCCCTTTCAGTCATAGATGCCGCCCCGAGGGCCGATGCCCAGCACGGCCAGGACATTGCCCTGATCGTCCATGATCACCCGCCAATCCCCGACACGCAGTCTTATCCCCTCTCGGCCTTTCAGGGATTTCACGTTGTTTGCCTGCGAGGCTGGGTCTGTCGCATATGCCTCAATTTTGGTGCGGATCAGCATAGCTGTGCTCGCCGGCATCCGTCGCAATACCTTGATGGCGGATTTCGTGTAGCTGATCTGCTTCATGATGTAGCCGTAAGCGACATGCGACCCAAAGTCAAGAAAATTGTCGCCCTTAGCGACATGCCTGGCCGGTATGAACCGGCCAGGCAAAGCTCAGAGATCGATCCCTTCCGACAAGGACAGCGCATCATCCAGATCAACGCCCAAATAGCGCACAGTGCTGTCCATCTTCGTGTGGCCAAGCAGCAGTTGGACTGCGCGCAAGTTGCCGGTCTTCTTGTAAATCTGGGCAACCTTGGTGCGCCGCATAGAATGGGTGCCGTAAGCGCTTGGTTCCAACCCGATCGAGAGCACCCAATCGCGCATGATCCGCGCATATTGCCGCGTGGACAGGTGCGGGCTGGCATGGAGACGGCTTGGCCAGAGATACTCACAACCGATCATTTCGGGATCCTTGATCCATCGCTCCAGCGACGCGCGCGTCGTATCGGTGATCTCGAACCGGACAGGTTTGCGCGTCTTGCTCTGCGTGACCGAAGCACGTTCCTTGACACGGCCTGCGGCGTAAACTTCGTTCACCTTCAGGCAGACCAGATCGCAACCCCTGAGTTTGCTGTCGACGGCCATATTGAACAGCGCGAGATCGCGCCTGTTGTCAGCCATTTCCAGCCGGACGCGGATGGACCAGACATGTTTCGGTAAAAGTGGCCGCTTCTGGCCAATGATGCGGCCTTTGTTCCAAGGGGCGCGAGTGGGGCGAAGGGCAGGTAAAGTTTCGATGGACATGGCTTCTCTCCTGTCCTCCAAACCCGCCACGTCCTCGGCCAGGCCGACGGACAAGCATAGCATGAGTCGCTATCTCTGGTGCTGATCAATCGCATCGGGCGGGGATCGACGGCGCTTCCAAGCTTTCTCAACAACAGCGCTGAAACCCTAGCGTGTCGCAGGCGCAGTCGAGCGTGACGGCGCGTTCATCCACATTGACCAGATCATGCAGCAAGGGGTCATTTCGTGCATCTTGAGTGAAGCCGAAGATCTCTGCCTCATTGCGCTGGCCAGGCGTGCCCGGCGGGGTCAGGCTGCCAAGGATGCCCTTGCCCTGCCGGTCCATTACGGCGATGCGGTGGGACAGCCGCGCGGCCTCGGTCAGATCATGGGTGATGAACAGCCCGCCAAAGCCGCGTGTTTGCGCCAGTGACAGCACCAGATCCTGCATCCGGCGGCGCAGCGCTGGGTCGAGGGCGGCAAAGGGTTCGTCGAAGATCAGGAATTCCGGTTCGACCACCAGCGCGCGGGCAATAGCCACGCGGGCGCGCATGCCGCCTGAGAGTTGCGCGGGCAGTTTGTCCAGATCCTCGGACAAAAGCGCCACGGCTTGGGCGGCGGCATTCGTGCGCGCAGTGATCTGAGAGCGGGGCAGTTTGCCAACGGTCAGCGGATAAGCGATATTGTCGCGCGCGCTGGCCCAGGGCAGCAGGCGCGATTGTTGAAACACCATGCCGTGGCGCTGATACTGGCGCAGGATGCGGCCTTGATCGGGCTTCATTATGCCGCCCGCAATTGCGGCCAGTGTGCTCTTGCCACAGCCAGAAGGGCCGACCAGCGCCACCAGCTCGCCCGGACGGATAACCAGCGAAACGGTATCCAGCACGCGACGCCCACTGAGGCTTTGGGTGATCGTGGCCAAGGTCAGCCCACTCATGCAGCACCCCGTTTCCATGCGCCCAGCCGCGTCTGAAACGGGCGGATGACCAGATGCTCGATGATGACCAGCCCCACCACCGCCAGTGCAACATTGGCCAGCGCCATATCAATATCCATATGCGACCGCGCCCGCGCCATTTGCGCGCCAAGCCCTGCGACATTGGTCACCAGTTCCGCCATAATCGCGACCTTGAACCCCAGCGCCAGAGCAATGCCGAAGACCGGACCAAGGCTGGACAGGATTTGCCGCAGCGCGATCGTGCGGAAGCGCGCCCAACGGGACGCGCCGAAACTCGCCGCCATATCCTCCAGCCGCCGGTCGCGGGTCAGCACGGCGTCAACCGTGCCGATATAGAGGATCGGGCCGATCACGATGGCGATCGTGAACAGGATCGAGCCATGCGAAGGGCCGAACCAGATCATCGTTAGGATCACCCAGGCTGTCGCAGGCATGCCCAGCAGGATCGTAGCCACCGGGGCCAGTGTCGCGCGGATCAGCCACAGATAGCCCGCAAGCAGCCCAAGCCCCCCGCCGATTACTCCCGACAACCCGAGCGCCAGCCCGACCCGTCCGAATGTCGCCCCCAGTGCAGCCCAGCCGCTGGCACTGGACAGCGTGACCGAGACCGCCAGTGCCGTCTGCAATGGCGAAGGCAGGATGAAGCCCCCGTAATGCCAATGCGCGGCTTGCCATGCCGCCAGAAACAGTATGATGCCCAAGGCTGGCGGCCCAAAACGCAACAGGTCGCGCGCGGCGAGAGTGGGCGCCATCTCTGCCCATTCCACCAGTCGCGCGCTTGCACGCTGGAGGACGAGATCAGAGGGCATAGAGCCCGTCATCCGGCAATGCGCCGCCGATGATGCCCGCATCAGCCGCAATCAGCGCCAGATACAGCGCCTCGATCTCGGGGCGGGCAACGCTGGCCGACAGCACGTTGATATTGGCGAAAGGAATCGCCTGCGCCAGCATGGGGGCGGCGCGCTCAAGAAAGGGGGCTGCGTTCTCGGCGGCCTGATCGGGCTTGGCGTTCAGGTCTTCAGCTGCCTCGGTCAGGGCCGCGGTCAATGCGCCTGCCAGCCACGGGTACTCGGCTGCGAAATCGGCGCGCATGGCCAGCGCGGCTTGCGGCAGTGACGGGCGCAGGCCGGTCACCAGGCCCAGTTCATCACGCATCTGCACGCCGCGATGCAGGTCTTGTCCATCTGCGCGCGCCCGCATCAGGGCCGCCGTGGCCCCCGGTTCGGCCAGAAGCGCCACATCGGCGCGGCCTGACAGCAGCACCTGCGCGGCCTCCATCTGTGTGGTGGCGGGGATCAGCGTCAGCGCATCCAGCCCCACGCCATGATGCGCCAGCGCCAGCCGCATCAAATGGCCAGTGAAATCGTTGAAGGCAGGCACCACCACCGATTTCCCGCGCAGATCGGGGATGGTGCAACCCTCCATCCCGCGCGCAACCAGCCCGCAATGCCCCTCGGTCAGCGTGGCGACCAGTTTGATGCCAAACCCGCGATTATGGAGGCTTGCCGCCGCCTGCGTCGGCACCACGGCCACAGGCACACTGCCCGACACCAGCCCCGCGCGCATTTCATCTCCCGTTGTCCAGATCGACAGATCGACCTCATCGGCGATCGGGGCAAACAGGCCCAAAGCACGTGCATGTGCCATCAGGATGCCAGGGCCAGAGCCGGGCGTTTGCAGCACCAGACGTGGCAGACGCACCCCTCCCGCCCTCAAGATCGCAGGCGATGCCAGCAGCGCCGCGCCCGCAAGCAGCGCCTTGCGGCGTGTGAAGTCGAATGAAGCCATGACAAATTCCTCTGTGTTGCTGGGGATGCATTGCGGTGCCACACGCCCTTTCATCCATGACACAGATCAAACCTTCCAGCGTGGGAAGGTTGGAACTAGTCAACTGTGCGCATCTGTCGCGGCGCAGATGCGACCCGCTGCCGCATGCCCGACAGAAAGGCCACACAACCACGTTGAAAGGCCACCACATCACAAAGGAAAACCAGATGACAAACACCCTGATCAGCGCCGGCACTGTCGCCCTGATGCTTGCGACCGGCGCACAGGCGCAAGGCAACGGCCAGCGCGGCGCAAGTTTCATCGCATCGTGGGACATGTCGCAAACCGGCTATGTCTCGCTGGACGATATGCAGACGCACCGGGGGGATATGTTCGACATGTTCGATCATGATGGTAACGGTTATCTGGCGGCGGATGAGTTGGCGCAGATGGCCGAGACGGTAACTGCCCAAGGGGAATTGCGGCTGGAGCGTCAGGCCGAGAACCGCGCCGAGCGGCAGGGCGAGGGGCGTCGCGGACAGGGCCAGAATGCCAACCCCACCGGTGCGATCATCCACTCTGCAATGTCGGTGGAGTTCAACGATACAAACGGTGACGGACGCATCTCGCGAGAAGAGTTCCTGACAGCGACCGAGCGCCTGTTTGCCGCGCTTGACCGAAATGGCGACGGACGCGTCGACCTGAGCGATTTTTGAAACAGTCACCCGCCGCGGGTGCGACCGCGGCGGGTCGATTATGACCTTCTCTCGAGTAGCAGGGCGCTGAAAGGTAACAGCGCAGTGCTTGCTTCTTGAGCGGCCGCTTTGGAGACACTAGCCTGACAGGCCGACCGTCAGCAAGGGCCGAACGCGTCGAGGTCGGGTCCGATCGTCGCAAGGGGCGGATGGACTAATACCAATCAGCATTGATCAGAACTCTTGAGCCCAGTCGCGGGTTCCAATGGAGGTGATTGTGTCGGGCATGCTGACCAATTTGTTCCAAGCCTTGCAGCAATGATCTACGATGTCTTCATAGGTTTCGAAGATGAGGTTTGATAGCCAGTTGTCTCGCATGAATTGCCAGATGTTTTCGACTGGATTGAGTTCTGGGCATTTTGCGGGGATCGGGATGATGGTGATGTTGTCCGGAATGACCAGCTTGTCAGTCATGTGCCATGCGGCTTGATCCACGAGCACAGCCCCATGTGCTTTGGGTGCGACAGTTTGGGAGATTTCAGCAAGATGCAGGGCCATCGCTTCGGTATTGCACGCTGGCAGCACAAGACCTGCAGCTTTCCCGAGGGCTGGGCAAATCGCTCCAAAGATGTAGCTTGAACTCGTGCGCTGATCATGTGGGGCGGAAGGTCGCGTACCGCGCTTCGCCCATCGGCGCGTGATCTTGTTTTTCTGGCCGACACGCGCTTCATCTTGGAACCAGACTTCGATCACAGTGCCTTGCAGGAGCCGTGCGCGGAGCTTTGCTACTGCGGCTGCAAACCCTTTTTTTTAAAGTCCTCCAGTGCGGCTGTATCTTGCGCGTGATGGCGCGGGCGTGCTGTGAGTTTGACATAACCAAGCGCCCTGAGTTCCCGGCTTATCGACGTCTCGTGAAGTGAAATCCCAAATGTGTCTGCAATCCATTTCCTCAGATCACTCAGGCGCCAGCGGACGACCCCATGGACCGATAAGGTCGGACCGCTCTCAACAATTGCAGCAAGCGCCCTGCGCTGCTCATCGTTAAGCTTAGACTGCTGACCAGGAGCTTTGCCGTTGATCAAGCCGTCAGGCCCGCGGGCATTAAACCGCTCCACCCAGTCACGGACAATTTGTAGGCCAACACCACCAATCCGAGCAGCATCGCTGCGCCGACCGCCATCATAGATCTCCGCCAGCGCCAAAAGCCTGCGGGCTTGGTTGGCATCCTTTGTCTTTCGCGCAAGTTCTCTCAACTTCATGCCGTCGTAGTCTGTCCGTAACGCGAGCGCTGCGCCCATAGAGAGGCCCTCCCCAGAAAATCTGACGCCATTGAGTCAGATCTTCATAGATTTGGGAATCCCAAAACCCTCAGAAGAGTCAGATTTCGCGAGACTTGGTATAAGCCGCCTTTGACCTGGCGGCATCTCAATCACGGCATTTGGCGATAGCGGCCAGTCTTAGTGCTGCTCTCGGTCGACAGTTGTCGCGTAGCAACGTCGCTTTGAAGAATCCGGCTTTGCCCATGTTCTTAAGTCGGTTCGAAGTAAATTTGTTTCCATGCCAATATCCCTTGATGATCGTCTTATACCGAACCGGGCTATACCAGGCACGCCGGACATTTACAGGACACTGGCCTGACAGGACGCGGCACCAGAGCATGACAGAACTGCTTGCCTAGCATAGGCGCTGTACGCCCAAGCCATCGGCAATCATGGGTCAGAGAATATAGGCGACATGCGGCGCGGGCAGAACTCTGGCCTGACCAGTCGGCAAAAATTTTGATCATTCGATCAAACCAATGTCTGATTCAGCGAGAACCGTCTTGCAAAACGACATTCGTACGGTCAGCATCGTCCCAATAAAAACCAGAAGTCTGAAACAGGGGGTATGATGATGAATACGCATTTTGGGTTGTTGCTACGGAGTACGGCGCTGGCAGGTGCAATCGGAGCAATCGGCGTGACGAGCGTAAGCGCGCAGGACACTACGGTCAGAATGTGGTTCAATGGCACGCCAGAAGCGCATGGCGCTGTGCTGGCGGAATTGATCCCGGCATTTGAGGAGGCCAACCCCGGTATCACGGTCGATTATGAGATCACCTCATGGTCGGCTTATCAGCAACAGATTGCGACTGCGGCAGCAGGTGGCACGTTGCCTGACATCATTTTCGGCTTCTCGAACCTTGTTGCAGGCTTTGCCGAACGGGGATTGCTGGCCGATCATTCAGAATTCTTCGATCCTGACGATTTTGTGCCCGCAACTGTCGAGTTGACGACTTGGAATGGCACATGGTCCATGCTTCCTACATGGTTTTCCGCAAATGGCCTGAGCTGGCGGTCCGACCTTATCGAGGCGGGTGGCAATGACGCCTCGGCGGCACCCCAGGACTGGGATGAATGGCTGGCCTGGGCTGAGGGTGCGACGGTGCGCGGGGCCGATGGTGGAATAAGTCAGTTGGGTTTCTATTCCTCGTCCTTTCCGTTCAACCGCTCCAACATGTTCACGCGCATGGTCGAGGGGAATGGCGGTGCGATGTTCTCAGACGACGGCATGACCGCCACCATGAATTCGCCCGAGGCTGTCGAGGCCGCGGCCTTTTTGCAGCAACTTGTGGAATGCTGTGACGTCCCCCGCTCGATTGAAGCAGATAATGTGGGCCTTGGTCAGGGACGCACCGCGATGGTGTATAACAATTTCGCCTTCCGCAACTGGCAGAATGAATTCCCGGATGTTCTGGAATATGCAGGCCTTGGGTTGGTCCCTCCTGGGCCACAGGGCACGCCCGATATGGCCGGCGCAGGCCTTGGGGCCAATGTGATCGGCATTACCTCTACATCGCAAAACAAGGAAGCGGCAGCAGCCCTGCTGCAATTCCTGATCGTCGAGCCTGACAATATCGTCCAGCTCGCCGGGCTTGGCGGGTCGATCCCTGGCGCGTTGCTCCCCGAAGGTCACCCGTATTTCGAAGAGAACCAGCTTGCCGCCCGGTATCTTGAATTGGCGCTTGAGGGGGGCTCGCCCGATCCGGCGCACCCGAATTTCTCAGAATATGAATCGATCATCAATGTCTGGTTGGATGAGTTGATGCTCAACGGTATGGACCCGCAAAAAGCCATGGACAACGCCGCTCGCGAAATCCAGTCTGAGATCATCGACCGCTCCGGCATCGGCTTCAACTGAGTTGCGCTGTCGGGCGGCACATGCCGCCCGACAGGGGCCAATAAGGGGACGGCATGTCCAAATCTGGCAAAGGCTGGTACAATCGCGATTGGGTCACACCCGCCGAGGCGCGTTGGGGCCTGATCCTTGTGTTACCTGTTATGGCACTGTTTTTGGCACTGAAAATCGCGCCGCTGCTGTATGGTGGCTATCTCAGCCTGACACAGTACTCATTGCTGCAACCACCGCGCTTCATTGGTCTTGCGAATTACGAGCGGCTGTTCAACGATCCACGCGCGATGCAGGCGTTTCGGGTAACGCTCTACTACACCGTGGGCACGGTGGTGCCTGCCACGATCTTGTCACTGGCAATCGCCGTGATGTTGGATACGAAACTGCGTGGCATGGCAGTCTTTCGCACTGTGTTCTACATGCCGCAGGTTGCCAGCTGGGTCGCGATCGGGGTGGCGTGGCTGTACATTATGAATCCGGCCTTTGGCCCTTTCAACTATCTGCTTAGCCTCGTGGGAATAGAGCGTCAGGGCTTTCTTGCCGACGGCTATCAGGCCTTGCCAACACTCATAGGTATCGGGATATGGCGACAGATGGGCTATTCGGTGGTCATCTTTTTGGCCGGCCTTCAGGGCATCCCGCAGCATCTGCGCGAGGCCGCGATCATGGATGGCGCGTCCGCATGGCGCAGCTTCCGGCATGTTACGCTACCAATTCTAATGCCAACGACAATGTTTGTTGTTGTGACTGCCGTGATCTTCAACCTACAGGTTTTTGACCAAGTGGTGGTTCTGACCGGCGGCGGACCGGGGCGCGCCACAACGACGGCGGTGCTTTTTTCCTACAATCAGGCGTTTCAGTCCTTCGCCATGGGCTACGCGGCAGCCGTGGCCGTGGTGCTGTTTCTGGCGATCATGGGACTGTCCATCGTGTTGCTACTGCTTTCCGGCCAGTTGCGCGCCAAGAAACGCTGAAAGGGCCTCATGAGCGATCTGGATTATTCCCCGCCCCTTGTTCGCAACACGCGCCGCACACTGGTCTATATGGCGTTGATCGCGCTCTCAGGCGTCATTCTTGCACCTTTCGTGATGATCCTTGTATTGGCCCTTTCCAGCCCTGCAGAGGTGTTCGCCTGGCCCCCGGTGCTCGTGCCCGACACGATCCGCTGGGACAATTTTGCGCGCGTGTTTGAGGTCACGAATTTCGGGCGCGCGATGTGGAACACCTTTATGATCGCCACAATCTCGACCATCGGAATTGTGTTCATTGACGGGCTGGCAGGCTATGCCTTTGCCAAGATGCGCTTTCCGGGGCGCACGACCATGTTCCTGCTGATCCTGGCAACACTGATGGTCCCGGTGCATGTGACAATTATTCCGCTGTTCATCATGTTCCGCAGCTTTCCGCTGGCGGGGGGGAATGACCTTTTCGGCTCGGGCGGCTTTGGTATCCTGAACACCTATCCCTCCATGATCTTGCCGTTTCTGGCCACGGCCTATGGCACGTATCTCATGACCTCCTTCATGAAGATGTTGCCCGACAATCTGGTCGAGGCTGCGCGCATGGACGGCGCGCATGAATTTGCAATCTTCTGGAAGATCTATCTGCCGCTGGCAGCCCCTGCGCTGGCGGTGATAGCCATGTTCAATTTCACCGCTGTCTGGAACGAGTTTTTGATCCCGCTGGTCATGACCTCGACCTCGGATATGAAGGTGATCCAGACAGCACTCGCTGATTTCTCCGACCAGGAAACAGTGCTCTGGAACCTGCTGATGTCAGCGGTTCTCATCTCGATATTGCCCTTGGTGCTGATGTTCATCATCGGGCAAAAACATCTGGTCCGCGGCGTGGCGGTCAGCGGCTCTAAGGGATAAGACATGACGAAAGCTGTGGAAGCGCGCGATCTGTGGAAAACCTATCCGGGTGACATTCATGCTGTGAAGGGGATTAATTTCCGGATTGAACCGGGTGAATTGATGGTTCTGGTCGGTGCATCTGGTTGCGGCAAGACCACCACCCTGAGGATGGTGGCAGGGCTGGAGAGGATTTCAGATGGCGAAATTCTGGTGGGCGACAAGCGGGTCAACGACTTGCATCCGGCCAAGCGCGGCGTGGCGCTGGTGTTCCAGAATTTCGCGCTTTACCCACACAAGACCACGTTCCAGAACATTGCCTTTCCGCTGGAATCGTCTGGCGTTGCACGTGATGAAATCCGGCGCCGCGTGACCGAGGTAGCTGAGATGCTCGAGTTGTCTGCGCATCTGGACAAGACGCCCGACGGTCTGTCGGGCGGCCAGCAGCAGCGCGTCAGCCTAGGTCGCGCCATCGTGCGTAACCCCGATGTTCTGCTGCTGGACGAGCCATTGTCGAACCTTGATGCGCGCTTGCGTGTGGTCATGCGGTCCGAATTGAAGCGCATTCAGCGCCGTGTTGGTTCGACCGCGCTTTATGTCACCCATGATCAGGTCGAGGCGATGACCATGGGCGACCGGATTGTGGTCATGTCTGGTGGCAATATTGCACAGATTGGCACACCGCAGGATGTCTATCTGCTGCCAGCCGACATGGCTGTGGCGCGCACCATCGGCAGCCCTGCCATGAACCTGATGCCGGGAACCGCCACCGCGTCTGGGGGGAATGTCTCGCTTCAGGGCGATGGCTGGAAGCTGGCTTTGTCTGGAGACGTGGCAGCAGCGCTTGCTGCGCGCCTGTCCGGACCAGAGCAGAAAATCACGCTGGGCATCCGGCCCGAAGATGTCAGGCTCGCGCCTGGAACGGAAGCCGCTGATGGGCTGGCCTCAGGGGTGTGCCTTACGGCAGAGCCGCTCGGGTCGGAAACGCTGTATACGGTCGATCTCAAGCCTGAAGGGCTGCGGATTTTGCACCGCGAAACCCATGTTTCATTGCCTGAAGGCACAAGAACCACTGTCCTGTCGAGGCAGGACGCACGCGTGCATGTTTTTGACAGCGCAAGCGGAGCGCGGCTGTTCTCGATGATTGATCGGGAAGGGGTTTGGCAGGTCACGGAAACCTCTGCCGCCTGAACTCTGGTCACCTTTGGCAATGCACTGAGAGTGGCCGCAGTTCTGATGAAAGCTGCGCATATTATGCCCGCATCCTCTGAGCGCGGTGTAGGGCGACAGGGAATGGCAGGGCGTGACGCTTCGTCCCGCTTGCCTGAAATGGAAGCGGTCAGCATGATCCTTTTCTCGGACATGCTTTCGGCCATTGGTACAGCACACGGGAACCTTGGTCAGCCAGAGACTGCTAGCAAGTTGCGATGCGTAGACCTATGATTTCTCAAAACGTTGCGCGAACTGAAGGAAGACTAAACACGACCCGCCATGCGATAGACATATCCGGCGACAATCACACCAAAGATACAGATGGCAATCGATAGGCCCGCCAGTCCCCACAGGCTGCCCGCCACCAACGCAAAGAGCGGCGTGCCGCTGAATGTTCCGACATTGCCCAGTTGCGCCATAGCCCCGTTGGCCAATGCCTGATCACGCGGGGCGTTGTTCAGCAGGGGTATAGCAGCAAAATTACCCCCCGCCACGACGCCTGTGGCCAAGAATGCAAGCACTGCTAGGGTGGGGAGGCCGCTCACCGCCATCGCTGCGAAAAGTAGCGCCGAAATACCAAACCCCCAGACCACAATGCGCGGTGCGGCCACATGGCGGGCAAGAAAACCGTATGCGCCGTTTCTGACCCATTGTTTTTTTCGATGCGCGCGGGTTGACATGCTTTGGGTTGGCGCGTTTTTGAGCTCGTCAGGGAGTCCCGGGCGAGCTCCTTTGTGAGGCGGCAGCATAGGCCCATGGCATCAAAGCATCGATATCTTTTTCGAGATGCCCATTGGCCAGCTTTGTGTATAGGTCATGTAGATAGGCGTATGGCTCGACGCCATTCATGCGACAAGTTCCGATCAGGCTCGCGAAGCGCGCCCAAGAACGGGCACCGTCATCGTGACCTGCAAAAAGTGTGTTGCGCCTTGTCATTGCGGGGGTTCTGATCGCGTTTTCGACCAGGTTGGAATCCATGTCCACATGACCGTCCTCGAGAAAGAGGCAAAAGCCATCCTGTCGGCTGAGCATATAGGCCAGAGCCTTGCCCAGTTCGGACTTGCGCGACACCCGGCCGGCTTGGGCATTGAGCCAGGCAAAGAATTTATCGACCAGTGGACGGGATTGATCCTGCCGGACGGCCCTACGCTGCTCGGGTGGCGCCCCTCGGATTTCGGCCTCAATCTTATATAGGGCTGCAATTCGCACCAGAGCCTCATCAACGATGGGCGATCCCGCTTTCGGCTGGGCTTTAATCAAGGCTCTTCGCCCATGCGACCAGCAATAGGCCAGTTTCAAGGGCTTGCCACCCACCCGCTTGGGCGTCGCCAATGCGCTATACCCGCCATAGGCATCAACCTGGATTGTGCCGTTGAAGCCGTTGAGGATTTCTGCCGCGTATTCCCCCTTTCGCCCGGGTCGATAGTGGAACACGACACCAGGTGGGGATGATCCGCTCCAACCACGATCATCTCGCAGCACGGCCCAGAAATATCCCGTCTTGGTTTGGCCGCGACCAGGATCAAGTACTGGCGCTGTTGTTTCATCGACGTAAAGCCGCGTGCTGCCCTTAAGCAGAACCATCGCCATGTGATCGACCACAGGGGCAAGCAGTGCCCCTGTGCGTCCCATCCAATCTGACAGGACGGCGCGATCAATTGGGGCGCCATTGCGGGCCATTGCTACGGATTGCCGGTTCAAAGGGTTGAAGTCACAGAATTTGGCTACACTGATATGGGCCAGCAAGGCTTCGGTCGGCCAGCTGTTTTCCAATAGATGCGCAGGAGCTTTGGCTTGGGTCACGCCCGTGCGGCCTTTCGGGCAGGCATACTTTGGACGCACGGTGACGATGACTTGGTACTGGGCGGGAATGATATCCAGCCGCTCCGAGCGATCCTCTCCGATCTTGACCATATCGCCGCAACCACATGGACACGCGATGCTGTCGGGTTCAATCACGCGCTCGACCCGGGGCAAGCCCTCTGGAAGGGCGCGAGGCTTGCGTGGTTTGCGCGGAGCCTTGCTCTTGTTTTGGGATTTTTTCTCGAGCGCGGCCTGAACAGCCTCGATTTCCGCCTGCGTCTCGGCGATGGCGGTCTCTTGATCTTCGAGTGCCAGCTCCAGCTGATCAGGGGTCAGCTTTTCGGATTTGGGTCCGAATTTTGTGCGCCGGTAGTCGGCCACCTGACTTTCCAGCTTCTCGACCAGCGCGGTCAACGTGACAACCAGCGCACCTTTTTCTTCGGCTTCCGCCTGATGATGCAGACGTGCTGCACGCTCAACAGTGACCTCGAACTGGGCCTTTTCGAGCGCTGCTTGCTGCGTCTCGAGGGCCTTGATGACCTCGGACGGCAAGTCAGGAAATCGGCTGAGATCGAGTAGTTTTGACATGACCATTTCTACCAAGAAACGTCAGAAATGGCCAGCAAAATAACACTATAATCAGTGTATTAGTTATCCTGCCGCAGTCGGCGGAGCAACCCGTTTGGGCACCATTTGTCGCCAATCCAGACCTTCGAACAGAGCCTCGTACTGAGCCCGAGACAGCTGCATGACGCCGTCCTGGATTTTGGGCCAGACGAAGTTGGAAATCTCCAACCGCTTGTAAATCAGCACCAGTCCGGTGCCATCCCAGAGCAGGATTTTCAACCTGTCACCACGCTTGGAGCGGAACACCACCGTCAGGCCAGAATGCGGATCCAACCCCAGTTCGTTTTGCACTGTAGCGGCCAGACCGTCATGTCCCCGACGGAAGTCCACTGGTTTTGTCGCAATCACAATCGGCAGTCGCTGCCCTGCAACAATCACGACACCCCCCGCACCAAACGGATCAATTCAGCCGCGCGCGCCACAGCAGCACTGGCCGGAACGCGGATAATGACATCAGATCCAATCGTCACCGTTATCTCATCACACGTCTCGTCGCGTTCACCGTACCCTGACATGCTGCCAGCGCCCTGTCGTGTCATTGCAACTTCCAATGGCACAAATGCAGGCTCAGACTTATCGGCTGACAGGGTTGCATCACTGACTGCTGTCATGACATCCGCAGGCAGAACCAATTTGCCATCACGCGCCATCCGCCGCCAATCTGACAACTGATGTGGGACAATGTCATAGCGTTTCGCAACGTCCACAACGCGCGCACCAGGTTGAAAACTCTCTGCCACAATCTGCGCTTTCACATCATCTGGCCAACGACGGTTGCCCCGAACAGGCTCAACGAGCCCCAGCCGTCCATCGAATCCACTTCCATCCGCCATAGCATCCTCCAACAATATCAGTCAGAGATTTATCGGCCCGAGACAGAAATGGCGAAAGACCTCAAATCAATGGGACGCAGACGGCGCATACAGAAAACCCGCAGCAAAGGTACCCAGCAGATTGGCTACCGGCAGCACCATCAGAAGCCACGCGGCCCCCATTGCGGCAGGTAAAAACGCCACCAGGGCGATAAAGAGCGCCGTGTAGGTGCCATGGCCCAGCCCCGATGCGGCCAGCCGCGGGTTGGTATAGATCCGGCGGTGGATCTCGACAGGGTTGGGCACAGGCGTGCGCTCTGCCATGATGCCACGCGGCAAGGCCCACCACAGCAAGGGAAACACCGCAACAAGCAAAAGCCCGTGGCCGACAAACACCGCCTGCAGCCCGCCCCAAGCCTCTACCGGCGGCACAACTACCGCCATCAGCGCATAGCCGACGCCGAAAAACGTGCCCCAAAGTCCCATAACCACGCTTTTGTCTGTCTTGCGCGCCCGCGAGGCCATCAGGGTCGGCAAGGCAACGACAAACAGCAAATGCCCGACCCCTTCAGCGATCCGCAGGGTCATATAGGCCCAGAACGGCAGTTCCAGCCCTTGAGCCAGCGCCAGCAATGCCGAGAGCCCACAGGCCCAGAGCACTGCATGGCGCAGTCCAAACCGCGCCACCACGAACCCCGCCATGGCCCCGCCCAAGATTCCCACTACCGCCACACCGGACACCGCATAGGCGACTGGCGCACCGGCATAGATTAACTTCAAGCTGTCCAGCGTCAGGGTCACTTTGGCAAATTGCGATGCGACCAGGAGGCCCGTTGTCCAGAGTAGGAGGATCAGCGGCCAGTCGGGTTCATACCAACAAAGGTACGTAACCCACCACAGGAATTTCTGCGTTGACCTGCATTCATGCGCTTTTCGTTGATTTTGGTCCTCCTGTTTTCACTTCATTTCTACGCTGCTTTTTTCGGGGGCAGGATACCGAGCGTGTCGCGGAGCTTTTCTTCTGAGAAGTCGTACTCGCCGAGCATGTTGATGTGAGCCCATGACATGGGGGAGTGGGCTGCAATCAGGCGCAGCAGAATTTCCCTGGCCCCGACGTCCGGTGCCTTTTCGACCTGTCTGGTGAGGTAAAGATAATTCCAGCAGATGATGGAGTTCCGGATCAGCCGGTTACAGCCCTCTGCGATCTCCTGTTCTTCCTTTTCGGTCTGGGTGTATTCGCGTGGGTTTCCGACTGCCACAGCGCGGGTGAAACGGTTGGCGAGTTCGACCTTGTTGAGCTGTTTTTCGATGGCCTGTCGGAGCGCCAGCCCATCGACATAGCGCAGAATGAAGAGGGATTTGATGATCTGCCCAAAGGCTTTCAGGGTCTGGTATAAGGCATGCTGGCGCGAGTAGGAATTCAGCCGCCGGAAAATATCGGAGGCGGTGTTTTCCTTGAGTTTGATGGTGGCCACGAGGCGCAGAAGATCATCCCAGTTGTCGCGAATGGCGTCCTCATTGATGGTCTTGTCCGGTCGGATGACCCAGTCGGGATCGGCCTGGTTTTTTGGTTTGAAGATATAGAGGGTCTGTTTGCCGATGCCTTTGATACGTGGGGCAAATGAAAACCCAAGCAGATGGGTCAGCCCGAAGACAGCTTCCGTGTACCCATGGCTGTCGGTGGAATGAATATCGCTTTTCACGACGTCGTTGTGCATGAGCCCGTCGATCACATAGGCGCTTTCGCGATCTGCGGCGCTGATCATCAAGGAATGCCAGAGGAAGTTGCGCTCGTCGACAAAGGTGTAGGCGCTGACCCCCTGACCTTGCCCGAAGTACTTGAATGATCGGCTGGCATGCAGGCTGTCGCCGCGCACCACGAACTTTTGACCGTCACTTGCGGTATGGAGCTGATCCCGTGTTTGGCGATAAAGATTCGGCAACTCCATTTCATCCATGGCCTTGAGCACGGCATCATTGGCCGCCCGGATGTTTTCCAGTGAGAAGCGCCAATTCACGGTGTGATCCAGTTCGCTTTCTGTGACGCTGGACGATATCCTTGCCATCTTGCGCACGCCGATCCCGCAGCCCAGTCCCATGATCCCAGCCAGCAACGCGGGATGCGATGTAGCCTGTCGTACATGGGTTTGCTGCCAGTGTTTGAATGATTGCAGCATGCTGCAGTGATTGTTGACGGTCTCCAGCACCTGCGCGAGTGTCACGTCATGGCGCTGCGGAAAAAGATCGCCCAATGGATCAGTGTCGCGGGCATCAAGCGCCGGGGTGGCAATGTGGAATGTACCGTCTTTGCGCAGTTTGAGATGGGGATTACCCGCCGCGCGATCGTTGGTTGCTTTGTATTGTTCCGTGAGTGCCGCATTCAGCCTCGCCAGAATGGGTTCAGGAGCAGCAAACTCCGTTAGACCTGCGCGTTCCAACAGCCGGGCCTTTTCCCGGTGCCAGCGGTTCTTGTCGATCAGATAGGCGTCCATGGGCCGGTATTTGTACGAGCGTTCGACATTCAGATCACCGGACTTGATAGCAGCGGTGACTGCCTGAAACAGAAATACCTTGTAGAGCGATACCCGGAAAGAGCCATCACCTCGCATAACAGCCGCCCGCTGTTCAGCGTCGAGAAAACCCATTGGCGCGTGGTTGGCGGACAAATCCCCATCGTTTCTGAAGTGATCAACCGCCTCCAGCAACGCTGCCGCCCGACTGGATGGCATAAAGGTGAGTGCCCGCAGCAAGGGGCTGAGGCGATTTTGCAGCTTCACAGATCGCGCTTCCAGAATGTCATGCCAACCGGCTTCACCGGTAGTTGCAGCCAGATCATCCTTGAGCCGGCTGAAATCGTCTGTCTTGCCTTGATCGAGAAGGGCCTGCGTTGCAGTGATCTTTTCTGCGTCTGACAGGTTGGCAGCGGCCATGACGCTGCGGATATCCCGCAGAACACCGAAGACGGCTCTCTCCAGACCCTCAATGACAATGCCGATCTGCCGCTGCTGATCCTTGCGTTCTTGCACCAGGGCTTCCTGATAGTCCCGAGAAGCCGCTGACTTGAACGACGCCATCACGCTGAACCAGAGATCGATTATGTTATCCTGACAGCGATAGAACTGATGGGCGACAAAGGCGGCTGCATGGATGTGACGGTCGTTTCGCTCCCGGCGCTGCATCTGGAAGATTTCCGATCGCAGGACACTGCCTGCAAAATACCGGATACCGGCTGTGCCAAGGTCAAGTATTGAGAGAACGGCGTCCAGCCGATCATGCAACTCTGACAGGACCTCGAAATCGGCCACGGCCTCTTTGATTCTTGAGGGGCTGGTCGATTGTGACAGTTTCTTCAGAAGGGTCAGGCGATACCGGTTCTGATCGTCAGGAGCCGTGAACAGATCATCGAGCAGGTGCCGCGCTTCGGCGGGTAACTGACTGTCCATCAATGCAATCAGCTCTGCTTTGCGATCATGCAGACCGGCGCGGATTAGATCATTCAGCCGATAGGCGGATGGCACCTGCACACGGTGCTGGATCAAGAAGTCCACGCAGCGATCAAAGATCAGACGCAGCTTGAGATGCATCCGTGCCATTGTCGCGACCTCGGTAGCGAGGGCATAGCTCGCACTTTGATCAAACGGCGCAAACCCATGGAAATCCAGAATTTGACGTTGGTGACGCAGGCGGGTTGTCTCCGTATATTGGGTCGGTTCAAATGCGCTTTCAGTCAATTTCAACTGGTGTATTGCTGCTGCAATGTCGCGGTCGCGAAAATCCTGGGGCTGATAAAACCGCTTTGTGGCTTTGAAATACCCACACATCAGCAGGAAGCCGATCTGACTATCAGGCGTGCGCAGGCCCTTTGCGATATCCATCAGCCCTTTGGGGAGAGTCAGGAGCTGCTTGCGTTCCTTGTGATCAAAGACGGGTGGTTGATCAAACGCGTATTGTTCAATGGCGGTAAGAATCCGCATTCTGGCCATGGTCACTCCAAAAAATTGATGTTCTGAAAACCGTCGTTTTGGGAATGCCAACACGTCAGAACGCAACACGGGATTAAAGCTAGTGCCTCGCTTCGGGGTATTTGACAGCTTTGATTTTTCCTGAATCTCTGTGGAGCGTAGCAGCTTTCTGGGGGTGAGATGATGACAAGAGGGTGCAAGCCGAAGTATGTAGTTCGACTGACGACAGAGGAGCGTGAACACCTTGAAGGGATGATCAGAACGGGTCGGCAAGCCGCCTACAGACTGCTGAAGGCGCGGATTTTGCTGAAGGCGGATGTGTCCTCTGATGGCCCGGGATGGGAAGATGCGCGCATTGCCGAGGCATTAGAGACCAGTCTCTCGACTGTTTTCCGCACCCGGCGCCAACTTGTGGAGGAAGGGCTTGAGGCGACTTTAGCGCGCAAAGTTCCAGCGTCGCTTTCACAACCTCGGATCTTCGATGGGCAAGCCGAGGCCAAGCTGATCGCGCTTGCCTGTTCCGAACCACCCGAAGGATATACGCACTGGACACTCAGGTTGTTGGAAAAGCGGGTTGTCGAACTGGGCATTGTTGAGCAGGCCAGTGATACCACAATCCAACGCACGCTTAAAAAAACGCGCTCAAACCGCACCGGAACCGGTACTGGGTAATCCCACCCAAAGCCAACGCTGGTTTCGTGGCGGCCATGGAGAATGTGCTGGACGTCTACACCCGTCCACACGATCAAAACCGTCCGCTGGTTTGTCTGGACGAGACCAGCAAACAATTGACCCGTGAGACCCGCACACCCATTCCCATGCAGCCAGGGCGCGAGGCGCGCCATGACTACGAATATGAACGCGCAGGTGTCGCCAGCCTGTTCATGTTATTCGCTCCTCTGGAGGGCTGGCGCCACGTCGAGATACGCGATCGACGCACTGCCATCGATTATGCCCATATCCTGCGCGATCTGGCTGATCTCCACTTTCCCTATGCCGAAAAGATCGATCTCGTGCAGGATAATCTGAACACCCACAACCCTGCATCGCTGTACGAGGCTTTCCCGCCTGCCCAAGCGCGCCGCATCGCACAACGGTTCGAATGGCACTACACGCCAAAACATGGGTCTTGGCTCAACATCGCTGAATGTGAACTCAGCGTCCTCGCTCGCCAATGTCTGGCCCGGCGCATCCCGGACAAAACTATGCTGAAGGCCGAAGTCGATGCATGGACAACAAATCGCAACTCCCAACGCGCCAAAACCAACTGGCAGTTCACAACTCAAGACGCGCGCACAAAGCTTATCCGGCTTTATCCGCAAATCGAGTGAATCGCAGGACTAGTCACTCATACACAGTTACCTTGTTCTGAAACACAAGTTCCGATACGGTTGCGTAAATAGGTTTTAATACCAAGTCTCGCGAAATCTGACTCTTCTGAGGGTTTTGGGATTCCCAAATCTATGAAGATCTGACTCAATGGCGTCAGATTTTCTGGGGAGGGCCTCTCTATGGGCGCAGCGCTCGCGTTACGGACAGACTACGACGGCATGAAGTTGAGAGAACTTGCGCGAAAGACAAAGGATGCCAACCAAGCCCGCAGGCTTTTGGCGCTGGCGGAGATCTATGATGGCGGTCGGCGCAGCGATGCTGCTCGGATTGGTGGTGTTGGCCTACAAATTGTCCGTGACTGGGTGGAGCGGTTTAATGCCCGCGGGCCTGACGGCTTGATCAACGGCAAAGCTCCTGGTCAGCAGTCTAAGCTTAACGATGAGCAGCGCAGGGCGCTTGCTGCAATTGTTGAGAGCGGTCCGACCTTATCGGTCCATGGGGTCGTCCGCTGGCGCCTGAGTGATCTGAGGAAATGGATTGCAGACACATTTGGGATTTCACTTCACGAGACGTCGATAAGCCGGGAACTCAGGGCGCTTGGTTATGTCAAACTCACAGCACGCCCGCGCCATCACGCGCAAGATACAGCCGCACTGGAGGACTT
Source organism: Roseinatronobacter monicus (assembly GCF_006716865.1). Taxonomy (NCBI): domain Bacteria; kingdom Pseudomonadati; phylum Pseudomonadota; class Alphaproteobacteria; order Rhodobacterales; family Paracoccaceae; genus Roseinatronobacter; species Roseinatronobacter monicus. Next base: position 154,236 of record NZ_VFPT01000002.1, on the reverse strand, counting down.
TAAAAAAAAGGGTTTGCAGCCGCAGTAGCAAAGCTCCGCGCACGGCTCCTGCAAGGCACTGTGATCGAAGTCTGGTTCCAAGATGAAGCGCGTGTCGGCCAGAAAAACAAGATCACGCGCCGATGGGCGAAGCGCGGTACGCGACCTTCCGCCCCACATGATCAGCGCACGAGTTCAAGCTACATCTTTGGAGCGATTTGCCCAGCCCTCGGGAAAGCTGCAGGTCTTGTGCTGCCAGCGTGCAATACCGAAGCGATGGCCCTGCATCTTGCTGAAATCTCCCAAACTGTCGCACCCAAAGCACATGGGGCTGTGCTCGTGGATCAAGCCGCATGGCACATGACTGACAAGCTGGTCATTCCGGACAACATCACCATCATCCCGATCCCCGCAAAATGCCCAGAACTCAATCCAGTCGAAAACATCTGGCAATTCATGCGAGACAACTGGCTATCAAACCTCATCTTCGAAACCTATGAAGACATCGTAGATCATTGCTGCAAGGCTTGGAACAAATTGGTCAGCATGCCCGACACAATCACCTCCATTGGAACCCGCGACTGGGCTCAAGAGTTCTGATCAATGCTGATTGGTATAATACCAAGTCTCGCGAAATCTGACTCTTCTGAGGGTTTTGGGATTCCCAAATCTATGAAGATCTGACTCAATGGCGTCAGATTTTCTGGGGAGGGCCTCTCTATGGGCGCAGCGCTCGCGTTACGGACAGACTACGACGGCATGAAGTTGAGAGAACTTGCGCGAAAGACAAAGGATGCCAACCAAGCCCGCAGGCTTTTGGCGCTGGCGGAGATCTATGATGGCGGTCGGCGCAGCGATGCTGCTCGGATTGGTGGTGTTGGCCTACAAATTGTCCGTGACTGGGTGGAGCGGTTTAATGCCCGCGGGCCTGACGGCTTGATCAACGGCAAAGCTCCTGGTCAGCAGTCTAAGCTTAACGATGAGCAGCGCAGGGCGCTTGCTGCAATTGTTGAGAGCGGTCCGACCTTATCGGTCCATGGGGTCGTCCGCTGGCGCCTGAGTGATCTGAGGAAATGGATTGCAGACACATTTGGGATTTCACTTCACGAGACGTCGATAAGCCGGGAACTCAGGGCGCTTGGTTATGTCAAACTCACAGCACGCCCGCGCCATCACGCGCAAGATACAGCCGCACTGGAGGACTTTAAAAAAAAGGGTTTGCAGCCGCAGTAGCAAAGCTCCGCGCACGGCTCCTGCAAGGCACTGTGATCGAAGTCTGGTTCCAAGATGAAGCGCGTGTCGGCCAGAAAAACAAGATCACGCGCCGATGGGCGAAGCGCGGTACGCGACCTTCCGCCCCACATGATCAGCGCACGAGTTCAAGCTACATCTTTGGAGCGATTTGCCCAGCCCTCGGGAAAGCTGCAGGTCTTGTGCTGCCAGCGTGCAATACCGAAGCGATGGCCCTGCATCTTGCTGAAATCTCCCAAACTGTCGCACCCAAAGCACATGGGGCTGTGCTCGTGGATCAAGCCGCATGGCACATGACTGACAAGCTGGTCATTCCGGACAACATCACCATCATCCCGATCCCCGCAAAATGCCCAGAACTCAATCCAGTCGAAAACATCTGGCAATTCATGCGAGACAACTGGCTATCAAACCTCATCTTCGAAACCTATGAAGACATCGTAGATCATTGCTGCAAGGCTTGGAACAAATTGGTCAGCATGCCCGACACAATCACCTCCATTGGAACCCGCGACTGGGCTCAAGAGTTCTGATCAATGCTGATTGGTATATACCCGCCTTACGCGAAAACCCGAAAATTGTCGTGTGAGATGACACGGAAGTTGTCGGAGATGGTGTCGCGGAAGCTCCGCCATTCGTTGGGGAGGGTTTTTCGAAAAAATGCGAGTATCGCATCGGCAAATTGCTTTTGCGTGGGATAATACTGATTGTGTGTGACACAGCGGTGCATGACGGCCCACAATCGTTCAATCGGGTTGAGATGTGGGCAATATGGCGGCAATGGGATCAAGTGGATGCGGCAGTCCGGCCTTGCAAGGAAGTCTCGCACCTCTTGCCCTTTATGATACGCCGCGTTGTCCCAGATCACGTGGATGAGGCGCTTGTAAGGGTTGGATGCCTCGATTTTGGCCAAGAGCTGGACAGCGCTGATCCCGTCTACCGTAATCGGCTCGACAAACGACAAATCGAATGTTTCCAAGTTCAGTGCACCATGGATGTTCACACGCCCACGCCCTGCTGTGGTCTGCACGGCAGGATTTGTCCCGGCCTTCACCCAACCATAAGCCGGTTTCGTCTGATACTCCGGATGCACGGCATCTGCGAAATAGACAGCTTCATCAGCCCCCAACTCGTTCAGCAAGCGCTGATACATCTCGATGAAGGCGGCTTGTGCTGCGGCAGGCGCAACGCGCGGAAGTCCCTTCGGCTTGCGATACTCAAACCCCAGACGCGTCAGAAGCTTGATGCAGCCAGAATGGGAATACTCCAAGCCATACGTCGCGGAGATATGGGCCCGGACCTCGGTCGTCGAACGACAAAAACGATCCTCCAGCCACGCGCTGAGTTCGGCCTCCTGAGCCGAGGTCATCCGGGATTGACCGCCCTTCCATCCATCAGTGGATAGGAGGTCCCAGCCCCCTTCGCGGTAAGCCTTGTACCAAAGACGAACCGTATCATCGTCAAGGTAAAGAAATTCGGCGATCAGTTGGCAGGATTTGCCCTCATCCAGCAGCAAAATCGCATTGGCGCGACGCGCAACACCGTGATCCTCGCGATGGCGTCGCACACAGGACATCAGCTCAGCACGTTCTGAAGATGTCAGGAATTTCGGCTCAATACGCATGAACCCATCAGAATCCAATCAAACCGAACCGTCAAGCAAAACTCGGGTTCCACAGGACTCGGAGTATAAGAATAAATATCATGCTCATCGGATACGCTCGTGTCTCAACCATGGATCAGAACCCTGCTTTGCAAATGGATGCATTGCAGGCTGCGGGTTGTGAAAAAATCTACATAGAGAAAGCATCCGGCTCTCACCGGGAACGTCCCCAACTCAAAGCAGCCCTCGAATATCTGCGGGAAGGCGACACTCTGGTTGTGTGGAAATTATCGCGTTTGGCGCGATCCCTAACGCAAGTCATCAAAACCGCCGCAGATATCGCTGAACGTGGCATCGCATTGAAAGTGCTTACCCAAAACATCGATACCAGCACACCCGAAGGTCGGTTGTTCTTCCACATGACCGCTGCCTTTGATGAATTTCAACGGGAACTGATTGTCGAAAATACCCGTGCCGGTCTCAAGGCCGCTGCAAAACGTGGGCGACGGGGTGGACGGCCAAGGGCTATGAATGAGCAAACCATCAAACATGCCGAGGCAATGCTCAAAGACACTGAAAACTACCCGTTCATCGGAGATGTAATCGATCAGCTCAAGATCGGACGAACAGCGTTCTATCGATACTTCCCAACAGATCGCATCAAACAGCTATGCGCGGACCATGCCGAAGTCCACCAAACGTAGTTAAATCCTGTGGTGGGTTACGTACCTTTGTTGGGATGGACCCGATTTTTTTGCGCTTCATGTGTCCCCCGAAAGACTGGTGCCACGCAGGGACCGACCATGATACAAATGCTCATAGAGCAGTGTCAGAATGGCAATACCAACCATCAGCGGAACGAACCATGTCAGGTTTTCGACCAGATAGGCCAGACGGACATCTATGCGCGCTGCTCCTGCCCCTAAAAGCTCCACCGCCGTTAACAGCCCGCTTTCGAACGCTGCGGCGACCCATAACGCTCCTGCCAGCGGGCGGGTTTCGAACCAGCTGTCGAAGATGGATCCTTTCTGCCCGATGGCGGCCTCCGGTAGCGCCAGGCTGAGGCGCATGATGACCCAGCCCGCGATGATGCTGATGGCTGCGCCAAAGAACAGCCATGATACCGGAAGGCGCGCATCATCCTGATGCTGGGCGAAATCGACAGAGAGAATAGAGACCGCGAATCCAAAGATCAGCACCACTGGCAACACCCCCAAAATGGTAGCGCCTGCCAACTTCCCCAGATAGCTGATCGGATGACGCAGCCCCAATGGCGCGATTGGCCCCACGCCATGCGCGCCCAGTACATGCCGGTGCCACAGGATCGCGATTGTGATCAGGCTCGACAGCCAGACGACCCAGATTGTCAGGATCTGCGACAGCGATGCCCCGTTTTCAGGCGCGCCGACATAGGGATCATTGACATGCCATTGCAGCGGGCCGCGCGTGATTTCCCCCATGACCTGCAGGCGTATCCATATGTCGATGGCGAAGGCCAGCAGATAAATCGGCAGGCAGACCCGCAGGGCAAAGCCGCGATACTGCCAGACCAGCCCCAATGCGCGGATGAAGATGAAAGCGCCGGTTTTTGCCGGGATCATCTCAGCACTCCTTCGCGTCTTGGGGCCGTGTAATCACACAAGCGCCCGACAAGGCATCTGCATCAGGTGACACGGCGATAACCACGAAATCCTGTGCCCGTGGCCAGTGGTCCTGAAGGCGGTTGCGCAGGTCACTTATGGTCAGCGCGTCAACCATTTCCAGCATGGTCAGAGAATGGCCGGTGGCGAACCCGTCCAAAGTCGTTTCCAGCTCCATATGGCCCTGGTCCACGACATAATTTTGGCTTTGCTCGAATGCGCCGCGAAAGGGCGCGGCGCGGTCCTTGATATCGCCATCCGGGCCACTGTCCCGAAATCCCGTGTAAGCTGCGCGCACGACATCGACAGCCTCGGCCAGTTTGGCGGCCTCCAACGCACCGGTCATTATCACAAAGCGGTTTTCGCGATTGTAGTTGGCCAGTCCGGCGTTAAAGCTGTAGCTGGCGCGCAGCCCGTCGCGCACGGCGGCAAATAGGACGCTGTCTTCACCGCCCCCAAACGCCGTGGCAAGGATCAGGTCTTCCAGATCCCCGCCGAGGCGCGTGGCAGGCAGGGGGGCGATGAAGGTCAGATGTGCCTCGGTCACATCCGGCAGGTGCAACAATATCTGGCGCGGGCGATAGTCCAGCACGATCTCGCGCGCCTGCGAACTCCCTTCCGGCAGCCCTGCGAGAAGTGCGTCAAGCCCTGCGCCTGCCTGCTCGGGCGCAATGTCGCCGGTGATTACAACAGAAACGGGCCGTCCCGTGACTGTGGCACTGTGCCATGCGCGCAGATCCTCCAGCGACAGGTTTTCGAAGGCGTCTGCGTCATCAAGCGACAACATGGCGCGGAGCGGGTGATCGCCCAGAATCGCCCAACGCAACGCATCAAAGCCCTGATGCATCGGCTGCGATTGCGCCTCTGCGATGTTCTGCGCGAACCCTGTGCGAATGCGGTCGAACCAGTCGGGGTCAAAACTTGGCTGTGTCAGATGGGCATTGGCGATTGCAATCGCGTCTAACCAATCGCCTTTCTTGGCAGCAAGCATCCCGTAAAGATGGTCGGCACTGACGGGCAATTCGCCATTGGCATCCATATCCGCGAAACGCTCGACCACCTCGCCCGCCGGATAGCCCTCGGCCCCGCCAGCTAGGATAAGCTGTGCCCCGATATAAGACGCGGTCGGGTTGCGCCCCTCGGCCCAGACCCAGTCATTGGGCCACGCGGCCAGAATCGCGGCATACTCATTGCCGGGCATCTGGATCAGGCGGTAGGGCGTACCATTCGGGCTGATCTGGTCGGACGCAGTCGGTGTCTTGTCGCCGTCACAAAAGGACAGACCAAGGACAAGCGGCAGGGCAAGGGCGAAACGGATCATTCCAAAAACTCCTTTGGGGCAATGAAGGCGATGGCCGTGCGGCCGTTTTGGGACAGCGCGGCAAGAATAGTGTTCACGCTTTCGCGGGTGATGTGTGGCGGGATCTCTTGCAACACGCGTTTGGATGCCGGATCGCGCAGCGCCAGCACACGGTCGGTTGTGTAATCGGCCATCCAGCGGCGGGTGTTGTCGCGGTCGCTCCAGTTGGGCCAATAGCGGTCCATCCGCCCCATGACGCGCGTGTAGGTCGGCACAGGGATGCCGCTGGCGGCGATTTCGTCCAGTGCGGCCTCAAACGCGGCGCGCAGCCCTGGCAGGCTGGTGCCTGTATCGGGGCTGGCCTGAAAGCGCAGTTCAATATGGCGCTCATCAATCGCGGTCAGATCAAGCCGGAACTCGCGCGCAATCCGGGCATCAAACCGCAATGGCCCCGCCAACCCACCGGGCAGATTGGTGTCGAGCATCGCGCGCAGGTGAGCAAGCTGCGCTTCCAGCAGATCGTAGGGCACAGGCGTGTCCAACGCCACCACCCGCCGCCAGATCATGCGCGGGGCGGCGCTCGGGTCGGGGAATTCGGCCAGATGCACCAGGTCCTGCCCCATGTCATAGGCGGGCGGTGTGCGCGCATCGCCCGTCAGATCAAGCTGCAACCCCATCAAGACGCACCAGACCTGCAAGCGCCCGACATCGCCGCGAAAGATGAACGCGGCGTTTTCCGGCAGGTGTGTGGCGCTGTGCCACGCGCGCGCGGCGTCATAATCCAGCGCGCCGATCTGCTCAGGCGTGCCGATGATCGAGGGGCCAAGCGGCGTACCCGCGTGCAGAATTTCCGACAGCGCTTCATCCGCGCGCGCCCCTACGTTTTGCCCCAAGAACATCTGATACTCGCGATGGATGATCTCGCGCTCTTCTTCGGCAAAACGTGGGGCAAGCGTGATCGGGTCAAACACCCGCGCCAGTGTGGCGGTCAGTTCGGGCAGGTCTTCGGGCTTGCCGCTCAGGCTGTAGAAAACCGCACGGTGGCTGGTCCATGCGCCCGAATGCCGATCCGGGCCGCGCGCCTCCTCGCCAATGGCGGAATACCACGCCAGATGCTCGGCATAATGGGCCAGCCCCACTTGCTCATCCGGGTCAAAGGGGCGCGCGATACGCAAGATCACCTCGGCGCGGCCAGCGGTGTCGGTGGGGGTGATATGGTAGCTGATGGCACGAATGGGCTGCATCAGATACCATGCACCGGCCCCCATGGCGCAGAGCGCGAGCGCAAAAAAGCTCATTTTCTTGAAAAGGGTCATTCTGAAATCCCGCAGGCGTTTTGATCAGTCGTCAGGCATGGCTTCCAGCAGGTCGCCCGGCTGGCAGTCGAGCGCGGCGCAAATCTTCGCCAGCGTTTCAAACCGGATGCCGCGCACCTGACCGGTTTTCAGCAGGCTGAGGTTTTGGGTGCTGATGCCGATGACCTCGGCCAGATCCTTGGATTTCATCTTGCGTTTGGCCAGCATCACATCCAGCCTGACGATGATTTGCATCAGACAAAGCCCTCATTGTCATCGGCAATACGTATTGCCTCGCGCATGATCCAGCCGACCAGCCAGAACATGGCCCCGCAGACGATCAGCCCGGCCGTGTCAGAGTGGAAGAAGACATCGGGCGCAAGCGCGCCGCCCTGGTTGTGCCAAGACAGGATGGTGGGCCTGAGCCACGATATCGCCATGCCCAGAATGCCCGAAACGGCTGTCGCCACCCCGGCCACGCGGAACCCCTGCGCGATGCGTTCATCAAACAGCACGCCTTGGCGCACAAGGTTAAGCACATAGATCGCCATGAACACGGCCACGAGCCCCGCGATGACCGGGCTAAGCATGGCAAAGGCCGCGATGATCCGCGTGCTTTGCGCGATTTGCGCTTGCGGATCGGCATATCGGCTTTCAAGCCAGCGCTCGGGCGTCAGGATGGCCAGATCAAGCGCATCATGCCCGGTGAAGATAACGTAAAACAGACAGAACACGCCCATCACGGGCAAAAGCGCTGTCGCCATGCGTTGAATGCGTTGCATCTGCCCCCCGAGTATAAATTCATGTCATGCATGAATTTATGCTTGCACGATGCTTGATATGCAAGTCATATTGCGCGTGTTGAGGATCGTTCGGGTATTTCGATGACAGACAAGGCGGAATTCGACCGCAAACTGGCCGCTGCACTGGCAGAGCTACGGGCAACCGGCATGTGGTCCGCGAATTATGACCCCCATATGGATCACGCCTTACGCAGACTGGGCCTGCGGTTGCGACCACCGCATTATCGGTCATGCATGCGCGTGTTCCTTGGATATGCGCTGTTTTTCGTCATCGGGTGGGGCGCCTTGATGTGGATGTGGGCCTGGCGGGAAGCGTGGGTTACGGCGGGATTCGTCGGGGTCCCGTGGGAGTATCTTGTCAGGTCTGGCATTTTTTGGAGTGTGATGGGCTTGGGCTTGGCCCTGTCGCTGCTTTATGACCGCCGCAAACACCGCTTGCGCGACTGGGACACGCTGTGAAAACCAACCGTGATGCGCTCTGGTCGCTGGTTTTCCTGGCCGGGCTGCCCGCGTTGTTCCTCGGGGCGATGCAAGTGGTGGCGCTAGCCATGCCTGACACCCCGCGCGAACCTTATCACACCGCACTGGTCATGGCCTTGGCGTTGATCTGGCTTGCGCCCTCTGCGTTGTGGCAAGAGCGAAACAGTGCGGTGCCGAACGGCCCACGCAAGATGCGGCGGCGCTTTATCAGCTTTGCAGGCATTCTGGCCCTGCTATTGGCGCCCGGCGAACCGCAGCTCAATGATGACCTTGCAACGATGCTTCTGAAATGGTTGCCCTTTCTTGGGGTGATTGCGGCTATGAGCCTGTGGGAACTTCTTTTTCATGTCAACCACATACGCCCGTCTGCCCGCCGCGCTTTGGGCCGCCGCGCCGCGCTTCGAGTGGGAATCACCTCGCTCTTGGCCGTGCCGCTTTGGCTGATTGCGCAGTCCACGCCGGCGCACGCCCTTTGGATATGGTTGATATGTCTGGGCGTGGTCAGCACTGTCGTGCTGCCCGAAACGCTGCCCCGGCATGGGGCCATCCGACTTGGACGCGGGGTCATCAGCATCGGCGAACATTTGTCCTTTGGCGCGGCGCTACTGACTTTTCTTGTGCTAAGCGGGTTTGGCCGCCCTGACGATCCAGATCAGCAGATTGCCTATCTCGTCATCTCGACCATCGGGATTGCAGGGGCATTGACTGCGGTGACGCTTGTCTTTGCATGGTTGGATTGGCGGGGGCAGACCCCGAACCGGCCTCATAAATTCTATCGCCATTAGCCCTGAGGCGGATTTTATTGATGGATATAAACAAATGACAACCGACCGCGATACCCACCTCTCGTTTGCCGTGCTCGCCTTTGTAGTATTTCTTTTCGTAGGATTGGGGGCTTTTCTGTGGTGGTTGGATTCTCCGGCAGCAGGCAGTTCAGATGATTTTCTCTGGCTGTCAGTCCTTGTCGTCATGCTGATGCCCGGCCTACTGATGCAACATAACTGGCCCGCATCCACCTATGGCCCACGCATGGCCCGACGTCATATCATGGTGATTTTCGGGATTCTGTCCCTGTTCATGGGCGCCGTGGGGTTTCTGCCGGTGGCTGTGGCACTGGATCGCGAAAGCATCTGGTGGCTGGTTCTGCTATGGATTGCTGTTGGCGGGGCTGTGTGGCTGTGGCGTTACCTTCCCAGTATTCGGAAAAACCCCCGAATGCGCCGTGTGTTGTTCAAAGAGATCAGCATGCTGATCGGGGCATCGCTTGCCCTTGCTGCATTTTTCGGGGTCATGAGCGGCTGGTCTGTGGCTGAAATGATCTGGGCATGGGTGTTCATGATCGGCCTGTTGGAAAATGTGATTTTCCCCATGGCACTTGCCCGAAGACACGGTGCGAGCGCACTGGCAAACCTGACCTTGCTGATCGGAGAATGGATGTCTACGGCCGCGTTTTTCAGCATTATATTCACGCTCACGTTGGGGCCTGATCACGACCCTGTCGCAAGTGTTATTGGGGCCGTGATCGGAGCGGGGATCGGGGCGATGATTTTCGTCCATGCGCGCAAAAACAACAACAAGCCACCCGCCTATACGCGCCGTTTTTGACCCGTGCCAGAAAGCACCCCATGACCACAGATCGCGGCGCTACAATCGCTTTGGCCATAATCTTTGGCTTTCCTGTGCTCATGGCACTGGCTTGGGCGTTGGTCTATTTGCACTGGGGTTTTGTCCCCGAATGGCGGCATCAGGCGTTTGCGATGGCGCTGGCCTATGTCGTGTTCATGCCGCTTGCCTTGCAGCAACATTTCAACCCAGCCAACCCCAAAGGCCCACGCATGGCCCGCCGCCATGCCATGTTCATTCTGGCGCTGCTGGCGTGGAACCTTTCCATGACCCCGCGAAATGGGCTGCCGCTGTTGGAGTATCTGCGTCTGTGGTGGCCAGGCTTTAGTATTCTTGCACTGCTCACCGCAGCGTGGCTTTTGCACTACCTGCCCGTGATCGTCGCGCAAAGGCGCGTGCGCAAAGCACTTCGGAGCGTTTTTCTTATTCCCACGATTTTCGCTTTCGGCTTCGGACTGGCCGTCGCGACACCGCAAAATGGCGGCCTGTGGACGATCCTGATCCTGTTCGGCGCAGGGGTGAACACACTGTTCCCCTACAGCTTGCCCCGACGCCATCGCGCACCGCGGGTCCACTGGACGTTGCTCTTAAAGCGTTTCGCGTTTACCTTGAAACATCACGTATCACGTAACGCGTTGAAATCGAAGATTTCAGGCAGAGTTAGGTGATTCAGGTTTAACGCGAAACGCTATAGGCGAAACATTATCGCTTGCTGGCTGGTGCGCTGTGATGATGTTCCTGTTGCGGCCTGTAATTCCAGCAGAGCACTATCCCATACTGACATTTGGCTTCATCGGGCTGTTCATAATGGTGCTCGCAGGGCTTTATCGGCGCCGCCAGCGCGGAAAGCTGTCGATGGGGTTGATACGGCTTTGAGGGTGGATGTTGAAATTGCCCCGCTTATTGCGTTGGTTGAAAGGAAACAGCTCAGCGACCGGCCGCTTTCGCGAGTTTCTGCAGACGCAATGCGGCACCGGCAACAGACAGCTTTCCGCCCCTTGCGTCGAAGGTAAGGTAATCGACGTGCCCGGCCCAAAGCGGCCGGCCGGCTTGTGGTGCGACATTCCGCGAAGCGGTCTTTCAGAATCCGCGCAGCGTCGGACAGAGAGGCAGCCTCTTTCGAATACGCCTGCAAGCGGCAGTATCGGCAGGTGGGCAGATTCTGGTCGCTACGCTAATCTCCGAAAAAAGAGGCTTCAAAAGGCCGGGTGCGTCTACAGAAAGTAGCTGTATAACCAGAATACGAAGCAATTACCGATGAAAGAGTGCCTGAATGATACCATCATTTTAGGGGATCAGCGAGTTCCAATTCATACAATAAACGGCGGTGCTTTTGTAAGGATCTCCAACATGCCAGAACATATATCGGAAGCGAGACCTTCAGAATAGCAATCCACGTGGCAGAGGTATGTTAATCAGTTGAACAAACAGAACCCAGATTACTGCTGTGGCAATGATCGGAACCACAATTGTACTGGGCCAATGCTGAAAAGGATGGCGCGTCAGCAGAAAGCTCGCTCCGATCAGCGTCGCGGCCACGCTGACGATCAATCCCAGTTTTCCAATCAACCAGAACATACCCATGCCTATTGCGACCAACCCCACGCCCGTCAGCAAAATCGCGCGCAGGTTTTCCGGGGGGTCATCAGATTTGCCGCGCAGCACATCAATCCAGATTGCAAGACCTGCAATGATCAGGGTGATGTAGGCAAGCTGCGGAAAGGCATGAGGCCCCAGTCCGGGCCCCGGACGCCAGTTGCCGTAGGTGATGTCCAGCAGGCCAACCACGCCAATAATTATGGTGACCAGCCCAGTGAAAAAGTCCAGACGGGTAAAGGCAGTTGAAAAGATATTCTTCATCTTTGGCACCCTTTCGGAACACAAGTTACTTTCGCTCGCGCATAACCACGGTAAAGGTGAAGATCATGATCGCAGCGGTCGCATACAGGCCAATGGCAATTGGGCTCGACAGCAAGTGTGTCCATTCACCCCGACCGATCAATAGCGATTGACGCAAGGCGCGCTCTGCTCCGGGTGCGACGATGAAACCAAGAATCAGCGGCGCCAGCGGAAAATTATAGACCCGCAACACAACCCCTAGCAGTCCGGCAAACAGCAGCACCCAGACATCAATCACCGAATTGCCTGCAGCGAAGGTGCCCAGAATAGCTAGCACGCAGACAATGGGCAGCAGAATACGCGACTTGATCATGGCAATCTTGGAATACAGTGGCAGCAGGAAATGCGATAGCGCGAGATTGATGATGTTGGCATAGATCAGGATCAGGAACAGCGCATAGATGACCTCAGTATGATCATAGATCAGTCGAGGGCCGGGCGTCATCCCCATCAAGATAAAAGCCGCCCCAAATAGCGCGGCAGTAGCACTGCCCGGAATGCCGAAGGCAAAAAGCGGAATGAGCGTGGAGCCGGAAGTCGCACTATTGCCGGCCTCGGCAGCAGCGACACCTTCAAGCGATCCTTTTCCGAACTCGCCAGGGTGCCGTGAAAAGCGTTGTGCAAGCCCATAGCTGATGAACGCCGCCAGAGATGACCCCGCGCCGGGCAGGGCCCCGATTAGCGTGCCCATCGTTGTGCCAATCCATGTGGCCTTCATCGTGGCGCGGAACTCGGCGAAGGTCAACTTGTCTTTGCTGGCGTCATAATCGCCCAGCAGTGATTGCGCCTGTTGTTTGGTCTCATCAACGATCCGGCGGACCCGCTCCATCCACGCCTTCGACAACTGTATGATTAGTTCTGACACCGCGAATATGCCGACAAGCACAGGGATCAGCGCAAGGCCACCCGACAGTTCAGGGATGCCGAATGTCAGCCGGACCGAGCCCCCGATAGGGTCGCGACCGATCATGGCCAGCAGAATGCCGAGCGCGGCCATCGCCACCCCTTTCGCCACTTTGCCTTTGGTCAGCGCCGAGATCAGCAAAAGCGAGAAAGCATAGAGCGCGAAGAATTCCACCGGCCCGAATGTGAGCGCAACAATAGCCAGCGGCAGCGCTAGGAAGATAAGCACAAAGTCACTTGTGGTGTCGCCGATCACCGACGAATAAAGCGCCGTATTCAGCGCTTTGTTCGGGTAACCTTTCAGCTTGGCCTGATAGCCATCAATCGCCGTTGCCGCAGAGCCGGGCGTGCCCGGCACCCCGAATGAGATTGCAGAAATCGACCCGCCAAACATCCCCCCCTTATAAATGCCCGTCAGCAATCCAAGTGCCGCAGCCGGTTCAAGGAAAAATACGATCGGCAGCAAGATGGCGATTGCCATGTCGCCGCTCAGGCCGGGGATTGCACCCAGTGTAACCCCCATGAAAACACCGATGGCCACATACAGAATGACTTCGGGGCTGAAGGCAAGGTAAAGCGCATCAACAAAGGCTTCCAGCATCATTGGGACCGCCTGAATGGTTGTTTTGAATTTTCAATCTGGCGGATCGGGAACCGCCGATGTTTGGGATCGAAAAAGGCCCCCGCGCGTTTCCACTTGCGGAGGCCGGAGCAGTTTAATCGATCTCGCCCATGCTGCGTAGGATGTCACCAATCGAGGCAACCGTCGCCTGATAAAGCGCTGTCGAATCCGCCGCGTTCAGAGGCTCGATACCCGCGTTGACACGATCGCTCATTGCGATCGCCGTGGGCGATGCCAGGGCTTCCATGAAGCAGTCCTGCAAGTATTCGACCGTTTCCGCAGGGACGTCAGAAGTAGCGATCACCATCAGCCATGCTGGCAACACAACATCATATCCGGCTTCGCGGAATGTCCGTGTATCGGGTAGGACAGGCGAACGTTCTGCCGAGAAAACCCCCAAGGCTGTCAATTCTCCAGATGCGACTTCTGATGCAATGCTCGGCGGCAGTGTCATGCCAAGGTCGATGTGACCACCCATGATCAGACTGCGGGTTTCGCCGCCGCCAGAGGTTGGTACGTGAATATTTTCCAGCCCGGTTTCCATTTCAAACAGGATGAGCGGCAGATGCACCAGCCCCATAGGATTGGCATGGCCGAAAGTGATGCTACCAGGATCAGCTTCGGCGGCCGCGACCCAGTCCTCTATGGTTTGGATCGGATGGTCGGGGCGTGTGTAAACAGTCGGCAGCCATTCCGTGAAATTCATGACAGGTTGCCAGTCATCGTGGCTCCAATCTACATCATCAAGAAAGCCTGATGTTACAACAGGGCCATAATCCGAGACGAGCAGCGTGTGCCCATTGGCAGGGGCATTACGGACAAAATTTACGGCCTCAAGGCCTGCGGCACCCGACATGCTGACCACGTCGATCCGCGGGCCACAAAACTCGGGTGCAGTCGCGGACAATACGCGTGCCGTAATGTCGCTGCCGCCACCGGGGCCGAACGGAATGACCAAGCGGATCGGATCGCTACCCAGCGGGCTTGCGCTTGCGAGCGCAGGTGCAAACGCCATAGCTGCTGTAGCTATCACCGCTGCAGAGCCTTTGAGTGAGGGTGTGATGTTGAACATGATTTTCTTCCTTGTTGGATTTCGCGGCGAAGGGTCGCGTTGGTGGTTGCTCTGATCAGGTTGTTCCTGAATTGGTATTTGCTGGATCTTAAATTATCTCGGAGCGGTTTAAGACGATGTCAGGCGACGGAGCTGGTGTTACAGTTGATTGGAATGGGTAACCATTCCAAGAACACGCTAGCAGCTAAACAGAAGGCTTTTCGACTACATTTTACATATAAATGAGGAAATGGACCGAAGAAATTGGAAAATTCAGGAGTGATGACTGCAATTGGCCATTTTGGCAGAGCACCGTCTGATCGGTATGTCATTTTGAAAGGTCTGATGCGATTGTTCCCCCTTACTGACCTGATTACAAGGTATCTCTGTGATGACCGCATTCCCGAAGGGCCCCCAGCAGATCTGGCCGCAATTTGGCCTGCTTGTCGGGGCGCACTGTCTGGGCGCTATGAATTTGCTGGCAGTTCTGGCTTGCAGCCCATTGATTGCCGCAGAACTCCAGCTTTCGGCAACTGAGATCGGGCTTATCGCAAGTGCCTATGCACTGGGTATCACCTTGCTATCGATTCCTGCCGGACGCTTGAGCGATGTCATCGGAGTGCGGATGTCACTGCTTTTGGCGGGGCTGGTCATGGTGGCCGGGACAGTGGTGTTCGCACTCGCGCAAGGTATCGGCCAAGCGTTTGCGGGGATGTTCATTGTCGGTTCCGGATACAGCCTTGTCAATCCGGCAGCGGGGCGTGCGGTCATGCTGTGGTATCCGACCGGGGTCCGCGCCACGCTCATGGGCATAAAGCAGACCGGCGTGCCATTGGGCGGCGCATTAGGCACCAGCGCGGCATTGCTCGCCCCGGTCGCAAGCTGGCAAGGTGTTGTCATGGGCGTCGGGGCTGTGACAGCCGCCTGCGGCGTGGCCTTCCTGCTTTTACCCGCTGACAATGATAAAAATGCCACTCCGAGAGTTGCTCTGTCAGAGGAACTCGCAGCCATCCGGTTGTTGTTCAGAAATCCGGTTCTGGGCCGCAATAATTTGGCCAGCGGCCTGAATAACGGCGCGCAGTTCATCCTGTGGAGCCACCTGATAGAATTCTTGCGCCTTGGTGCCGGGTTTGGCCTGCCTATGGCGAATGCCTGTCTCAGTCTGTTGCATATTTGTAGCATAGCTGGACGGGTTTTTTGGGGCTGGGCCACCGATTGGTTCTTTCGCGCGGACTCTCGCCTGACGCTGATGATTGTTACCGGGGTGTCCGCAGTCAGCTTGCTGGCGATGGCAACTATCGGTCCGAGCAATGCGGTCCTGCTTGCTCCGCTTGTGGTCGCAGTTCTCGGGCTTACGATTTGCTCTGCGACAGGGGTGCAGGTGGCATTGACCTTGCAGAGCATTGACCCGCCACGATCTGGTGGTGCGATTGGCTACAATATGGTTGCCACCAATCTGGGCGGGGTACTGGCGCCACCACTGTTCGGGATGATCGTTGAAACCAGCGGAGGGTTTGCGCTAGCGTGGTGTCTTATCGCAGCGGCCGTCATTTTTGCATTTGGTTTGCTGTGGGTCGATCGTCAAAATTTCTGAGCCGCAGGGGCTGAATGCTATGTTGTAACCATCAATGCATATGATGGAGGTCCGCTACAGGTTTATTCTGCGGGTGTCGCTTTGCCCTTAAATCGGCTCTGCCTCACTTTGTGTGGCACAACTATCCTGAAACTGGAAAATTCAGGAGGGATAGTCGTGAGCTCGAAGAAGCACTGGTCGCCCGGGAGCGATGTTGCCGTTCAAAGCGTTGAGCGAAGTGAATCCGGCGGGTGGATTGTATCTGGCGTCTTGGCACCCAACGGCATTTGCCCAGACTGTGGATTGCATTCACGACGACGTCACGGCTGGCGGCGTCGGCGACTGCAGGATTATCCCGCCCATGGAGATGGGGTTACGGTTGATCTCGCGGTTTGCCGTTGGCGATGTTTGGCGTCCGCTTGCCCGCGCCGGACTTTCTCGGACCAGGTCGTCTCGATTGCGCGTCCATTTGCACGTCGTACTTCGCGTGTCGGGGAGATTGTCAGCCATCTTGGGCATGCGACCGGCGGACGGCCTGCCGAGCGGTTGTTGCATCGTTTGGGCCTTGGGGTCAGCGATGACACGGTGCTCAGGCAGCTGAAGAAGCGTACTCAAGACATCGCCGAGGCGCCGACGGTCATCGGGATCGACGACTGGAGCTGGCGGAAGTCGAAAACCTACGGCACGATTATTGTGGATCTGGAGCGTCGCGTGGTGATCGACATTCTTGAGGATCGGGATGTCGTCACCTGCACCAACTGGCTGAAGCGACACCCCGAGGTGGAAGTGATCAGCAGAGATCGCTGTGGTCTCTACGCCCAGGCTGCACGGCAAGGGGCACCGCAGGCGAAGCAGGTCGCGGACCGGTTCCATATCGTGCAAAACCTGCGGCAGGCCATTGAGGAGCAAATGAACCTTCACGGCCGTGCGACCGGCAGGGCGCTGCTGTCCGACGCCGACAACATCGCCGCGGCCGGTAACCTTCTGAAGTCACGCCTTGCGCACAGGACGTCTCGAGAGGAGATTTTCACGACCATCCATGGGCTCCGAAATCAGGGGCTTTCCTGCAGCGAGATCGGGCGGCGAACAGGGTTCCCGCGTCGCAGCATCGCGAAATGGCTGCAGTTCGAGACACCACCGGACCGCAGGCGGGCAGCTTTGAAGCGGACTTCGCCGTGGTACTTTGAAGAGTTCCTGCGCCAAAGCTGGCAGGACGGCATTCGAACTGGAAGCGCCCTGTTCCGTCTGATCCAAGAGCGTGGTTACGAGGGGAGTCTAACGCATCTGCAGCGGTTGCTGGCGGGTTGGCGCAGAGCCGAACAGCAAGCAATCGACCCCAAGGTAGAGCACGAAATCCTTAAGCCAGTCCGGGACCCGGAAACTGGGCACGCGATTTCCCCGGTCATCGCGGCCGCGCTGTGCATCAAACCCCGCGGAAAGCTCACCCCGGATCAGGCGCGGAAAGTTGACGCGCTCAAAACCGGCTCTCCCGCCTTCGCAACGATGCGCCGTTTCGCCATGCGGTTCAACGTATGCGCCGTCTGCGTCCCATTGATTTGAGGTCTTTCGCCATTTCTGTCTCGGGCCGATAAATCTCTGACTGATATTGTTGGAGGATGCTATGGCGGATGGAAGTGGATTCGATGGACGGCTGGGGCTCGTTGAGCCTGTTCGGGGCAACCGTCGTTGGCCAGATGATGTGAAAGCGCAGATTGTGGCAGAGAGTTTTCAACCTGGTGCGCGCGTTGTGGACGTTGCGAAACGCTATGACATTGTCCCACATCAGTTGTCAGATTGGCGGCGGATGGCGCGTGATGGCAAATTGGTTCTGCCTGCGGATGTCATGACAGCAGTCAGTGATGCAACCCTGTCAGCCGATAAGTCTGAGCCTGCATTTGTGCCATTGGAAGTTGCAATGACACGACAGGGCGCTGGCAGCATGTCAGGGTACGGTGAACGCGACGAGACGTGTGATGAGATAACGGTGACGATTGGATCTGATGTCATTATCCGCGTTCCGGCCAGTGCTGCTGTGGCGCGCGCGGCTGAATTGATCCGTTTGGTGCGGGGGGTAGAGGTGGTCGCGGAAATTCGGACCAGTTGCTAAGCTCTGGCAACTGAAGAAGGACGAACAATCGATATGGCGAAACAGAAGCGTTACACGGCAGAATTCAAGGCGAAGGTTGCCTTGGAAGCGATCCGTGAAGAGTTGACGACGGCAGAGCTGTCGAAGAAATATGAAGTACATCCGACGATGATCAACGGCTGGAAACGCACGGCAATTGCCAAGATGGCGCAGTCGTTTGACGCCAAGCCGGTTGGTGAACCAGTGATTTCCGGCAAGGATGTAGAGAAGCTGCACGCCAAGATTGGCCAATTGGTAGTGGAACGGGATTTTTTGGCGGATGCCTCCAGGCTCATTCTCGGGACTGGAGGCAAAAAGCCGTGAAGAAAGATCATCCCAAACTGAGTGTCCGGCGGCAATGCACACTGCTGTCGCTCGCCCGATCGACGCTGTACTATCAGCCCTGCGGTGAAAGCGCGGAAAACCTGAAATTCATGAAGATCATCGACGAGCAATTCCTGAAAACGCCATGGTACGGCTCGCGGCAGATGGCGCGTCATATGCAAAGAGAGGGTCACAAATGCGGCCGCCATCGCGCAAGACGGCTGATGCGGCTCATGCGTTTGGTGCCGATCTATCAGGAACCCAAGACCAGTAAGAAAAACCCCGAACACAAGGTTTATCCATATCTTCTAAAAGATCTGCCCATCACGCGTCCCAACCAGGTGTGGTGTACGGACATTACCTATATCCGCATGCAGCGCGGGTTTTTGTATCTGGTCGCCATCATGGACTGGCACAGCCGCAAGGTGCTGAGCTGGCGGCTGTCCAATACTATGGATGCCGGGTTCTGCGTCGAGGCCTTGAAGGAGGCACTGGCCACCTATGGCCCGCCCGAAATTTTCAATTCGGACCAGGGCAGCCAGTTCACCAGCACCGATTTCACCGACGTTTTGAAAGACGCAAAGGTGAAGATTTCGATGGATGGGCGCGGCCGCTGGATCGACAACCGCATGATCGAACGACTGTGGCGGTCCTTGAAATACGAATGCGTCTTCTTGAACACCTTCGAAACTGGCCGGGAGGCGCGCCAGGGGATCGGCACCTGGATCGCTTATTACAATGAAGAACGCCCGCATTCATCCCACGGCCTGATGACCCCGGACGAAGTTTATGATAATCGCAAACCAAACATGAAACTTGCCGCGTGATAGGAAACCCATGCCAGAGCGCTGCGCGGCATAAAACTGGTCGAAAAACCAGGACCACCTCTAAGCAAGCTGAGCACGATCAATATGACGGCCCCCAAAAGCATGTTTTTTGCTTGTTTAAGGGTTCTGTGCGCCTGCTCTTGAGCGGCCTGCAGCGTAACAGTGGCCTGCGATGCCTTCGCAATTTCCTCTTTCAGCATTTCCCGCTTTGGTTCTGAGGCAATGATGGTTCGGGTGGCGGCTTCAGTTCGATTCTCAAGGTCTTCGATTTGCCGGTAAGCATGGCTGAGACCTTCTTTAAATTCATTGTATCCGCGCTTGATTGCTTCTTGTGCAGCAGAAAGTGTTTCTGAAGGTTCTGTCGCAAATATCTCGTGCATGCGGGTAGCACGGCATGATGCGGCGCTGTAGAAGCTGACTTCGCAGTGATGATTGGATGGAAACGATGATTGACTTCAAGGGCGCACATTACCCGAAATCGGTGGTCTTGTTCGCAGTGTTTTTCTATCTACGCTACCCTGTGTCCTATCGTGACCTCGAAGAGATAATGCAGGAGCGCGGTGTCGATGTTGACCACGCAACCCTGAACCGTTGGGTGGTCAAGTACTCCCCATTGATTGCGGCAAAAGCTCAGGCGAAAAAGCGTCCGACGGCCATCTCTTGGCGGATGGATGAGACTTACATCAAGGTTAAGGGCAAGTGGATGTATCACTACCGCGCGGTGGACCGGAACGGCCAAACCCTTGATTTCATGCTATCTGAGCGGCGTGACAAGCCGGCGGCGCGGCGCTTCTTCCGACGTGCAATCGGCAACAACGGCATCCCCGACCGCATCGTTATCGACAAAAGTGGGGCAAATCTGGCGGGCCTGGAAGCCGTGAATGTGACCCTCAAATTCACAGGAACTGGGCAGACCATCAAGATCCTGCAGGTCAAATACCTGAACAATATCCTCGAGCAGGACCACCGGTTCATCAAGCGCATCACAGGTCGAATGCTCGGCTTCAAGGCATTCCATTCGGCGTCTGCTACGCTTGAAGGAATCGAGACCGCGCATATGATCCGTAAGGGACAATTCGGCGCCAACGGCATGACCGCATTCCAGCAGTTCGCCCAGCTCGCAGCATAATTATGTCCAGCGCCAGCCTGATCTCAACCTGACTGAAAATTTGCGACAGAACCCTTCGCGCGCTCGCACGCTGGATGGGATCACGCGATGAGCGAAGTACCGTCAGTTCCAGAATTTCAGATGCTGCCGTTGGATCGACGGCAGGAGGCCATCGCACTGTTGGGGCGGATGGCGCTGCGCCAGATCCGCAGCGCGATCGAGACCAAGGAGAGCGATGATGACGTCAGAATCGATCATGGTCCCGCGCGCCCAGAGTTTACCCGAGAAAGTCTGCGGACAGCATCGCGATCGCCAAGCGATCGTTTATATTCGCCAATCAACGCTGCAGCAGGTTGAGCGCAATCAGGAATCGACACGGCTGCAATACGCTCTGGTTGACCGGGCTTTCGCACTTGGCTGGCCGCGGGAAGCGATCGTCGTGGTCGACGATGATCTGGGACGCTCGGGCGCCTCGATCGAGGGACGGCTTGGCTTTCAGCGGCTGGTAGCAGAAGTCGGACTGGGTCGTGTCGGATTGGTCCTTGGGGTCGAGATGTCACGGCTTGCGCGCTCGTGCCGGGACTGGCACCAGTTGTTGGAGATTTGCTCCCTATTCGATACATTGATTGCGGATGCCGATGGCGTTTACGACCCATCGAATTTCAACGATAGGCTCCTGTTAGGCTTAAAGGGGACAATGAGCGAGGCCGAACTGCATATTATCAAGGCAAGAATGCTGGAGGGGCGACGTGCGAAGGCCCGGCGCGGCGAACTCGCAAAGAGTTTGCCAGCGGGTTATGTAGCGCGCCCGTCGGGGGAGGTCATCTTCGAACCTGATGAACAGGCCCAGGGCGTCATCCGTCTTATCTTTGATTTGTTTGAGCGGCTGCGGTCGGTTGGAGGTGTGCTGCGGTATCTGAACGAGCACAATATACAGATGCCGATACGCAGGAAAGATGGCCCGACCAAGGGTGATCTTGAGTGGCGCCGCCCAAGCCGAGCCACGCTGCATAACCTGTTCAACAATCCTATTTATGCCGGTGTGTATGCCTGGGGTGCGCGGCCCGTCGACAGGCGGCGCCAGAAGCCGGGGCGTCCTGGAACCGGGCGCTGCGTGAAGGCGCCGGACAATGTCGAGGTGTTTCTGCCAGACCGGTTGCCGGCCTATATCAGCTTGGAGCAATTCGAGAGCATCCAAGCGCAGATTAGGGCCAACCTGCCGAGCGCGCAGGGGCCGGTCCGGGCTGGAAGCGCTTTGCTATCGGGCATGGTGATTTGTGGCGCGTGCGGCTTGAGGATGCAGCCAACCTATAACAACAATGGTCAAGTCGCGCGCTACATCTGCAATGGCATGCACATGGCCTACGCAGAACCAATCTGTCAGTCGCTTAAAGCGGCCCCGGTTGATGAGGCTGTGTCGCGCGCTATCCTGCGATCGCTGGAACCAGCCGCGCTCGAGATCAGTCTTGCGGTCGCCAGCGACCTTGAAGCGGAACGCAAATCTCTCGATCGTCAATGGCAGCAGCGTCTTGAGCGCGCCCAATTCGAGGTTGATCGCGCCCGGCGGAGTTATGCCAGCGTCGAGCCAGAGAACCGACTGGTTGCGCGTAGTCTCGAGAAGAGTTGGGAAGAGGCGCTGGCGAGCCAAGCGCGCCTCATGGTTGATTATGACCGCTTCCAGCGCGAACGTCTGCAAGCACCGAGCCGCACTGAACTGGAGGCGATCCGTACCCTTACCCAAGATCTCCCCGCGCTTTGGCAGGCGGCAACAACCACACAAAGAGAACGACAGGAAATTGTACGGCTGCTGCTCGAAAGGGTTATCATCAAGATGGTTGATGACACCGAGCATGTGGAGGTCACGTGTCATTGGCATGGCGGCAATCAAACGATGCACAAGGTGATCCGTCCTGTCGCGCGGATCACCGCGCTCAGCAGCTATCCGGCACTGATTGCGCGCATGAAGGAACTCTACGAAGCTGGCCACAGTAGCCGCTGCATTGCCAATATTCTCAACGAAGAAGGCTTTGTCCCCCCCAAGCGTCGTAACACCTATACCCCCGAAATGGTCCGCCACCGCCTGGTTGCGGCGGGCATCGCCAAACCACAGCGCAAAAAACCCAGCGCCTCAGCGATGATTGTGCGCGAACCCGACGAGTGGACAATCCGAGAATTAGCCGAAGCCATCGGCATGCCTCAAGCGACCCTGTATTATTGGGTCGCCAACGGCCGCCTAAGCAGCCGCCTGGTTAAACATGACCGCAAACCGGTGAAGCTGGTGACTGCTGACGCGACAATGATCGAGGATCTTAAAGCGATCCGCGCGAGCCCGCCCCACCTGAGGCGCCTGCCGCCCCGGCAAAGCGCAGAACAACTTAAACTTATCACTTGAGAGTCGAAATGTCTGGTCGATATCGATATCTGCCAGTGCCTTGTAGCGCCCGACTGCGTCAGCGGGGGTGATCTCGGGGACATTGGTCAGCAGGACGAGCTTCCCATCAAACAGGGCTGCCCGAGCGATGGCGTCTTCATCTATGTCCCAACTGAAGCGATCCGCTGTCAGATCGGCCTTGATGAAGCGCGTCAGTTCCGCGTCTGAAATGGCGCGGACAAACCGGCTATAGGCCCCCCGGTCTGAGGCGCGGCGGCCTTTCTCGCTTTTTCCTTCATCTTGTCGATCGAGCTTGGCGACCATGGCATTGCCCATGGCATCGAGCTCATCAATCCTTGCACGACGCGCCGCACCCTGTTCCTTCGCGCGCCCGGCATCATGCGCGACAATCAGGCGGTGCCCTTCAAAGCTGCCTTCGCGCAACCCGTCACGGTCGCTGAAGTCGAAGTTCTGGAAGGTTTCCAGAAGGTCGCTGTAGCGCCGTGCAGGCACGGCCAGGATGAACTCCAGCTTGCGCCCGTCCTGATCGGCCATGTCCGTTAGGTGGTGGATGTTGTCGAGGCTTAGCAGGCCCCGATCTGCGACAAGAATGATGCGCTGGATGGGGAAGCGTTCCAGCACTGTCGAGAGCATGCCCTGAAGGGTCTTGGTCTCGGACACATTGCCCGGATGGACTGTGTGCATGAGCGGCAGGCCTTCAGCGGTCTGAACCACGCCCAACACGAATTGGCGTGCGATGCCGCCGGTTTCCTTGTTCATGCCAAAGGCACGGACATCATCTTCCAGTCGAGCCTCACCATGAATGCGTACGGTCGTCAGATCATAAAAGACCATCGTCAGCTCATGATCGACAAGCGGGCGGATCTGGCGCGCCAAAGCTTCCTCGACCCCTTCAGCGTTGTCCATCAACGCGTCCATGGCGCGCAGCAAATGCTGATGGGTGACGGTCTCGGGCATGGCCGGCGTGGCCACGGTCTCCAGCCAGCGCAGGCAACCCAGCTTGCTTTTGGCATCGCAAAGCCGGTTGAACACCATCGCCCGGACGAGTGCTTCGGCATCAATGCTGCGCTTGCCCGAGCGCAGCGCGCGGTTGAGGGCGCGATCAAACCCAAGGTCTTTCCACAGCTCATGCAGCGCAAAGACCGTGCCATAGGTGCGGGCGGGATCGTGTGTAATCTCGTGCGCTGTGTTCTCTATGCGCCCGATGGCTCTGTTCAACCCGTTGATCAGGGGGTCGAGCTTCTCGGGTGACAGCCTGTCCAAGCGACCAAGGTTGGCGACCACCTTGATCCTGACCTTTCCTTCCGCGTCGCGATGCCCCTCCACCAGTTGGAGATAGCTTCGCCCGCCTGATTTTGAGATGCGCGTATACATTGGACTAACGTTAAGTCCGAATGCACCAAACATGCAAGCTAATTATCAGTCAAACGTGTTACAACAAAGCTTCGCCGAAGCAGGAGGCCAGAGGGCGGTAACTCATTGAAAACTATAGTGTCAGAAAGTTGCAGACAGCGAATTTACCGGATTTGCTGTCGAACTTCGGGGTACCGCTTCTTCTCGAATTTGTGCCGGCGGCCGTCATTGAATTTATGCGGCATCAACGCTATCCAATCGATCAGGGAAACGGCCTCCTAACAGAAACCGTAGGATCCATGCAACAACGCCGCTTCAAGGCATTCCATTCGGCGTCTGCTACGCTTGAAGGAATCGAGACCGCGCATATGATCCGTAAGGGACAATTCGGCGCCAACGGCATGACCGCATTCCAGCAGTTCGCCCAGCTCGCAGCATAATTATGTCCAGCGCCAGCCTGATCTCAACCTGACTGAAAATTTGCGACAGAACCCAAAACCCGCAACGCTGGTCAGGCAAAACCCGAAACTGGCAACCTGCTGGACCCGTCTGGCTCAATCCAGAAACCGATATCAGCGCCCCTGAAATCAGAGACGCTGCATGAAATCGGCGGACAACTTGTTTGACAAACACCGAGCCTGATCTCAACCTGACTGAAAATTTGCGACAGAACCAGCGCGGTATATCCAATCGATCAGGGAAACGGCCTCCTAACAGAAACCGTAGGGTCCATGCAACAACGCCTTGTTCAGGATGAACTAACGACACAAAAGTTCTAAAATCGCACCGGGTTCAAAATCCGGCACTTCTACCGCACAGGCGCTGCGATCCTCAGTTACCGTTATTCGTGTTCCTGGTGTGGCAAAGTTAACCCAAGCTTCCCCATCAACACCTACTACCGAAGTTTCGGACTGCCCCGCCACGGTTATCTTTGCTCCTCTCGAAACAGGCTTACCTGATGTCGAAACGAACCTAATCGTTAATCCACTAATCTCGCGCACACCCATAGAAAGGGCTAGGCCTGAATTAGGATACACTGCGAGCGTTCGAGAACTCATTTCAGAGAACGTGCCAGATATTGGCTCGTGACTAATCCGTTGACGATTGAACGAACCGATTGGGACGACAACACCACCCAGCACAGAACTACTGCCAACATGAATGCCCGAACGGGTAATGCGGACATTTGGCCTCCCGGTATCAACCAGCGCAAATGAATCGTGCACGTATTGGCCGTAATACAGACCGCCCGCGCCGGCACCAATCGAACCGGTCAACCGTAGCCGCTGTTCACTGTAGCTGGCCCGTTTTGCGATGGAGCCTTCGACCGTCCCC
This sequence comes from Roseinatronobacter monicus, assembly GCF_006716865.1. NCBI lineage: Bacteria > Pseudomonadati > Pseudomonadota > Alphaproteobacteria > Rhodobacterales > Paracoccaceae > Roseinatronobacter > Roseinatronobacter monicus. The sequence goes on along the minus strand of NZ_VFPT01000002.1, from coordinate 128,750 downwards.
GCGACTGTTCTTACTTGGGCACGGGCTTCACCGCGGATACCGCTGTCAGAGCGGCTCAACATTGCCGAGTATCCAACATCACCGATTTCGCGGCCTAGTGGCTGACGAATAGACGCTGTAGAAACTGTTCTGTCGTTAGCACGTCTTACAGTGCTGCTAACAGACCGGCCACCAAGCTTGAAGGATACGCCCGCGCGAAGTGAGGTGTCGTTTCTGCTGAAATCATGTCTAAGCGACGCGAAAACATTCATCCGATCAGATGGACTACCAGAAATATTTAGATTTGCACGGTGTGCCATTTCACCATTAATGCTTCTGGAAGCGGCGGTGAAGCTATAGCGATAATCATTCCAAGTCGTAGAGTAGTTCGCGTAGGCCTCAAAGCGACTCGGGGCCTCGGCCAAAGTCGAAAGACCTTGTATTTCATTGAATTGGACCGCGTAGCCCAGATCGCTATAGCCTTTCTCTCTGTATGTAACATTCAAACTGGCATTGCCGTTTGCGATTCGGGTACCCATTGAAACCCGACCAGCTGCCGCTAGGTTTCTTTTAAACCGGCTTATGCTGACATCGGCATTTGCAATCACCCCGCGACCGAAAATCGTGTATGCACCAATACCGATATTTTGATAACCTTGGGTGAAAGATCCCTCGAATTTCGTAGTCAAATTGTCGCTTAAACCAAAGACTAGGTTACCATGGAACACAGGAATATTGGTATAGCTTTCAGTATTCCCGATGGTTCTGCGTGCAACACCCGCTTGTAATTGGTATTCAATAGCGCCTTCTGGCAATAGCCGGCTATTATCGGCAGCGCTGACAGCCACGTAGGCATCATTGCCGTTCTCGTCGGTTACACGTGCGACTAAGCCCCCATCTTCTGCTCGAGTTACCGGCATTCCCAGGGCCTCTGAGTAATCATCAAGCGTCCAAGTGTCTTCAAGCGAAAGCGAGTCGTAGACCACCTCCGCATCCGTACGTTGCAATCCGCGGTCGAAGTAGACATAAGGTCTGGTGCGCCGGTTACCGCCCTGCTGGAAACGCATTTCGGTTCGAACGCCGACACCGGCAATTTGGACACGACGATCCGAATTCGGCGTTATCTGCATATCACCAAAGGTGAAAATGCGGCCTTTATCAGGATTGAAGACTTCGATATAAGTTTCATTGCGCCGGTAATCCAGCGCTCCATCCAAAAGGCTTACCCGCCCGGTGTTCACCAATGTTCCAAAGGGCGTGGAGAAAATACCCTTCAAACGGCCTTGGATGCTGTCATCCACCGACTGTGTGTCCGCGCGACGGTTGCGGTAATTCAGGTCATAACTGAGAACTGCACCATATCCGGCCTCAAACCGATCTGCCCGCATGGAACGGTTCTGGTGGGGGGCTTCATAGTACTCGTCGGGAACAAACACTTTAACTGTAAGCTGTCGGTGATCTACCACAACTTTCATATAGTCTACCCTCTCAGGCCCCACTCTTCCGAGAACATACCAAGGCAGCTTAATACCATTATCTTTTAGCAAGCGCGCCGTTAGGGGCGGAGCATTACCATTCTTGCCTTTAATCAAGACATTTGTTCGCTCCCCATTAATAAGCAGTGCATACTCGAAAACCGTAGAACGTGCTAAACTGGGTTCATACACCCACCCTCTCTCTTCAGAGAAGACCAGCCCAGAATTGAAAATCGATTGTGTTTCCGCACGAAGCATTCCGGACTGCAACGCAGTGGACAGCAGCAACACAGATGTGAACTTTGAGAGCTTTAGTATCTTCGGTCTGTACGATGCCATGAACAGAACGCCTTCAGAAGCAGAGAGGAATGGAGTGGCGGACGCTAATCAACGCCCCAGTTGTCACAGCCGACTCCGAAGAAGGTCCCGGTGGCGTCGGGGCGACGTCGACAAGCACACGATAGCATCCGGGCTTTACCGAAGGTGAGGCTATTATTGAGATTTCCTGACGAGCACGAGGGCCAACATCCAAACTTGTGGTCGAGATAATGAACCCACTCGTACGCTCAAGCCGGTTTGGGTCGTCACCAATCTGTCGAAACACACGGACTTGGGCCAGTTCACGTCGTATTCCAGTGTTATCAAACTTCAGAACTGCCGTTCTGCTTTCAGCATCAAGCGAAAGTCGTGTGGGGTGCACCAGAAGGGCAGCAAGGGCCTGATTGGGCAACCAGTTTATTAAGAGCATTGCAATCAGGAAATGCAATACGGAATAGCTAGTTCTTTTCATCATGGTTCCCTCGATGCGTCGTTGATTCATAAGGTATGAACCAATTATCTATAAAACGGTAGCAATACTTCTATATTGCTACCGTTACTTTTTATGTAAAGACAATCACTCGCAATAAAGCGATATGAATATCTACCGATTAGTTATATACAATCGTAAACAGGTTGGTAATTACGTATTGGCCCGCCGGAATGACATTATTCTCATAGTCTGCGAAACCTTCAGCTAGGTAGCGAGTGACGATTTGTGCCGCCTGATTTGGGAAGAAAACATCCGACACCTCGTCCGCCGGGTCCAAGCGGCGCCCCAGGGTAACGTTTCCGGTCATACCTGCATCGATCATTGACTGGCTGAAGTTCTGTTCATAATTAATTTCATCAATATCAACCGTTCCTTCGCAAGCCAACGTAACTTGGCCAAAAACAATTTCAATTTGCCCTGAGCCAAACTGATTGTCGAACATGTTTTCGCCAACTTCCCTTGTGACTTCTTGGTCACCACCGGTGTGATCTACAACACAGGTTTGAGCTGGCTCTTCGACGTTCAGCGTGGTTTCATAGGTGACTTCTTCCGCAAAAGCGCTGCCCGACACCATGATGGCAGCAGCGGCAACGGACAGCTTGAGCTTTACATTCATTTAGTTGTTTCCTTTTTATTGGATCTCAGGAGTTTTTAACGCACCCTTTTTCAGGGCGATTCTAGTGTGCGCTCGATCGCGAATTTCACCTTAGCTACCTGCCCCCGCAGTGTCGGGTCCTGTGTCGCGAAATAGTCTAAAATGTCGCGAAAACGGCTGCGATTCTGAGGTGAGCAGAATCAAAACGGCCCTCAGGTGGGTGAGGATCTTACGGATGTTGTGGAATTGGTTCTGTCGGCGTTGTTGCACGGACCTACGGTGGTTTGAGTTTGGCCCTTACCCGCTCATTTGGTCAAGCTACGACCTCGAACTTGGCACGGCCAAGTTCGGTCATCTTGTTCAGAATGTGGGCGCCGATCTTGGCTTCGGTTTTCTGGTTGGGAAAGCTGCGCGCTTTCAGTTTGGGGCCGATGACCACCTTCCAGCGCCCCATTTGTGTTTCACCGCGGCTGCGCTGATTGTATCCGCTGCTCACCTTCCAGGCAATACGCCCGCCTGTGCGTATTGCGGCAATGCGCTGGTCGCGCAGCGTTGGATTGTCCGCAGCCTCGGCGCTGAGAACCGCAGTCTTGGGAGGCTGTTGAGCGACAACCACCTTGGCCGGTAGCGACAACCACCTTGGCCGGTGGCGCTGATCGGAGGGCGGGCTTGCCCGCCTGGAGGTCAGCGCCACCGGCCAAGGTGATTTTGGGTTAGGTGCTGGTCGCTGTGGGTTGATAAGCCGGAAGCCTCTGCGTTCCAACGGAGGACCCCGGTTGGCCTATCAATCCATCACCGACCAGCAATTGAGATTATACATGACCGACCTCAAAAATCACAGCCAATGCACATCAGCCGCCCGTGCTGGGTTCAGCGAAAGAACCGCTCGGCGATTTGATGCAGATCCAACGCCCCCTTCACAGCGCAAGATTGTTCACGGGCGTACAGTATCCGATCCGCTTGAAGGGTATTGGGAGAATGACATCCTTCCTGTTCTGGAGAACGACAATGCCCTGCAGGCCGTGACGTTGTTGCGCTACCTTCAGGGTCTACATCCTTTGGCTTTTCCAGATGATCGCATCCGCCGAACCCTGGAGCGAAGGGTCCGGCAGTGGCGCGCGCTCAAAGGCCCGGAGCGCGATATCATTTTCCGCCAGACACCAGAGCCAGGCTATATGGCACAGTCCGACTTCACCCAAGCAGCCGAGCTGGAAGTGACCATTTCAGGCGCACCATTCCCGCACCTGCTTTATCATTTCGCTATGGTCTATAGCCGCTGGGAACATGTTGGTGTTGTCTTGGGCGGGGAGAGCTTTACGGCCTTGGCCGAGAACCTCCAGCACGCGCTGTGGTCCTTGGGGGGTGTTCCACAAAACCATCGAACGGATAGTCTTTCAGCCGCATTTCGTAATCTGACGCGTGACGAGTGTGAGGATATTACCAAGCGCTATGAAGCTTTCGTCGGTCATTATGGTATGGATGCCAGTCGCAACAATCGTGGTGAAGCCCATGAGAATGGCGCCGTGGAATCGCAGAACCGTCACTTGAAGAAGGCCATCGCACAGGCACTGATCCTGCGCGGCAGCCGTGATTTTGCATCTGTGGCCGAGTATCGTCGCTTCATTGACATTCTGGTGGCGCGGCGCAACCGACAGCGGACGCAAGCGGTTGAGGTAGAGCAGATGTATCTTAAACCTTTGCCGCCGCGGCGCACCACAGACTACACGGAAGTCATCGTGCCGGTCACAAGAATGGGCGGCTTCAGGGTCAAAAGCATCTTTTACAGCGCGCCATCACAGCTCATCGGGCAGCGTTTGCGCATCCATCTATATGATGACCGCCTCGACGCATTCTTGGGCAGCACCCTTGTCGCAACGCATCCCCGTGGCCGAGGCCGTAACGATGGCCATCGTGTCCATGTCATCAATTACCACCACGTCATCCATGCCTTGAAGCGCAAACCACAGGCCCTTTGGAGCTCGATCTACCGCGATAGCCTCTTCCCCCGCACCGAATACGCGCAAGCTTGGGAAGTGCTGCAGCACAGCCTGCCGCGACGCGACGCCTGCCGCCGCATGGTCGCTCTGCTCTTTATTGCCCACGATCAAGCCTGCGAAGCGGAATTGGCACATCTTCTTGCTGACGATCTCGGCTCTGGTTTGATACCGGACCCAAAGTCGCTCGCGGCCCAGATCACCCCTAAACACACGGCGCTGCCAAAGGATGTTGTGGTTTCTCATCCGTCGCTGGACAGCTTCGATGCGCTGCTGGAGGCACGCGCATGACCTCCCGGGAGATCGACATCCACACGCTGCCCAGCATGCTGAGCGCCCTGCGCTTACCCAGCTTCCACAAGCTCTGGCAGGAAATCGCCACACGAGCCGATACCGAAGGCTGGCCGGCTGCGCGCTTCCTGGCCGTGCTGGCCGAATACGAACTCGCCGAGCGGGACATGCGCCGCATGCGCCGTCATCTGAATGAATCCCAGCTCCCAGCTGGAAAGACTTTGGCAACCTTCGATTTCAAAGCCCTGCCTACCTTACCACGCGCCCGGGTCGAAGCTCTGGCTGCGGGAGATTGGTTGGACGGCGGCGCAAACCTGATCGCCATTGGCAACTCCGGCACGGGCAAGACCCACATTCTCTGTGCCATTGGCCATGCCCTGATCGAAGCAGGCCATAGGGTCTTCTATACCCGGACCAGCGATCTCGTCCAAAGACTGCAAGCCGCACGTCGGGATCTGGTGCTCGAAGCAGCTTTGGCCAAGCTCGACAAATTTGACCTGATCATCCTTGATGACATTACCTATGCCCACAAGGATCAGGCCGAAACCGGGGTGCTCTTCGAACTGATTGCCCGGCGATACGAATATCGCAGCATCGCCATCGCGGCCAATCAGCCGTTCAGTGGATGGGATCAAATCTTTCCCGACAAAGCCATGACCGTCGCGGCCATCGACCGACTTGTCCACCATGCCAGCATTCTTGAGATGAATGCGCAAAGCTTTCGCCAAAGAAGCGCTGTGGCCAACATGAAAATGCAAAACGAAGCCTCAGCGACAACCAAAAACGACAACCAAGAAGAAGGAAAAAACCTGACCTAAAGAAAGCAAAAAACACAACCCCGGCGGCCGCTATAACCGGCCAAGGTGGTTGTCGGCACCGGACAAGGTGGTTGACGCGCTACACTTTCGCGGGCGGGGTGTTGGTGGTCGGTCCGGTCATGGTCTTGTTTCCATTATGCGATGGGGGGGAGTTATGCGGTCGCAAGAGCATTCATTGCAGCGGCGCGGTCGGATGCTTTCTTTTTCAAAAGAGCGGCGCGCGCGCGGTAATCTTGCTGGTCATTGTGCAAGGCTGCGAAGGCATCTGCTTCACTTGGTGTGTTGAAGAAAAACCGCTGGACCACGACAGAACGTGCCATGTATGCGCGCCCTCCCAGTGCCAGTGATACCAGCTTCGGCTCATAGGCCATGATTGCGACCGTTGGCTCGCGCGTCTCGGCATCGGATGTGGCGAATGCGTATGTCATGGTGTTTCGTCCTCTTGAGCGATGGGCGGTTGGGGTTTGTCCCTGTTCCCGCCGATGGGCTGCGCCTCGGCCAATCTGTTGCCGGATACGCATGTGTTCGGCGGAACAGAGTGGGAGAGGGCGAAGCCCGACCCACGGGCCTGAGCGAGACTGTCACGGGGTCAGAACACCCACTGGCGCGGCCCGCAGACCGCAGGTCGAGGACACGGGTGGGTGGGCTGACGACGCGCCCCGCGCGGCGCTTGCCCCTTGACCAGCTTGATCAGGTCTGTTGGGCGGACAAGAAGAACAGCAAGATCGTCAGCGCGGGCGGTGAGCGGGCCACAGGCCCGTCGATCCCCCGCGCTGTCCTTCGGATCACCTCAACCCGCGCAATCGCGCGCGGGTTTCCCCTGATCTATTGCGATAGCGGTCGTGACCCGTAAGGGCCGAGACGGGCGGGGCAGGGGTGGCAGGACCGGACGGGCAGATGGCTGGCTCGGAGAGACGGCCAACGCCCATCCGCAGCCGCCACCATCGCCCTGGCTGGCTTGGGTCTGGCCTTGGCCAGACCAGGACACGGGCGACCGCGCGGGATCGCCCTGTTCAATATCTTCAATCTGGGTATAAGGCCCAACCAACTGATGATGCTTATTTTGCGGGTGGATTGATGGGTGCTGACCTGAAGAGCCGTTACGGCACTGGCAGGCTTTTTTTCGAGCTTCTGGTGATCATTGGCATATTGATGATCGTGGCCGGCCTTTTGTTGATTGCATTTGGGTGGCTGTCGGGGTGGGGAGCGACCTATCTATGGATCGGTGCGGGTGTTGGGTTTTTGGGGCTGGTCGAGATAGCTGCGGCACAGGTTTCGATAGCGATCTTGGACATGGCGGATGATATGAGATTGATGCGCGAGAAGATCCTCGTGCTGACCGTGCTGACGGGCGACAACAAGAAGGCGACATCGCACAATCAACGATCGGAGCCGACGCTGAGGAAACCGGATGAAAAAGCGTCTTCTTGAGTGGTTGAACAACCCCTGGAGCGTAGCGATTGTGAGCGGGTTGTTTTTGATGACAGCGGCGCCGGTTGTGACGGGTTTTGTTCAACTGACGTTCAGCGTGAAAAGTTGGCAGGTGTTCGGAGCGTCTAATGCGACGGGAGCGCCAGGGTCATTTTTGCGCGCGGGCGCGGTCTATAGAATGCCCAATGGCGAGCGGTTCCGCGTAGCGGATGATTTATTCGCGACAGTCCGGTGGGAATACATCAACAGCGTCCGCGCTTCGCTAACGACCATCGAAGGGCAAGGGTCAAGTCAAGACATCATGCGTGGGCAATCCGTTTCACTGTCTGGCGCATGTCAGACAGTGACACTGATGCTGAAGAAAAGTGGCGCGGAATTGGCAAGCGCCTGCGCGAGACCAGACAAGCCCTTGGGCTTTCGCAGCGAGAAATGGCTGACAATATGGGCGTTGGGTTTAGAGCTTACCAGAATTACGAAAAAGGGGTGCGCGGTGTGCCTGTCGAGGCCATAGCCAAGCTCATGCAGTGGCGCGGTTAGAAGGACGCAAGCTGGATTCTTCTGGGCAAACGTGTTGTCCGAATCCCGGAAGATCTGGATGCCTTAAAGCGGATCAGCGCGCAGCTCGATGAGCGCCTGATGTTACGCGATCAGACCATTCCAAGCCAGAAGCGCGCGCGCCTGATGGCACGTTGGTATGAGAGTTTTCTGGACGGGCGGGAAATGACGCAGAACGACATCGATGCCTTGATCGATATGGCCGCGTGATTGCCGGTATTCGACGCCAATTGTCCTTGTCGGACTGAAGATGGGACAGGTGGCCAAGGGGCGCTTTGAACAGCGGGTGATGGAGCTGGTCGAGGGCAATCCTATGCTGGAAGCCGCAGCCAAACCGATCCTGAGCGCGCGGAGCGCGCTGCGCCAGGAGCTGGCTGGCGTGGAAAAGATCCTGCGTGATCATGCCAAATCTGATCCCGTCTGCCCTCACCTGATGACCATGCCAGGGGTCGGCGCCCATGTCGCTTTGACCTACAAGGCTGCGATCGATGATCCTGATCGCTTTTCATCCTCCAGGGATGTTGGTCCTTGGGTTGGTCTGACCCCGCGGCGCGAGCAATCCGGAGAACGGGACATCATTGGCGAAATATCACGGGCAGGCGATGCTTCGTTGCGCACGGCGCTTTATCAAGCGGCGACAGTGATGTTGAATCGTGGTCGCCCGAATTGGCTGAGTGCCTGGGCATGGACTATCGCCAAGCGGCGCGGCAAAAAGCGCGCCACGGTTGCACTGGCGCGACGGATCGGGGTGGTTCTGCACCGTATGTGGCAGGACAGCACTGAATTTCGTTTCACCCGTGCTGACACCGCGGCCGCAACAGCCGCCGCATAGCCTACGCGTCTCCATAACGCCCATGCACATCAGAGATTTTGCAGCAAAAGGAGAGATAGGCCGCGCCTGAAGGCGCAGGCTTACCGAAGTCCCAAGCCGGGACGCGGTCCCCGATGATGCCGATGTGCTCGTGGATTAATAGCCACGGTCCGCTCCGTCCCGCATCAGCGACGTTCAATAGCAAAAAATGCTGCGCGATACACGATTGGCCGGTTTGGTGAAGCCGCACTGCAGCGTGCCACCGACGCTGATTGACCGCAATGCGGGTTTATTTGTCACGCAAGACTATACCGCCAAAGAGCTTACATGCGCTGTCGGCCAAATCATCAGCGGTGAATATGAGACGCATGGCTGGGTTTACTGCCGTTCAGAGGACGGTTCCGCCGGTTGGGTTCCTCGGAGAAATCTGACACCCATTGGCGCATGAACCCTCCGCACCGTCCTTGGGCATCTTTGTGCAGACGCAAGCCCAAGGGCGGCAAGGCACATTACGCCGTGCCTTGCTACAACCGTATCAGCATCTTGGGATTATCAGCTCTCCGCCAGAGCATCCTTGATCGCCTTGAGCGGCGTTGCTGCCACACGACGATCTGCGGGTTTTTCAATGGACTCGCCTGTCGCCGGATTGCGCACTGTACGCGCGCCCCGGTGCTTTGCAACGATTTTGACAATCCCAGGGAGTGTCACGCCACCGCCATTGACCACTTCAGACTGGATCGTGTCAGCCAGAGCATCCAGCACGCTGGACGCGGTTTTCTTATCAACACCAGCGCTATCGGCCAGAACAGCGACCAACTGAGTTTTCGTGAGCGGTTTCGTCATTTGGCATCCCTTCTTTGCTTCGAATTCACCATAACTTTATTGACGGATGGCAGCGCTATGTCCAGACGCCACCTAATCAATGCAAAGTCCGGTTCGGATATTGCATCCCAAAACGCTCTGTCTGGCCAATACAGACGAGGCAGTGGCTATCGCCTTCGCCCGCTTTCACTCGGCCTTGCTGAACTCCCGCGAGAGAACTGCCCGCGCATGCGCGATGCCTTCGGGCGTCAGGCTCAGCGATTTCGCCTTGTCTTTGGGATCATAGATCAGACCCTTTTCGTGCAGCCTGTTCGTGATGTCCCAATCGATCCCCTTCCAGACCCGATCACCGTCATGCAGCGTCAGGCTGAGGATCGCGAGGGCCGCATCATCGATCTTGTCGGAGTCGAGCGTCATCATCCCCCCGATGTCCGGTCAGGCTTTGCACCGTGTCCCCGCGCCCGCGTCACGCATATCCCCGCCGCTGTTTCGCGCGTGCGAGTTTCATCAGCGCGGTCACGGCCTGCCCTTCATCGGCATGCGGCTCGCTCATCATCTGGCCGCGATATCCGATCCGGCCCCATTCGCGCACAAGGCTGGCACCGCCGAACAGGTCCGGCTGGATGCTCATGCGGTAGAACCGACGCATGTTGCGCGCAGGATCGACCCGGCGCATCTGCAGGTCGGTCGGGAAGATTTCCAGTTGGCTGTTTGAAGCCGCGCCGCTCTTGCGGCAGGACTGCCACCATTTACACACAAGATGTCATTTCCAGCGCAGTTCAATATTGCCATTCTCGTCCTCAGCTTCCGCCTCGATGCGCTGTAGCAGGCGCCACATGCGCCAAATGGGGGGCATGAAATAGCCAATCGCCGGAATGGCCACGGCACCGAGCGTGGTCATCGCTGTGGCATGAAGATCAGGGCCCGTGCCCGGATCTACCCACCGCGCGAGAAGCGTCAGGATGATATAGCCCGCACCACCGCCGAGGGGCGCCCCAACGATGACCACGGCCCCATAGACCCAGAACACGATCCGGATCATGGCGTCGATCCGATCACCCGGGCGTGCCGGTCTGTACATTCCGGCAGTGCTTTGCCTTTCGTCAATTGTCATGGTGCCTAGACCAGCGCGGAAGCGTCGCCGCAGGCCGCGTTCCATCACATCCGCATCAAGTATCTGATGCCGGCCAGCAAGAATGCCAAGCATTAGTCCCAATAACAGCACGGCCTGCACCGCAAGCCCGGGTGCTGTCCAGGGTGCCAGATAGGCAGCAGGCACAGACATGAAAGCCGCAATGGAAAGGACACATAACGCAAACATGGATGCGCCATAATAGCTTTGCCGAAATCTACCCAGCCGACAGAAGCGCAGCGACAACACAAATGCGATGATGGGGACAACGCCGAACGGGATGGCAAGCCATGGGCCCCAATGCGTAGCAGAGAAAGCGCCTAGGGAACCAATCATCGGCGGAATAAAGCTGAGGATCACGGTATGCGCCGTTTCTGTCCCATTGGTTTTTTCGAGGCGCGCGGGTTGACAGGGTTTGGGTTGGCGCGTTTTTGAGCTCGTCAGGGAGTCCCGGACGAGCTCGTTTGTGAGGCATAGGCCCATGGCATCAAAGCATCGATATCTTTTTCGAGATGCCCATTAGCCAGCTTTGTGTATAGGTCATGTAGATACGCGTATGGCTCGACGTCATTCATGCGACAAGTTCCGATCAAGCTCGCGAAGCGCGCCCAAGAACGGGCGCCGTCATCGTGACCTGCAAAAAGCGTGTTGCGCCTTGTCATTGCGGGGGTTCTGATCGCGTTTTCGACCAGGTTGGAATCCATGTCCACATGACCGTCCTCGAGAAAGAGGCAAAAGCCATCCTGTCGGCTGAGCATATAGGCCAGAGCCTTGCCCAGTTCGGACTTGCGCGACACCCGGCCGGCTTGGGCATGGAGCCAGGCAAAGAATTTATCGACCAGTGGACGGGATTGATCCTGCCGGACGGCCCTACGTTGCTCGGGTGGCAAACCTCGGATTTCGGCCTCGATCTTATAGAGGGCTGCAATTCGCACCAGAGCCTCGTCAACGATTGGCGATCCCGCTTTCGGCTGGGCTTTGATCAAGGCTCTTCGTCCATGCGACCAGCAATAGGCCAGCTTCAAGGGCTTGCCACCCACCCGCTTGGGCGTCGCCAATGCGCTATACCCGCCATAGGCATCAACCTGGATTGTGCCGTTGAAGCCGTTGAGGATTTCTGCCGCGTATTCTCCTTTGCGTCCGGGTCGATAGTGGAACACGACACCAGGTGGGGATGATCCGCTCCAACCACGATCATCTCGCAGCACGGCCCAGAAATATCCCGTCTTGGTTTGGCCGCGACCGGGATCAAGTACTGGCGCTGTTGTTTCATCGACGTAAAGCCGCGTGCTGCCTTTGAGCAGCACCATTGCCATGTGATCCACCACAGGAGCAATCAGTGCGCCTGTGCGTCCCATCCAGTCTGATAGGACTGCACGATCAATTGGGGCACCATTACGGGCCATGGCCACCGATTGCCGGTTCAAAGGGTTGAAGTCGCAGAATTTGGCCACAGTGATATGGGCCAGCAAGGCTTCGGTCGGCCAGCTGTTTTCCAATAGATGCGCAGGAGCTTTGGCTTGGGTCACGCCCGTGCGGCCTTTCGGGCAGGCATACTTTGGACGCACGGTGACGATGACTTGGTATTGGGCGGGAATGATATCCAGTCGCTCCGAGCGATCCTCTCCGATCTTGACCATATCGCCGCAGCCACATGGGCAAGCGATACTGTCGGGTTCAATCACGCGCTCGACCCGGGGTAACCCCTCTGGAAGGGCGCGAGGCTTGCGTGGTTTGCGCGGGGCCTTGCTCTTGTTTTGGGACTTTTTCTCGAGCGCGGCCTGAACGTTCTCGATTTCCGCCTTCGTCTCGGCAATCGCTGTCTCTTGATCTTCGAGTGCCAGCTCCAGCTGATCAGGGGTCAGCTTTTCGGATTTGGGTCCGAATTTTGTGCGCCGGTAGTCGGCTACCTGACTTTCCAGCTTTTCGACCAGCGCGGTCAACGTGATCACGAGCGCGCCTTTTTCTTCTGCATCAGCCTGATGATGCAGGCGCGCCGCACGTTCAACGCTGACCTCGAACTGGGCTTTTTCGAGCGCCGCTTGCTGCGTCTCGAGGGCCTTTATGACCTCGGGCGGCAAGTCAGGAAATCGGCGAAGATCGAGTGGTTTTGACATGACCATTCCTACCACAAAGTGGCAGAAATAGCCAATAAAATAACACCAAAATCAGTGTATTAGTCACCCTGCCGCAGTCGGCGGAGTAACCTGTTTTGACACCATCTGCAGCCAGTCCAAACCCTCAAACAGGGCCTCATACTGGGCGCGAGAAAGCTGCATGACGCCGTCCTGGATCTTGGGCCAGACGAAGTTGGAAACCTCCAACCGTTTGTAGATCAGCACAAGACCCGTCCCATCCCAGAGCAAAATCTTCAACCTGTCCCCCCGCTTGGATCGGAACACCACAGTCAGACCAGAATGAGGATCCAACCCCAGTTCGTTTTGCACTGTCGCGGCCAGCCCGTCATGTCCCCGACGGAAGTCCACAGGTTTTGTCGCAATCACAATCGGCAGTCGCTGTCCTGCAACAATCACGACACCCCCCGCAACGCCCGGATCAACTCAGCAGCGCGCGCCACATTGGCATGCGTTGGAACGTGGACCACGATATCTGATCCAATCGCGATCGTTATCTCGTCAATCTCAGCCTGCTGTAATGCGCGATCAGTGCCTTGCGATGTCAAAGCAATCTGCAACGGAACAAAAGCTGGCTCCGACTGCTTGGTGGGCGTAGCTGCATTGCGGGGTGATTTCACAACATCCGCAGGCAGAACCAATTTGCCCTCGCGCGCCATGCGCCGCCAATCTGACAACTGATGCGGAACAATGTCATGGCGTTTCGCAACGTCCACAACGCGCGCACCAGGTTGAAAACTCTCCGCTACAATCCGCGCTTTCACATCATCTGGCCAACGCCGGTTGCCCCGAACCGGCTCAACAAGCTCCAGCCGACCGTCAAATCCACTTCCATCCGCCATAGCGTCCTCCATCACTAACAATGGAGAATTAATCAGTCCGATCAGGAATTTGCGAAAGACCTCAAATCAATGGGACACAGACGGCGCATACGGATCACGAGTTTGAAACGCAATTTCTGAGCCTCGTTGCACATGGAGTTGCTGCACGGACGCTCTGCGTTCTGTTTGCGCGGGGCTTTCAGAGGTGGTCCTGGTTTTTCGACCAGTTTTATGCCGCGCAGCGCTCTGGCATGGGTTTCCTATCACGCGGCAAGTTTCATGTTTGGTTTGCGATTATCATAAACTTCGTCCGGGGTCATCAGGCCGTGGGATGAATGCGGGCGTTCTTCATTGTAATAAGCGATCCAGGTGCCGATCCCCTGGCGCGCCTCCCGGCCAGTTTCGAAGGTGTTCAAGAAGACGCATTCGTATTTCAAGGACCGCCACAGTCGTTCGATCATGCGGTTGTCGATCCAGCGGCCGCGCCCATCCATCGAAATCTTCACCTTTGCGTCTTTCAAAACGTCGGTGAAATCGGTGCTGGTGAACTGGCTGCCCTGGTCCGAATTGAAAATTTCGGGCGGGCCATAGGTGGCCAGTGCCTCCTTCAAGGCCTCGACGCAGAACCCGGCATCCATAGTATTGGACAGCCGCCAGCTCAGCACCTTGCGGCTGTGCCAGTCCATGATGGCGACCAGATACAAAAACCCGCGCTGCATGCGGATATAGGTAATGTCCGTACACCACACCTGGTTGGGACGCGTGATGGGCAGATCTTTTAGAAGATATGGATAAACCTTGTGTTCGGGGTTTTTCTTACTGGTCTTGGGTTCCTGATAGATCGGCACCAAACGCATGAGCCGCATCAGCCGTCTTGCGCGATGGCGGCCGCATTTGTGACCCTCTCTTTGCATATGACGCGCCATCTGCCGCGAGCCGTACCATGGCGTTTTCAGGAATTGCTCGTCGATGATCTTCATGAATTTCAGGTTTTCCGCGCTTTCACCGCAGGGCTGATAGTACAGCGTCGATCGGGCGAGCGACAGCAGTGTGCATTGCCGCCGGACACTCAGTTTGGGATGATCTTTCTTCACGGCTTTTTGCCTCCAGTCCCGAGAATGAGCCTGGAGGCATCCGCCAAAAAATCCCGTTCCACTACCAATTGGCCAATCTTGGCGTGCAGCTTCTCTACATCCTTGCCGGAAATCACTGGTTCACCAACCGGCTTGGCGTCAAACGACTGCGCCATCTTGGCAATTGCCGTGCGTTTCCAGCCGTTGATCATCGTCGGATGTACTTCATATTTCTTCGACAGCTCTGCCGTCGTCAACTCTTCACGGATCGCTTCCAAGGCAACCTTCGCCTTGAATTCTGCCGTGTAACGCTTCTGTTTCGCCATATCGATTGTTCGTCCTTCTTCAGTTGCCAGAGCTTAGCAACTGGTCCGAATTTCCGCGACCACCTCTTTCCTGATCGATCGGATAGCGTTGATGCCGCATAAATAAGGATCGCCTAACGAGTTTGGCGATCCTTGCAAAGTCTGCCTGAGCACAGCTACCGCTCAGGCCTGCATATGCTGCGCTAGCCGCGACCGCACGCCCCATCCCTCTAAGTGATTGCTCATGGACCATTCATTTCGCAGGTACAGCATGGCCAGCGCTGCACCCTGCATGACCTTCCGCTATGAGGCTGGCTACGGAAATATGCTGCGCCGGATACGAATGGCCGGTTCGGGGGACCCAGCGCAATGGGACGACCGGCCGTTATGGGCCGGGTGCGCAGATCGAGCCATCACCTTCGCACAGGGCGGAAAGCCGACTGTGATCTTGCAGCATTGCGCCCGCGGCATGTGATCAAGAAGGCAGCAGCCATCGCCTTTCGGCGTCAAATGCTGCTGTAAAGTCGGCCATTCATGAAAACTATGTTTGTTATACCCGCCTTACGCGAAAACCCGAAAATTGTCGTGTGAGATGACACGGAAGTTGTCGGAGATGGTGTCGCGGAAGCTCCGCCATTCGTTGGGGAGGGTTTTTCGAAAAAATGCGAGTATCGCATCGGCAAATTGCTTTTGCGTGGGATAATACTGATTGTGTGTGACACAGCGGTGCATGACGGCCCACAATCGTTCAATCGGGTTGAGATGTGGGCAATATGGCGGCAATGGGATCAAGTGGATGCGGCAGTCCGGCCTTGCAAGGAAGTCTCGCACCTCTTGCCCTTTATGATACGCCGCGTTGTCCCAGATCACGTGGATGAGGCGCTTGTAAGGGTTGGATGCCTCGATTTTGGCCAAGAGCTGGACAGCGCTGATCCCGTCTACCGTAATCGGCTCGACAAACGACAAATCGAATGTTTCCAAGTTCAGTGCACCATGGATGTTCACACGCCCACGCCCTGCTGTGGTCTGCACGGCAGGATTTGTCCCGGCCTTCACCCAACCATAAGCCGGTTTCGTCTGATACTCCGGATGCACGGCATCTGCGAAATAGACAGCTTCATCAGCCCCCAACTCGTTCAGCAAGCGCTGATACATCTCGATGAAGGCGGCTTGTGCTGCGGCAGGCGCAACGCGCGGAAGTCCCTTCGGCTTGCGATACTCAAACCCCAGACGCGTCAGAAGCTTGATGCAGCCAGAATGGGAATACTCCAAGCCATACGTCGCGGAGATATGGGCCCGGACCTCGGTCGTCGA
Source organism: Roseinatronobacter monicus (assembly GCF_006716865.1). Taxonomy (NCBI): domain Bacteria; kingdom Pseudomonadati; phylum Pseudomonadota; class Alphaproteobacteria; order Rhodobacterales; family Paracoccaceae; genus Roseinatronobacter; species Roseinatronobacter monicus. Next base: position 112,388 of record NZ_VFPT01000002.1, on the reverse strand, counting down.
ACGACAAAAACGATCCTCCAGCCACGCGCTGAGTTCGGCCTCCTGAGCCGAGGTCATCCGGGATTGACCGCCCTTCCATCCATCAGTGGATAGGAGGTCCCAGCCCCCTTCGCGGTAAGCCTTGTACCAAAGACGAACCGTATCATCGTCAAGGTAAAGAAATTCGGCGATCAGTTGGCAGGATTTGCCCTCATCCAGCAGCAAAATCGCATTGGCGCGACGCGCAACACCGTGATCCTCGCGATGGCGTCGCACACAGGACATCAGCTCAGCACGTTCTGAAGATGTCAGGAATTTCGGCTCAATACGCATGAACCCATCAGAATCCAATCAAACCGAACCGTCAAGCAAAACTCGGGTTCCACAGGACTCGGAGTATATTCCCATTAAATATTTGCAGAATGCTCGGTCTGCTGTAAAAGATTTCGATCATAACAAGAGCCAACATGGGAGATGCTCGATGAATTTTTCCAATATTTCCAGAGCCTTGACTGCGGGCGCGCTGAGCGCGTTGATGTCGACATCTGCACTTGCAGATGTTGTTACATTGCGCTTCGCAGGTGTTTTTCCGATTGATCACCAAGGCACAAAAATGATGCAGCAGATTGCAGATGAGGTTGCTGCTGCAGATGTCGGCCTCAACATTGACATTTACCCTGCAAACCAGCTGGGTTCCGGCGAAGCCCTTTTCGAGATGGTGGCACGCGGCAATCTCGATCTTGCGTCAGCATTCATCTATGCTGACACGGACCCGCGTCTCGAATTTCTTTCCATGCCATACCTTGTGGGCGACTGGGATGACATGGACAATATCATGCGCAGCATGGAGTCCGAGTATAACAAGATCCTTCAGGAAATTACGGACGAGTATCGCGTGCATGTCTTTGCACAGAACCCCGAAGGTTTTGTTGGTGTCGTCGCAACGCAAGAACCGGCGAACTGGAACACACTTGGCGACAAAGGCATGAACATCCGGGTCTGGTCCTCGACGCTTGTCAGGTCCATGATGCAAAACAAGGGGTATAACACCACGACAATGGCGTGGGGCGACATCTTCCCTGCGATCCAATCTGGTATCGTTGACGGCGCGATCTGTTGCACCAAAACAGCGACCTACAACATCTTTGCCCAGTCCGACGTGGGCACGCATTTTGTAGAATATAACTCGATCTCCGAACTCACCAGCTATTATGCGTCACAGCGCACCCTCGACCGGCTGACCCCTGAGCAGGTTGAAGTTCTGCAAGCGGCCATGACCAAAGCGTCCGATGAGTTCTTCGAGTTCAACCGCACTAGCGACGAGGAGTACGCGCAAAGATTGCGGGACAGAGGGTACACGATCCTGAGCCTGAGCGAAGAAGAAATGGCCGTTATGATAAACATGGTCCGCGAAGAAATCTGGCCTTCGATGGGAGACAGCATCGGTCACGACATCGTTGATCGACTCAAAAGCTCGCTGGAGTGAGTCATCAAGAAAGAAAGCGCCGGCAGGAATGCCGGCGCTTTCTTCTTGCAGGAATAAGCAGACCAACAGCAGAGGGCGAACGGCTTGTCACATCCACATCCTGAATTGCCGATTGGGCCCGATGGCGCGGTTGTCAACCATCCAATAAAAATCACAGATGAGCTGCCCAGGTTCATAGGCGCGCCCCTGAACTGGATATCGATCGCGATGATGGGTATCGTGATTTTCTCCGGCTTTTTGATGGCCTGCACCTTTGGTGCCGTCGTCGTCATCAGATACGGTTTCGGTGGCGATCTTTTCGCTTATGAGGAATGGCTGCTTGCCATCAGCATCGTCGGTTTTTTTGCCGGTGCTGTTGTGGCTTCCGAACGCCAGGCGCATATCAGGGCCGATGTACTTGGCAGCGCCATTACGAATTCAACAGCGATCTGGTGGCGCAACTTCGTCGTCCTGGTGATTGAATTGTTCGTGACGTTGTTCATTGTCTATGCCTGCTATATCTCTATTGCTGAAGACTTTTCTTTCCCCAGACTACGTTCCACGCCCGTTCTGGGTATTCCATTCGTATCGTGGCGCATCGCAATCATGATCGGTTTCACCCTGATGGCCGTGTTCACAGCCGCTTATCTTTACGTCCATATCCGGAAGGGGCTGGGCTTGCCACTCAAGTCCAATAGCGCGAAAGAGTCAAAGAAATGATCGTCACCGTAAGTCTCTTGATTGTAGTTGGTATGCTGCTGCTAGGCGTCAGCGTCTATGTAGCATTCGGGTCTGTATTGCTGTTTATCGCGCTTGTCGGGGATCAAGGTGTCGCAGGATTCCTGCCTAGAGGATCAGAGGGCCTTCGTTCGCTGGTCCTGCTCGCGGTACCATTGTTCATGATAGCCGGCGCCATCATGGAGAGAGGCAAGATCGCGGCCCCTCTTGTTTCTCTGGCCGAAATGTTCATTGGCCATATTAAAGGCGGCCTCAGCGCCGCGGCCGTTCTGGCCAGCGGTGTATTTGGGTCGATTTCGGGCAGTGCGAACGCGACACTGACCTGCATTGGCGGCATCATGATGCCGCACCTCAGACGCGCAAATTACCCGGAAGGAACATCTGCCGCGCTGATCGTGTCGGCAGCTCCTCTGGGCCTGCTTATCCCGCCAAGCGCATCACATATCCTGTATGGGTGGGTTGCGCAGCAAAACGTCTTGAGATGCTTTTTGTCAACGGTCATTCCAGCTCTTATCCTGATCACGCTTCTGATTGCGACGAACCAGTTCTTGCTGAGGAAAGTAACGGACCTCAAGCTCACAGATCGTCCAACCCCGTTCATACCAACATTCATCGGTCAAGGCCGTCTTGCCGGTCCTGCACTGATGATGCCCGTGATTATTCTGGGTGGTATCTATGGCGGGATCATGACCCCGACAGAAGCGGCTGGTATCGCAGTGATCTATGCCATTCCGATTGCGATCTACTATTACAAAGGGCTTACATGGAAAACGCTTGCCGAGACCGTCGGTCGTTCGGGCATCACAATCGGTGTCGTATTGTGTATGGTCTTCATGGTTCTGATTGTCTCTGACAACCTGATCGCTCAGGGCGCACCGAGAATGGCCCAGCAGATGGTCTACACGATTTCAGAAAATCCGATTGTGATCCTGTTGATGATCAATGTCGTGATGATCTTGATCGGGATGCTGATGGACGACATTTCGGGAATGCTTCTGGCAACTCCGATCCTGCTGCCCATCGCACAGAGCACAGGCATGGATCCTATTCACTTTGCCGCAGTGATTGGTGTGAACCTTGGCATGGCGAATATCACCCCGCCGACAGCCCCCTTGCTTTATCTGGGCGCGCAGGTTTGTGATGTTTCAGTTTCGCGGATGCTGTGGCCAACCGTCATCTTCATCGTGTTCGCTTGGCTGCCGACACTCATGCTGACGACGTTCATTCCGGAACTGGCACTTTGGCTGCCCGATCTTCTCCTCAGCGGCAGGTAAGCTGGCAGGTTCACAAAAAAGGCACCCTATCATCGGGTGCCTTTTTCTTATCCGAAGTTTGATCAGTGTTGATCAAGTGTATATTCCCCATCCGGGAAGCTCGGACAGCGCGCTGCCTTGTGCCTTACTGGACAAACATCCATGAATGCAGGCCGATAAATGCCGCGGTGACCGCGACCAAAGATGCGATCCCGAAAGCGTCTTTAGCGAGTTTCGTCATTGTAGTTTCCTTGTTGCCAGAGACCAATTTTTCAGCCACCTACAGCAGAAATCCGGACCGGAGTAGAACTATTTTCACATAGTTGATATGCAACTTGTGCACGGGTGCATAGCGAACCATTTGTTTCCGCGCCGCCAGAAGGAGAGTACCGCAAAGTGTGGGGCAATTGCCGTTGGCAGCCATTGATGGCACGATAGGTACATGGATGCGCTCGGTGAGATTATTCAGCTGAAGGTTCGGCTTTTGGGGATCAGTCCGATGATCTGGCGCCGCGCGATGGTTCCAACAACCATGACGTTGCACGAGCTGCATGGGGTTTTGCAGGTGGCCATGGGATGGGAGAGCATTCATCTGTACGCCTTCGATATCTATGCGGTGCAGTACGGCTCCTTTGAATTGATGATGGGCAGTCCGAGGGTGCCGCTGGCGCAATTTTCGTTTCGAAAGAACGGCAAGTTTTCCTACACCTACGACATGGGCGATGGCTGGGTGCATGAGATCCGTATTGAGAGCGTCAGCGCTGCTGATCCGAAGCAGTCTTATCCCTTGTGTGTTGGCGGTTCCGGAGCCTGCCCACCTGAAGAATGCGGCGGCCCGCAGGGTTATCTCGAGCGCCGCGATGAGGCGGATGGGTATGGCGCGTGGCAGGATTTCGGCGTCATGGCTGAGTGGCTGGATGACTTGATTAAGCGGGATACGACTGATCTGACAGTGCGAGACGTGCTGACTGATGAGGTCGAAGCCGCGATGCAACGTGTTGTTGCAAGAGAGCCTTACCAGGCAGGCAAGTTTTCGCGAAAGTTGGTCAACCAAGCATTTCGGGACGGGCGGCACCGCGATCTGATGCATCAGCAGTTCGGATAAACCGTCCGAAACCGACCGGTTCCGGACAGGGCGTGTAAACCTGTCCACAAACTATCTTGAACCTCTATCGAACAGGTGTATAATTCTGGACAGCTTTTCCGGACAGAATTGCAATGCTGTGACCAGAACATTTGCCTACGCCAGAGTATCGACTCTCGAACAAGACCCCGAGAACCAGATCCGGGAGATCGCTGCCGCGGGATTTGCGGTGGAGCCACACCGGATAATCGCTGAGACAGTTTCCGGCTCACAGGCCATCGCACAGCGGAAGGGCTTTGCGCGTCTTCTGGACAAGATGGAGCGTGGCGATGTTCTTGTCGTGACCAAGTTGGACCGGCTGGGGCGCGATGCGATTGATGTCAGCACCACCGTGGCCAAGCTGGAAACCCTGGGCATCCGTGTGCATTGCCTCGCCTTGGGGGGTGTTGATCTGACCAGTTCTGCAGGCAAGCTGACGATGGGTGTGATCAATGCAGTTGCCCAGTTCGAGCGCGACCTTCTGATCGAACGCACGCAATCGGGGCTGGCGCGCGCCAAGGCTCAAGGCAAAACACTGGGGCGTCCATCCACGCTTTCGGCTGATCAGCAGGCGCTGGTCCGTGAAAAACTCGCCACCGGCGCGACAGTTTCCGCCATCGCACGCGAAATGGGCACCAGTCGGCAGACGATCATGCGGACAAGGGATTCAGAACCAACATAGCCAATCATGCAGGACCCCGAAGATGGATATTGAAATCAGCGTCACTATCACTGCGCCAGACGGCGCCGCCCACACGGACAGGATTGGCACCTTCTCCAAAGGCTTTGAGGCCGCTGGTGACATTGGCCTGTCCATAGAGGAAGGCAAAGCCGTTCTTTTGGGCATCCAGCAGAAAGTTGTTGCCGCGCAGTGCGAGGCATTTTGCATCAAACGCGCGCGCTGTACGTGCTGCGATCGAAAGCTGCGTGGCAAAGGGTGGCGGCAAATTCGGTATCGGACTGTCTTCGGCGACATCGCCATTGAAAGTCCGCGCGTCTATTCCTGCCAGTGCCACAATGGCCCAGCCAAAACCTTCAGCCCCCTGAACGAACTCTTGCCCGACCATATCGCCCCGGAGTTGCTCTGGCTTGAGACGAAATGGGCTTCGCTTGTGTCCTTCGGGGTCACGTCCGACCTGCTGAAAGATGTGCTGCCGATTGATGCACGGCTCAATCCAAATACCATCCGCAGGCATTTGGGGCGCGTGGCCACGCGGATGGAGGCAGAACTGGCCGATGAGCGTTACAGCTTCATTGAAACCAGTTCCCACCAGCGTGCCCAACTTCCCAACCCTGAGGGTCAAATCACCGTCGGCATCGATGGCGGATATGTGCGGTCCCGCGATGCTCGCCAGTCGCATTTCGAGGTCACAGTCGGTAAATCCATACCCACAGATCGCCCGAGCCGCTACCTTGGGCTGGTCCAAAGTCATGATGAAAAGCCCAAGCGGCGGCTACATGAAGTTCTGAAGGACCAAGGGTGGCAGGAAAATCAGCCTGTAACATTCATGACCGACGGCGGAGATACGGTCATCAACATGGCGCGACACATGGCACCCGCCTCTGAGCATATCCTGGATTGGTTCCACATCACCATGCGCATCACCGTCATGCAGCAATACGTCAAAGGGCTTGCACATCACAATCCCGCAGAGGCCGAAGCCATTGCCCGTCTGTTGCGCCAGATCAAAGGGTTCCTTTGGAATGGTAACCTTCACGATGGTCAGGCAGTAATCGAGGAACTTGTCATCGATCTGGAAGTTGTCGAGACGGGCTATGCCAGCATCAAGGCACTTCGCAAGGCCGCGTCCGAGTTCGACACCTACATCGCCAACAACGCCTCGATGATCCCGAATTATGCGGAAAGACGGCGGTACGGTGAACGTGTTTCAACTGGCTTTGTCGAAAGCACCGTCAACACTGTCGTTGGAAAGCGCTTCGGCAAGCGTCAGCAAATGCGCTGGTCAAAACGCGGCGCGCACCTCATGCTGCAAACCCGAACCAGAGCCTTGGATGGCACCCTGCGCACTAAGTTCGAGCAATGGTATCCCGGACTGAAACCATCGTCCGAAATCGCAATGGTTGCATGATTGCCCCACACTTTGCGGTACTCTCCTATTACTGCCAAACGCAGGGCCGCGCAGCGCACATCTGCCTGTTTGTTGCGCAGACCAGCCTCTACCATTTCCGTTGGAAGCGCCGCCCCATTTGCTGCCGCCGCGCGGACCAGGAAAGGCTCAAAGCAAGGCAGAATCTGCCCCTCGACCATGATCGCGTCCAGCAAGCGTCGATCTGCGGTTTCGACCGCCATTGTGAGGATGATCTCTTGTTCAACCATGGGTCTCTCACCCCCAAAGCCACGAAAGCGGCACCACAGCTTGATGGCGGCCTCTTGCCAGCCCGCTGGGCGCCGTTTGATTAGTTCAGCGCCCAGAGCCGAGACGGCGGCCACCGACGCCCTTGGAAATTCTGTAAGCAAGTACTCGTCGCTCATCTCTTCGGGTGGCACCGACGGGGCGGCAGCGGGTTTGTGTGCGGCTATGGTATCGGCGGGCATCACGGGCTCTGACGGCGAATAATCCGGTGAAAAAAGGTCGAGCTGGACTTGGTTAGAGGGTGGTATGATCTTGCGCATATGATGATCCGAGTGTCGCGGGTGCCCATCATTTATTATGCTTTGGGCGGCATGTCATGTCGATGGGATAGAATATCAAGGGGGCATTGGGGGCGCACGGAGGCTTTGGCACGCTAAACAAGGCCCAACTGACGGGCTCGCGAGTCGTGGCACGGTCAAGCGACCGGTCCATTGTCGCCGATCAGGACGACCACAATGCTGCGGCGCAGCTCCCCAGAACCGGTACTCATGCACTGCGCAGCATTTTGTGCCCCGAATGTCGCTGATGCGGGACCTTTCTGCCGTTCGCTGCATCTGCGCAAAGACCATTCGCGGTCGCAGCATCACCGACGTGCGGGGCGCAAAGCGGCCTGACTGCGGTGCGGCATGGAAAGTGCTTGCCCGTGCATACCGTTGAATCAGCCAAAAACTATTCAACGAGACCGACGAAAATCGTTCCATGCCTCGAGAACCAGACTTGTGAACGATTCAGAAGCCTGACCGAGATGGGCACTCCCTGCCGAAGCTATCCATTTGGTATCTTCCGGAAAGTAGGCCACAGCCTGCTCAAAGAGGCACACCCACTGCTCGGCCGTATCAAGGCCCATCCGCTCGAGCTCCTGAACAGGGATACGCAATACGTCTTTATTGTCCCAGTTTGTCTTTTGGGTAGAATGTGTAATCGCCAGCGCGATTACACCGCAGCGGGTCTTCCCGTCTTTCTGTCCGACCCGGCTCATCACGACTATGCCGGGATGCGGATACCGAATATTTTGTTCGCCAAACGAGAACCGGAAGCCATGGACAGACCCAACAGCAGGAACTTGGGTCCCCGCAGGCACAGCAGCAGCGTCTCGCAACTACTCAGCGCTCCAGTCCGAAGAACGCCAAGTCCTCATCACGCATGTTGCGGGGATCCCCACACCACACTTCCATCGGCTCAACCACCGCAAGGCCAGCATAAGCCAAGTCAGGTTGACGATAAGCAAGATCAACGGTGACCTGAACAGCCTCAACCTTGGTCGCGCGCTCTTTGGGTCGTTCCAATTTCGAAAATATTGCGTGCTTCTTGACCATAAATTCGCTGGTCTTGGCCTCCGCGACGACTTTGGAGCCATCCATTTGTAAACCCATCCCGCTCGTCGCGAAGCCTGCAGTCAACTTTCCAGAGCTTCGAGTCATCGCACCAATCCTTCGCCAGAGGCTATGAATGTAAGGTGTAAGTCCTTTAGAGTCAATGAACAGAGCGTCCACGGAACGTGTCAACGACTTTGAGACAGTGGGCCAAGCGATAGATCAAGCCTAACAAGACGCGGGATCGGACAGCTAAACACGCGTCGCTCCGACTGCAAGTCCAGTGCAGCAGGAAGTTTATCCGAAGAAGCACGGTGTCCCATTGGGAAATGCTGCGTCGCTGCATGCGCCCGATGCCGACCGTCCGCTATGGGCCGGGCTCGTTGCTGCAGATGCGAAAGGCTTCAGCTCGCTGCGACATGCCTGAATGTCGCTGATGGGGCTCGAAGCCGCCCTGCGGCGGTGCAGCATGACCCGCCGACTCTTCGAGGTCGACCATCGACACACCCGGCCCTTTGCTGACGGTCGGGATGACCACAGCGCCGCGGTGCAGCTTTTCCCGAACCGGTCACTCGTGCATTGCGCAGCATCGTAGCAGCCGCGCAACTGAGCCCGGCGCAGAGGTCTTGTCCCCGCTTGGCATCACGCCGGAACCTCGCCGGTATCTGAGCCGCTGGTGATTGTGCCGCCGCAGCTGGTTTTGCACCCAACATATGCGACGGGTTTGCCGACAAGCTCGGCCACTGATGATCCCTCGGTGATTAGCGCGCCGCAGGCGCAGGCGTCGCCGAGGCGGGCAATCGCGCGGCCATCGACCTCGCCTGATCCTCCTTCGGTGATCGTGTTCTTTCCATGCCTGGGGCAGTCATGAACATCTCCAACGCGGGGCGATTGCGGGCATTACGCGGCCTCCCATATGTCGAACTCCGTGCCCTTTACCGTCGCAGTCCAGATCACGATCAGCTGGTCTTCATCAGGGCTTCGGACGGGTTTTTGCAACATGCGTGACTTGAAGAAAGCTGCGAGCTGGGGTTGGGGAACTGACTGGAGGGTCTCAAGTGACATGTCGAAGTCCAGCGGCTCGGGGGAATGGGCAATCATGACGCAGAGCGCAAAGGCATTGGGTTGCGCGGCCTCTACCAGCGCCGAGAGGCTGCGGGTCTGGGGCAAAAGCGTCGGGTTGAGGAGGCGTGCAGGGCGTTCATACTCGGGCAGAGGCTTGAGCGAGAACCCCGATGCGAGCCATGCGTCGAGGACCTGCGGCAATGTGGCGCCTTGGCACCAGGAGAGGGCAACCGCACCGTAGGAGGTCCAGCCAGCTGCGGTGCAGAGAGCGGACCAACCTGCGCCAGGATAGGCTGCAAGGGCACGCAATACACTTAAATCCGTCCCATCAATCAGCGTACGGTTCTGGGCTGCACTGGCCAAACCGTATGGATTCACCGGCCAGGCTTTCGCATTCGCATGCAATCCCTGCCAAATATCAACGACCGTCAATCCATCGCCCAAATCGGTGACACCGGCCATTGGATTACATAAGTTATCCTCCGGCATAGACATTTCCTGAAGCTGCTGCCATCGCACCGCCGCAATCTACAGAATCGCCCAATCTGGCAACGGGGCGACCATTGACAAACACAGTTGCGGACCCACCTGCCACACTGCGGGGATGTGGGGGGCATTTGCCACACCCGTGCGCAGCGACCGCATCCCCCTGCCGCAAGGCTGGGATGTCGTTGATATAGACATTCGGGCTTGCAGATACTGCCGATGTTGGCGGAAAGCAACCATGTCCGGATGCACTATCGCCCTTGCGTGAAATGGCGGGCATCAATCTGTCCTCTGTGGTGGCGCGGCGAACGGGTTGTGTTGCTCCGCCAGTGGTGGGCGCGGGCCAGTTCTTCGGCTGACCTGGTTGCGATCAGCAATGCTGAGCAAGTTGGCAACCTCACAACTTGCGAACAGCTCGCTCAGATAATAGCCACTTTCCGGCGTGAGGGATAAGGGGGGGCGGCAGCGACGGCTGCTTTCAATTGTATACAATACGCCACCTGTGCATCGCCCCCGCGCAAGCGATACGGTTTCCTCGGGGTGGAAAGATCGGCGAGGGCGCGGTTCAACATCGGAACACATTTCAAGCGCGCCATGCATCAGTTGCGCCCCCGGAATACCCTCAAATGCCTCCGGTGGTATCTGCCCCAGCAGCTCCGTCGCGACATCATCCATCTCGTAATTCAACAAGCCGCAGATATAATCGGCTGTTTCAGAGAGCTTTGTCTTATCCATCACTTGCATGAGTGGTATACATAGACCACTCAACGCCATCGCATCTTGCAAAGTCTCTGACGGTGTGGGTTGCGTACGCAGCCAGGACCAAAAGCTGTCATCGTAATGCCATGCAGACCATGCCTGAAACGCTATTCTTACCTGTTCCGGCGCGACATGTTCGAACCATTCATCCGGTGGTGGCGCTTCGCCACGGTTCAGAAGCGGGTATGGCCGTCCGCGCGTCACATGCCCATTCAAGAAAAACAAATGCGCGTAAATATCTGCCCGCAACAGCGTTGAAAAAGGTTCCTCCGGCAGTTCCGGCAGCTCGGAAATCACAAGGTCCCGCTGGGTCATCACGCAGCTTCTTTCATCCTCGTGTTGATACGTCGGATTGATCGCCTGCATGAATATCTGGCACATACTGCGTTGATCGGACAGCCCCTGTGCCGCGCGATCCCACAATCCATCTCTCCCGAATTGTGCACGATAGCTATAATGAATGGCCCGTTTTCTGTTTTCTGGCTGTGCCGCATAATCCGCAAAACGCTGTGCGATCTGATCTGCATAGATGGTGCGCAACCGAAATGCGCGTGGGATTTCAACATGATGCATTTCGCGCGCGCGCACGGGCGAGACCAGGTTGGATGCAAGGTAAAACAGGTCATCCGGGTCAGTCGGATCCCCGCGTTCCAGCGCATCAAAGAACAGGTTCACGTTCTCCTCGAAGCTCAGGTCCAGATCAAGCCGCAAGGGCGTATCCGCATGCGCCGAAGGCACAGCCCACAGGCATGTCGAGAGTGCAAGGCCTCTGAGCAGGTGATCAATTTTCAATCGTGTCAACATCGCTATGACCTACAGCCCTTGCGTGAAATGCCGGGCATCAATCCGTCCTCTGTGGTGGCGTGGCGAACGGGTTGTGTTGCTCCGCCAGTGGTGGGCGCGGGCCAGTTCTTCGGCTGACCTGGTTGCGATCAGCAATGCTGAGCAAGTTGGCAACACGGCAACTTGCGAACAGCTCGCTCAGATAATAGCCACTTTCCGGCGTGAGGGATAAGGGGGGGCGGCAGCGACGGCTGCTTTCAAGTGTATGCAATACAACACCTGTGCATCGCCCCCGCGCAAGCGATACGGTTTCCTCGGGTTGGAAAGATCGGCGAGGGCGCGGTTCAACATCAGAACACATTGCAAGCGCGCCATGCATCAGTTGCGCCCCCGGAATATCCTCAAATGCCTCCGGTGGTATTTGCCCCAGCAGCTCCGTCGCGACATCCATATCCATCTCGTAATTCAACAAGCCGCAGATATAATCGGCTGTTTCAGAGAGCTGTGTCTTATCCATCACCTGCATGAGTGAGATACACAGGTCGCTCAACGCCATCGCATCTTGCAAAGCCTCTGGCGGTATGGGTTGCGTACGTAGCCAAGACCAGAAGCTGTCGTCGTAATGCCATGCGCGCCAGACGTCGAACGCGGTTTTGACACGTTCCGGCGCGACGTTTTCGAACCATTCGTCAGGTGGCGGCTCGCTGCCACGGTCATACGTATATATCCGGCCGGTGAAACGGGCGTGGTCATTTAAAAAAAATAAATAGGCATGAATATCTGCCCGCAACAGCGTTGAAAAAGGTTCCTCCGGCAGCTCCGGCAGCTCGGCAATCACAAGGTCCCGCTGGGTCACCAGGCAGCTTCTTTCATCCTCGTGTTGATACGTCGGATTGATCGCCTGCATGAATATCTGGCAGATGCTGCGTTGATCGGACAGCCCGTCTGCGTCGCGATCCCAAAGACTGCCCCCCCCAAATCTGGAGTGATAGCTGTAATAGATCGCCCGCTTCTTGTTCTCTGGCTCTGCAGCATAATCCGCAAAACGCTGTGCGATCTGATCTGCATAGATGGTGCGCAACCGAAATGCGCGTGGGATTTCAACATCATGCATTTCGCGCGCGCGCACGGGCGAGACCAGGTTGGATGCAAGGTAAAACAGGTCATCCGGGTCAGTCGGATCCCCGCGTTCCAGCGCATCAAAAATCAGGGTCACGTTCTCCTCGAAGCTCAGGTCCAGATCAAGCCGCAAAGGCGTATCCGCATGCGGCGAAGGCACAGCCCACAGGCATGTCGAGAGTGCAAGGCCTCTGATCAAGTGATCAATTTTCAATCGTGTCAACATCGCTATGACCTACAGCCCTTGCGTGAAATGCCGGGCATCAATCTGTCCTCTGTGGTGGCGTGGCGAACGGGTTGTGTTGCTCCGCCAGTGGCGGGCGCGGGCCAGTTCTTCGGCTGACCTGGTTGCGATCAGCAATGCTGAGCAAGTCAGCAACACGGCAACTTGCGAACAGCTCGCTCAGATAATAGCCACTTTCCGGAGTGAGGGATAAGGGGGGGCGGCAGAGACGGCTGCTTTGCACTGTCCCGCTTGCTCCCCTTGTACAAACACCTCGCGCGCGCGCGACAGTTTCCTCGGGGTGGAAAGATCGGCGATGGCGCGGTTCAACATCGGAACACATTTCAAGCGCGCCATGCATCAGTTGCGCCCCCGGAATATCCTCAAATGCCTCCGGTGGTATCTGCCCCAGCAGCTCCGTCGCGACATCTATATCCATCTCGTAATTCAACAAGCCGCAGATATAATCGGCTGTTTCAGAGAGCTTTGTCTTATCCATCACTTGCATGAGTGGTATACATAGACCACTCAACGCCATCGCATCTTGCAAAGTCTCTGACGGTGTGGGTTGCGTACGCAGCCAGGACCAAAAGCTGTCATCGTAATGCCATGCAGACCATGCCTGAAACGCTATTCTTACCTGTTCCGGCGCGACATGTTCGAACCATTCATCCGGTGGTGGCGCTTCGCCACGGTTCAGAAGCGGGTATGGCCGTCCACGCGTCACATGCCCATTCAAGAAAAACAAATGCGCGTAAATATCTGCCCGCAACAGCGTTGAAAAAGGTTCCTCCGGCAGTTCCGGCAGCTCGGAAATCACAAGGTCCCGCTGGGTCATCACGCAGCTTCTTTCATCCTCGTGTTGATACGTCGGATTGATCGCCTGCATGAATATGTGGCAGATGCTGCGTTGATCGGACAGCCCCTGTGCCGCGCGATCCCACAATCCATCTTCCCCGAATTGTGCACGATAGCTATAATGAATGGCGCGTTTTCTGTTTTCTGGCTGTGCCGCATAATCCGCAAAACGTTGCACCAGATAGTCGGCATAGATGCTGCGCAACCGAAATGCGCGTGGGATTTCAACATCATGCATTTTGCGGGCCAGAACGGGGCTGAGCAGATTGAATGCGATATAAAACAGGTCATCCGGGTCAGTCGGATCCCCGCGTTCCATCGCATCAAAGAACAGGTTCACGTTCTCCTCGAAGCTCAGGTCCAGATCAAGCCGCAAAGGCGTATCCGCATGCGCCGAAGGCGCAGCCCACAGGCATGTCGAGAGTGCAAGGCCTCTGAGCAGGTGATCAATTTTCAATCGTGTCAACATCGCTATGACCTACAGCCCTTGCGTGAAATGCCGGGCATCAATCCGTCCTCTGTGGTGGCGCGGCGAACGGGTTGTGTTGCTCCGCCAGTGGTGGGCGCGGGCCAGTTCTTCGGCTGACCTGGTTGCGATCAGCAATGCTGAGCAAGTCAGCAACCTCACAACTTGCGAACAGCTCGCTCAGATAATAGCCACTTTCCGGCGTGAGGGATAAGGGGGGGCGGCAGCGACGGCTGCTTTCAAGTGTATGCAATACAACACCTGTGCATCGCCCCCGCGCAAGCGATACGGTTTCCTCGGGTTGGAAAGATCGGCGAGGGCGCGGTTCAACATCAGAACACATTGCAAGCGCGCCATGCATCAGTTGCGCCCCCGGAATATCCTCAAATGCCTCCGGTGGTATTTGCCCCAGCAGCTCCGTCGCGACATCCATATCCATCTCGTAATTCAACAAGCCGCAGATATAATCGGCTGTTTCAGAGAGCTGTGTCTTATCCATCACCTGCATGAGTGAGATACACAGGTCGCTCAACGCCATCGCATCTTGCAAAGCCTCTGGCGGTATGGGTTGCGTACGTAGCCAAGACCAGAAGCTGTCGTCGTAATGCCATGCGCGCCAGACGTCGAACGCGGTTTTGACACGTTCCGGCGCGACGTTTTCGAACCATTCGTCAGGTGGCGGCTCGCTGCCACGGTCATACGTATATATCCGGCCGGTGAAACGGGCGTGGTCATTTAAAAAAAATAAATAGGCATGAATATCTGCCCGCAACAGCGTTGAAAAAGGTTCCTCCGGCAGCTCCGGCAGCTCGGCAATCACAAGGTCCCGCTGGGTCACCAGGCAGCTTCTTTCATCCTCGTGTTGATACGTCGGATTGATCGCCTGCATGAATATCTGGCAGATGCTGCGTTGATCGGACAGCCCGTCTGCGTCGCGATCCCAAAGACTGCCCCCCCCAAATCTGGAGTGATAGCTGTAATAGATCGCCCGCTTCTTGTTCTCTGGCTCTGCAGCATAATCCGCAAAACGCTGTGCGATCTGATCTGCATAGATGGTGCGCAACCGAAATGCGCGTGGGATTTCAACATCATGCATTTCGCGCGCGCGCACGGGCGAGACCAGGTTGGATGCAAGGTAAAACAGGTCATCCGGGTCAGTCGGATCTCCGCGTTCCATCGCATCAAAGAACAGGTTCACGTTCTCCTCGAAGCTCAGGTCCAGATCAAGCCGCAAAGGCGTATCCGCATGCGCCGAAGGTGCAGCCCACAGGCATGTCGAGAGTGCAAGGCCTCTGAGCAGGTGATCAATTTTCAATCGTGTCAACATCGCGTTGCAACCTTTTTAAATAATCCAGCATCTGTTGGGCCTCGGCAAGATCAGCTTCACGGCGCGGGATGGTCGATTCCTCAATCCTCCTGCGTGCTCTATGATCACGCTCCGTGGCGAGCATGCTATAGATCCTGCGCACAGAGTCGAACAGGTTGGAGCCCGGATCAAGCTCTTGTTGGCCAGTCTGTCTTTCGGTGATCTGCTGGGGTAGGTCGACCTGCATTCTTCGCATCTCTGCGATGATCTGCGCTTCGATCGCCGCAATCCCGGCTTCATAGGCAGCGATCGACTCTGCGATCGGCCCTCTGGGGATCAGCGCCGGATTGGACAATATCGCCATGTCTTCAACACTTGCCCCCCAGTTCTTGATGGCCTGCCCTTCCGCGTAGAGATTGGCAAAAACATCCACGGCATCAGGTGGCACATCGCCCGCAGCGCGTGCAAAATCGATCAAGAACGACCGCACATGATTGGAGTAGACCACGGCAGATTCCACATGTTTCTTTAGTTCGGCATCATCCTGGTAAGAACTCTCAATCACCTGCAACAGACCTTGCTGTGTTCTGTATGTGATATGCATATGGACGAATTGGAAGGCCGCATGGTTTCCTAGATCCTCGCCAATTCCAAGCTTCCCCCAGGCGCGCCCAAAACTGCGAACTGCGCGTTCGAATCTGGGGCGCGAAAAACCTCGATATTGTCGCGCCACATCTTCACCAACATCCTCATAGGTCTCGATGAAGTATTCCCATTCCGGACTATCCTTCTCAGTCAACCTGCTCACGCCATCGGCGATTTGTTCGACCGCCGTGCCCAGATTCTCCGCCACGCTGTCAGAGGCCTGCTCGTTATAATACCACGCCCCCGAAGTGACCAGTTCACCGCGCGTGAATTTGGCAATCTCCAGTCCCATCTGTTTGAACTCTGCCAGCACCAGTTCCTTGAAATCATCCGCGTCTGCCATCAGTTCAACCTTATCTCGCCTGCTTTGGCGTCTATCTTGTCTTCCATATCGATCTTGAAAGATTTCCCCGACAAGATAACTCGCCCATCCTTATGCATCGTCAAAACCGATTTCCCCACCTTGATTGCGACAAGAGAATGAGCGGAAAGATCCAGAACCCTATTTGCGGTCACCGTCACATTGGTGCCCGCATTCAGGCTGATTTGTTGACCGGCGCTGATGTATTTATGCGAGCCCACAGTTTCCGATGACAACACGCCAACAGCCTCGGTCTTACTTTTTTCCACGGTCAAGGCGTAGTTGCCCGTCCCTGGATTGATCACACCGGGCAGTCCAAGGGCACTCGCAACTTTGCCAATGCCTTCCGTCAGGGTTTGCAGCCCGCGAGAGAACATTTGCCCAAGATTGGAAGGGCCGACAGATATGAAAACATTTCCACCGATACGTTCGATGTGATTGTCTCCGACCTCTATGACCTTTTCCGCACCTACACTCTGCACCCAGTTATTGTCGATGCGCTCTGTGTGGTTGTTACGGGTCTTCTCGTTCCTGTCCTTCTGCGCATGCAGGAACACTTCCTCCCGCCCGGCCTCATCCTCAAACCGCAGCTCGTTGAACCCTGTCCCCTTGTGGGTGTCGGACTTGATGGTCATGCGGGTCTTGTGTTCGGGCAGTTTGTAAGGAGGGCGGTTGCGGGCGTTGTAGGTACGGCCGGTGATGATGGGTTGGTCGGCATCCCCGTCGAAGAAATCCACGATGACTTCCTGGCCAATGCGCGGGATGGCCATATGGCCCCAGCCGCCTCCGCCCCAGTTCTGGCTGACGCGGATCCAGCAGCTGGAGTGCTCGTCGGCAGGTGTGTGGCGATTCCATTCGAATTGGACCTTCACGCGGCCAAAATTGTCACAATAAATCTCTTCTCCGGGGGGGGCGGTGACCACGGCCATTTGCGGCCCGTCCACCACCGGTTTGCGCGGCACTGCGGGGCGATAGGGCAGATGTCCGGGCTGGGTGACGAAGCTGGCGGAATAGGTCGTGGGCGCGTCGCCTGCGTCTTCTTCCAGCGCGGCGGATTGCTGGCCCGAATGCGACACGGCCAGCAGCCGGTGGCGGCTATTGGCGCGCGGGTCAGTATGGGCGGCCAGCGTCATCTGGAAGGCTGCGTTCAAATGCAGGCAATTCGTCTCACCCGCGCCAGTGGTGGCATCGACCCGCTCAGCCTCGATCCTGTGGCGGGTGAAGCGGTTGCCCACGCTGGCGGGGTCTTTGTAGCGGCCCGGATAGGCGAAATGCTCGTAGCGCCCTTTCAGCCCGTCCAGCCGCTCGCCCACGGCCAGCGTGCCCATCCCGGCGGGGGGGTTGTGGAACGTGTAATCCTCCATCGCATAATGCGAGGCGCGCAGCCGCTCGGTCTGACTGAAGCGGCTGACCCAGACCCCGCGCGACTGCCCGCCGGGATTGGCATTATAGGCCAGCACCGGATCGGCGATCATCGGCATGGCCAGCGGCGCATCGGTCACGATCAGCTTATGGCCGTCGGGCGAATGGGCGAAGGCGTAGAAAATCCCTTCCTCGGCCAGAATGCGCTCCAGGAACGCGCGGTTGGTCTCGCCCGCCTGGGTCAGATATTCGCGCGGCAGATAGGTCTCATCCAGCCGCCAATCCACATCCGTGACGCCCTGTTCGGACAGCAATTGCGCGGCCACTTCGGGCACGGTCATATCCTGCCAGATGCGCCAATCCGAGCCATGATCGAGCCGCGACAGGCTCGGGCGCAGCACCAGCGTATAAAAGGTGCGCCGGTACCCGCTATCGCCGCGCATGGCATCTGTGACAATCCCGTGGAAATGACGCGGGGTCTGGTATTTGCTATACAATCCCAGACAGGCCGGCGCATCCAGCAGGGCTGCCAGATCGATATCAGGGTCCAATGAGGCCAGATCCACAACGATCTCGAAGGGCGTGTTGATCGCCTCTTGCACCGAGAACCCCACAACCGTGAACCGCCCCGCCGCCGCTTCAAACCCGAAGGCCAGATCCTGATCCTGATCCAGAAACCGCTGCGCAAGGCTGGAAAGCTGCTCAAATAAGCTCATGAAATCTCCTCTATGCTGTCAATTTTAGCCGTCCGCGCCATCTGGGCTGACGAGTAATCAGGGGGCTCTGCAAAGGCCAGTGCCAGGCCGGAAGCGCCCGCACCTTCAGGCGCCATTTACGGTCCGCCGGAAATTGGAATTCCAACGCATGATCCTGTGTCACCGAGGCAGAAATTTTCGGCGGCGTCCCGGCGAGGGGCTGTGAAATGTCAATCTGCTCTTGCAGCCTGTTCTCACCAATCAATAACAGGCTCAGCTGCTCTTCGTGCAACACACCATGGGTGACGAAGGCCAGATATTCCTGCGCGTTGCCCAGCTGCCAAACTTGGTCGATGTAGCGTCCCGCTATGGGCAGATCGATGGCGGTCATCGTGCTGCGCAGGATCGCGGGCGTATCCTCATCCCCATCTGACTGATCCAGCCAGAAATTCGGCGTAACATCGCGCATCAAACCCCCACCACCACAAAGCTGCCCGCCGCCGCCTCAAACCCAAAGGCAAGGTCCTGATCCTGATCAAGAAACCGCTGTGCAAGGCCCGAAAGCTGCTCGAATAATCCCATTATATACCCTCTACCTTAAAACTGGATCGCGCTGCCTGCAGACAGGCGCAGGAAATCCACGCCTTCGGGCGCGGGCGTGATTGTCTGAAACACGGCGGGCAAGCGGCGCGCCTGACCGGCACAATCATCACGACACATCAAAGCGGTTGTGTCATCGACTGCAGTGGCCTGAAGCTGCGGCTTGAAACTGTAGTTCTTATGGCTGCCAACTGCGCCTTGTCGGCGCCAGATATCTTCAGCCGTCGCCTGGCCGACCGGATGGCAGGCTGCTATGGCTTCTGACTTCGACAGGATCCCCAAGCCTATATAGAAGCCGATCAGATTGGACACGAGATCTTCCTGGGAATAGCCGCTATCAGTCATCCAGCGCGGCGGAATGCTGCTTTGAAATCTCTCGAAACGGTGCGAGACATCCATGAAGATCGACAATGCCACAGCGCGGGCGCGCGTCTGGGTCAAGCCATGTTTGATCAGAAAAATGCCCTCGCGGCCTGGACGGCCCGGGTAGCCCGCATGATCCTGACGGTAGCGGACCCGAAACCCGGTCGACCCATCGGCAAAGCGCAGATAGGGGTCATCTGCGCATCGCGCCAGCCGCGCACGCAGAATGCTGCCCGCCACACCGTACATCACCCTGTCACCCAATGTCGGGTCGCAAGCATTGCGCATGACTGCCGGTCCTTGGGCGTTCATCGCACGCCATAGATTTGCAGCCCCGATTTCAGGGCGGGTGCTGAAGGGGTTCAGATGGCCCAGATCAACCCAGCCACAATTGCATGTGTAGATCAGCCCGTAATTCACCCCATCCCAGGTTCGGCGCTGATTGTATTGGTTCCATGCACGCGCGATGTCAGCGAATTCACTCATCTCAACCTCGCGTCAAATACCAGGTCGATCTGGCTTGGCACGCAATTGGCTTGCGTATCTTCCGACCAATAATGAACATCATCAGCGCGGCTTTGAGCCTGAAGCGCGGCAAGATCAGGTTCGGATGACAATGGCAGATGCAGGGAAATCCGCGTGCCACATATGCCGCCGCATTCCAGAAAGGCGCGGCTGTAGCGCATTGGTCCGCACTGCCCGTCAATCTGCAGATGTCGGATGTTTCGGGTGATGCCAAAGACAACGCGCGGATCATGTGCTGAAACAGACGAGAATTCCATCGGCACCAGCCGGACAAAAGCCCAAAGGAGCCCAGCACTCGCAACCCCGAAAGCGCATAGCACAAGTACAAGACGCTTCATTTGCGCCTCGCAGACGGGCCCTTGCGCAACGGGTTTGAGAAGCGAGCGTAGATGCGGGTTACGTATTTAAGGATATCTTCGGGCAGCCAGTATCGGGCGGGGCGGGCGTTGCGTTTGGTGGCGGCTACGGCAAGGGTCTCGGGGCGGGCGGCTTCAACGGGGCTTAACGCCTCGGGCTCGATCAGAGAGAACACCCCCTCACGCGCGACCACCGGATCAGGCTTGCGCCGCTCGGGGCTGCGGTCATCTGTGATCTCGAGTTTGAACATGGCGCGCTTCCAAATGCAGACGGGCCCGCAATATCCCATCTGGCAGGGATTGGGGCCGGTTTAAGTAAGATAATCCTTCAGCCCTGCCTGAAATACGGACAGGGCTGAAGGGGTACCCAGCCGCCCGTGTAATCGGGCGGCACTCGTTACAGACACTTTTGTGCCCCCGAGGCCGCGCAGTTGGGCTGCATGCCCGCGCGTGGCCCCGGGGCTAATGGATCAGGCCTGGATCGGATTGCGCCAGTCATCAGAGCCGGATGTGCCCGCGACCACATGATCCCACATGATCTTGCGGTAGGTCATCTTGACCTGCACAAGCTGGGTGTAATCCTTGGAGGTCATGTCCTTGCAATGTGGCATGTCGCAATTGATATCGACGATCAAAGCCTCTTCCAGCGCGGTGGTGAAGAAATGCACCTGCTCGGATGCCTGGGTGCGGTACCATTTCAGCTCGACCTTGGTGAGCAATTCGCCGGTGACCAGCGCGTTGTACAAAAGCGGCACCGATTTGTTCAGCGTGCAAGTAAAGGTAAAGGGCTGGTGGATGCGGGTGCCCGTGGGTGAGCCCGACTGCGGGTCGCGCGGTGTGATCACCGCATGTGAGAACGCCTGCACCATGATCTCGTCTTCATGGCCTGCTTGCCATTCATTGGTGATGGAATCAAATGTGGTCGCCCCTTGGGTGATCAGGCCCTGGGTTTCGCCTTCAATGGTCAGATACGCCGGCATTGGCATGGGAAGTCTCCTTATAAACACGCTACATCAGTCGCATCGCGGGTTTGGATGCACGCTGAGCCAAAACGGTCCGCCAGAAGTTTGAGCAAAATCAACAAAAATCTTCAAAAAAATGCACATCCTGTAAGCGGCTGTAATAAAACGATATTGCAAAACTTTCGATCGCTTGGTCGGGCGAAAATCCGCCCGATTTTGACCCCTCCGGGCGGATTTCCGCCCGCAGGTATTATGCTACCCCAAAAAACAGCCCAAAAAGGCGGTAGTTTAGCCATTGAACTATAGGGGGAATAGCACGAACACCGCTAGGTGATTCGAATCACCCCGAAAACCACCGATCATCACCCTGACTTGCAGCCTGCGCGCATAGCAACTGTCGCATCACGACGACCGAACATCCGCCTCGGTGTCCACATCACTCCAATCGATCGACACTTACAGCTTTGACACCCAACCGCGTGCCCGGCGCTGCAGGCCAGTGCCGCCACGACCGGCCGCTTTCATCAGATGCTGCAAGCGCAATGCCGCACTGCCGTCAGTCCGCTTTCCGCCCAGTGCGACGGCGAAGGCAAGATCGTCGTGGTCGGCCCACAGCTGCCGGTCGGGATGACCACAGCGCCGCGGTGCAGCTTTCCCGAACCGGTCACTCGTGCATTGCGCAGCATCGTAGCAGCCGCGCAACTGAGCCCGGCGCAGAGGTCTTGTTCCCGCTTGGCATCACACCGGAACCTCGCCGGTATCTGAGCCGCTGGTGATTGTGCCGCCGCAGCTGGTTTTGCACCCAACATATGCCACGGGTTTGCCGTCAAGCCCGGCCACTGATGATCCCTCGGTGATTAGCGCGCCGCAGGCGCAGGCGTCGCCCAAGCGGGCAATCGCGCGGCCATCGACCTCGCCTGATCCTCCTTCGGTGATCGTGTTCTTTCCATGCCTGGGGCAGTCATGAACATCTCCAACGCGGGCGATTGCGGGCATTACGCGGCCTCCCATATGTCGAACTCCGTGCCCTTTACCGTCGCAGTCCAGATCACGATCAGCTGGTCTTCATCAGGGCTTCGGACGGGTTTTTGCAACATGCGTGACTTGAAGAAAGCTGCGAGCTGGGGTTGGGGAACTGACTGGAGGGCCTCAAGTGACATATCGAAGTCCAGCGGCTCGGGGGAATGGGCAATCATGACGCAGAGCGCAAAGGCATTGGGTTGCGCGGCCTCTACCAACGCCGAGAGGCTGCGGGTCTGGCGCAAAAGCGCCGGGTTGATGAAGCGCGCAGGGCGTTCATACTCGGGCAGAGGCTTGAGCGGGAACCCCGATGCGAGCCAACCGTCGAGGACCTGGGGCAATGTGGCGCCTTGGCACCAGGAAAGAGCGGCGGCGCCCGTTGCCGTCCAACCGGCTGCTGCGCAAAGGTTTTCCCAATCCTGTACAGCAACGCTTGCAAGGTCAGCGGCCAATTCGGCTTCCGAATCTGCGATCATGCGCAATGTGCTCCCGTCTCCGCTAGGTGTGTCAATCATCCCGAAGCGAAGTTTGAGGAACATATTGTCATGCAAGATGCGCCAAAGGTTGGGTAAAGTCTGACCACCTGCGCTGCGGATTGCCCCAGCCAAAGCCATGTTTTTTGGATCATCGAACACGGTATCGTGCATCTGCCGGTTCTCAGTCATTGGGGGAGCAACGAAGCGGGGTTGAACTCGGTTTCTGAAATGCTGCAGCCAGCTGGTGGTAGTTGGGCGATAATTGGATGGACATCTGCAATTTGCCTGTAGGGCTGAGCGTAACCTGGGATTTGGTCTTTAATGGCGCAGCTGGCTTGAGCTGAAGCTCCTAGTTCAAGATACAGATTATACCAACGCTCAACGCTCCAGACGCCTGACAACATTCCTAAGCCTGCGTTGACCAGGCCATCACCTGTATTCACAATTGACTTTCTGAAGTATACAGGCGACACGCCGCCCTCGATGATGTAACTTCCCGCGGCGGCCCCAAGCTCGATGTGGGCACCCGCCACTGCCCCCGACATACCTGCAAGATCCGAAAGCGAAAATGGCTGTAAAGCTTGCATAAAATTAGGATATCCGCTCTGCATCCGTTGATATAAGGCCATCCCCTCCCCGGCACTACGTTGCGCCTGCTCCATTTCAATTGTCGAAGCCACGTCATACGCATTTGAAATAATGCCGTGGCCGTGCTCAACGCGGCGCGCTGCTCGCGCATTTGCTCCCGCTGCACCAAATAGCTTTCCAACGGGAAGACCAACTGAAACACCGCAGCCATAGAAACGGACAACTGCAATTGTCAAACTTTCCAGCCCAAGAAAAATAAAGCTGTGATAACCACATATGACTGAAAGCCCGCCATCATAAAACACGTACCAATTGGTAGATTTTGCATTCATATGCCCTAACCAAGATTCGGCTTGGCTAAGTTCATTGCCAAATGGAAATGTATTGCTCATTGGTCCCCCTGAAATGGTGCGATCAGGCAGTGGTCTTGCTCGCGAAAGCGTACTGCTAGATGTCTACAAAAATTTCCTAGATCTACACTGATCGTAGCTTCGCCACATTCGGACCGCGCTCGCGCGTATTCTCCCCAAGTGCAACGTTCTTCTTCGCAAGTGTAGGTATAGGTGTCACCGGTCGGGATATGTGCGGCAATGAAGACTGTTTCCGGCCCATCAAGTTCGAGTGCGTCATAGGCGGCCAAAAGGCGATCAACATCCTCGGCGCTTTCAAGGGTTGACATCCCTATATTGGCACCAATTTCGGGGCTAATTCGAACATACTCCATATGCGCTTCCTCGGAACATATCAGCCTGCCCGAAGGCGATATCACCTCTCCGCGCAGAGCGCCCTGTTGTATTCGATACCTTGCAAACTCCCCTAGGGCGACCACAAAAATAACGAAACCAACAACTGCGAAAATAGCGACTTTTACTAACCGAGCCATCTTATTTCCCTCAATTCAGATTTATCTTTGAAGCGGCCATCTTGATCTCTTTGCCGCCCTCAACCTCAACGCCATTTTCGAAATCGAGGTAGAGCGTGTCTCCCTTGAGCCTGATGAAACCATCCGCAGTCATCCGCAATTCCGCTTTACCGACCCGGATTTCAATCTCGCCTCCACTGGTGACAGTAACCGTGTCCCCTGCATCTATGGACATCTGAGAGCCGGAAGCAAGCTGGATTGAGTTCCCTGCTTGCTCGACCAAAGTGCTGCCAACCTGGACGGATTTACTCACACCAATGACCTGCGACTTCACGCCAGGCGTTGTTTCTGAGATGACCGCATCAGCATGTAATGAATAGAATCCGGCCGCAGCATCGCGCAGGCCCGGGATTCCTAACTTCACCGCGATGTCGCCAATACCTTGCTGCGAAGACCTATCTGAGTTTGCAAGAGCGCGTCCCCGACTGCTTCGACCGATGTGAACCGCCATACTGCCGTGCACGGATTCACTATGGCTGCCATCCACTTCTACGACCTTGTGGTTACCAATAGATTGCACCCAGTTATTGTCGATGCGCTCTGTGTGGTTGTTACGGATCTTCTCGTTCCTGTCCTTCTGCGCATGCAGGAACACTTCCTCCCGCCCGGCCTCATCCTCGAACCGCAGCTCGTTGAAACCCTTGCCCTTGTGGGTGTCGGACTTGATGGTCATGCGGGTCTTGTGTTCGGGCAGTTTGTAAGGAGGGCGGTTGCGGGCGTTGTAGGTACGGCCGGTGATGATGGGTTGGTCGGCATCCCCGTCGAAGAAATCCACGATGACTTCCTGGCCAATGCGCGGGATGGCCATATGGCCCCAGCCGCCTCCGCCCCAGTTCTGGCTGACGCGGATCCAGCAGCTGGAGTGTTCGTCGGCAGGTGTGTGGCGATTCCATTCGAATTGGACCTTCACGCGGCCAAAATTGTCACAATAAATCTCTTCTCCGGGGGGGCCGGTGACCACGGCCATTTGCGGCCCGTCCACCACCGGTTTGCGCGGCACTGCGGGGCGATAGGGCAGATGTCCGGGCTGGGTGACGAAGCTGGCGGAATAGGTCGTGGGCGCGTCGCCTGCATCTTCTTCCAGCGCGGCGGATTGCTGGCCCGAATGCGACACGGCCAGCAGCCGGTGGCGGCTATTGGCGCGCGGGTCAGTATGGGCGGCCAGCGTCATCTGGAAGGCTGCGTTCAAATGCAGGCAATTCGTCTCACCCGCGCCAGTGGTGGCATCGACCCGCTCAGCCTCGATCCGGTGGCGGGTGAAGCGGTTGCCCACGCTGGCGGGGTCTTTGTAGCGGCCCGGATAGGCGAAATGCTCGTAGCGCCCTTTCAGCCCGTCCAGCCGCTCGCCCACGGCCAGCGTGCCCATCCCGGCGGGGGGGTTGTGGAACGTGTAATCCTCCATCGCATAATGCGAGGCGCGCAGCCGCTCGGTCTGACTGAAGCGGCTGACCCAGACCCCGCGCGACTGCCCGCCGGGATTGGCATTATAGGCCAGCACCGGATCGGCGATCATCGGCATGGCCAGCGGCGCATCGGTCACGATCAGCTTATGGCCGTCGGGCGAATGGGCGAAGGCGTAGAAAATCCCTTCCTCGGCCAGAATGCGCTCCAGGAACGCGCGGTTGGTCTCGCCCGCCTGGGTCAGATATTCGCGCGGCAGATAGGTCTCAGCCAGCCGCCAATCCACATCCGTGACGCCCTGTTCGGACAGCAATTGCGCGGCCACTTCGGGCACGGTCATATCCTGCCAGATGCGCCAATCCGAGCCATGATCGAGCCGCGACAGGCTCGGGCGCAGCACCAGCGTATAAAAGGTGCGCCGGTACCCGCTATCGCCGCGCATGGCATCTGTGACAATCCCGTGGAAATGACGCGGGGCCTGGTATTTGCTATACAATCCCAGACAGGCCGGCGCATCCAGCAGGGCTGCCAGATCGATATCAGGGTCCAATGAGGCCAGATCCACAACGATCTCGAAGGGCGTGTTGATCGCCTCTTGCACCGAGAACCCCACAACCGTGAACCGCCCCGCCGCCGCTTCAAACCCGAAGGCCAGATCCTGATCCTGATCCAGAAACCGCTGCGCAAGGCTGGATATCGTCTCGAATGCACCCATCTGAACTTTCCTCTAATCATAATTACACCCGCCGCTGTGGCCACTCCAAGAGCTTCAGGGGAGCGCCGCAAGGGTGGCTCCGGCCCCATCTGCGCCACATGCACAGACAGGGCCGGAGGAGTGTGCCCCGAACGGGGCGTTACGAGATCCGCTGACATGCCGGTCAAACTTGTAACGCTCACACGTCCTCCCCGATAGCAATCAAGGAGCGCCCTGCACAGCCTAAGCGTGGCCAAGTGCAAGATATTCTGCCCGAGCCGAAATAGTGGGTTGGTTCGGGCGGAAATGCCTGAGGCGGATCAAATGGTTGCTAATTACGCCTGGATCGGATTGCGCCAGTCATCAGAGCCGGATGTGCCCGCGACCACATGATCCCACATGATCTTGCGGTAGGTCATCTTGACCTGCACAAGCTGGGTGTAATCCTTGGAGGTCATGTCCTTGCAATGTGGCATGTCGCAATTGATATCGACGATCAAAGCCTCTTCCAGCGCGGTGGTGAAGAAATGCACCTGCTCGGATGCCTGGGTGCGGTACCATTTCAGCTCGACCTTGGTGAGCAATTCGCCGGTGACCAGCGCGTTGTACAAAAGCGGCACCGATTTGTTCAGCGTGCAAGTAAAGGTAAAGGGCTGGTGGATGCGGGTGCCCGTGGGTGAGCCCGACTGCGGGTCGCGCGGTGTGATCACCGCATGTGAGAACGCCTGCACCATGATCTCGTCTTCATGGCCTGCTTGCCATTCATTGGTGATGGAATCAAATGTGGTCGCCCCTTGGGTGATCAGGCCCTGGGTTTCGCCTTCAATGGTCAGATACGCCGGCATTGGCATGGGAAGTCTCCTTATAAACACGCTACATCAGTCGCATCGCGGGTTTGGATGCACGCTGAGCCAAAACGGTCGTGCAGAAGTTTGAGCAAAATCAACAAAAATCTTCAAAAAATGCACATCCTGTAAGCGGCTGTAATAAAACGATATTGCCGAACTTTCGACCGCTTGGTCGGGCGAAAATCCGCCCGATTTTGACCCCTCCGGGCGGATTTCCGCCCGCAGGTATTATGCTACCCCAAAAAACAGCCCAAAAAGGCGGTAGTTTAGCCATTGAACTATAGGGGGAATAGCACGAACACCGCTAGGTGATTCGAATCACCCCGAAAACCACCGATCATCACCCTGACTTGCAGCCTGCGCGCATAGCAACTGTCGCATCACGACGACCGAACATCCGCCTCGGTGTCCACATCACTCCAATCGATCGACACTTACAGCTTTGACACCCAACCGCGTGCCCGGCGCTGCAGGCCAGTGCCGCCACGACCGGCCGCTTTCATCAGATGCTGCAAGCGCAATGCCGCACTGCCGTCAGTCCGCTGTCCGCCCCTTGCGAAGGTGATGGCCCGATCTGCGCACCCGGTCAGTCAGCGTCGGTGGCTTGCTGCAGTGCGGCTTCACCAAACCGGCCAATTGTGCATCGCGCAGCATTTTTTGCTATTGAAGGGACGTCGGGCTGAGCGGAACGGTGAGGTATCATAAGGATTTTGGCCGATAGCATCATTTATTGATGGCGCCATAGAATATCATTTGTTATCAATGCCCTGGCCTTCGATTCTGCTTTTTGCTATGGCTTTCAGCTCAGAGAGACTCTCCGCGGAACTCCCATTTCTGGGCGCGCGAAACGTCATGCAAAATGCGCTTAGTTTCACACATGACTTTTGCCACCAGATTTTCCTTTGGTTTCAGTAGCAAGCACTGGCTGTGCGGAACTTACGACATTTGCGAAACCTGAATTGCGCACAGGTGTTGTGAGGCGGTTTTGGCGCGCTTATGATACTTGGGCGTTCCGCTCAGCCCTACGTCCCTTGTCGGCAGGGCGGGGTTTGCGGACCGCGCCCGCTGTCTGTCAGAACTTCATTGCGGGCCCTTGCGACATTCGCGCCATTTCGCGAGTATGGTTGTACAAGGCAGCCGTTCTTGATGAAACACCGTGGCAACAGGCAAGCATTATGGAATTCCTCCTGACTTTGATAAGCGTGGCGGCATTATGGATCGCCCTGTCATCGCGCACGCGCATAAAGAAGCTGGAGCAGGACCTTGCGACATTGCGCGCACAGGGCGTTGCGGCGGAAACCGATCCGGTGGCCCTTACCGACGTGCCCGCTACCCCTGCGCCCGACATTCCTGCGCCTGAAACATCCGCACAGAAGGGGCCTTGGGGTGTTTCTTCGCGCAATGGTGCGACAAAAAAAGGCAGCGCGACAACAGCAAGCGTGCCCAAGGCCGGTGCAAAATCGTCCAAAGAAAGCACATTCGCGCGGCTGCGGCCATGGTTGCGCGATAACTGGATTTACCCCGTTGCGGGGGCTGCACTGGTGCTTTCGGGGGTGTTTTTGGTGCAGTACGCGGTTGAAACCGGCAAACTGACCCCCCTGACGCAAATTGTGCTGGCGCTGGTTCTGGCCGCCGGGCTGGTCGCGGCGGGCGAATGGCTGCGCCCGCGCCCTGTTGCCGGCCCTGTTCTGCCCGCGACGCTGACAGGGGCGGGGCTGGTGATTGCAATGGCGGCAGTTCTGGCCGCGCTGCATTTGTATGCGATGATCGGGCCTGCCACAGCGTTGGCCTGTCTGGCGATATTGTCATTCGCGGCCATCGGGCTTGGCTGGCTATACGGACCCATGCTGTCGGCATTGGGGCTGGCTGCGGGGACTTTGGTTCCTTTCGTCCTTGGCGGCGGGGGACCACCGCCCGCTGCGCTGTTGGGCTATTTCGCGCTGCTGGCCCTTGCCGGACTTGGAATCGACGCAAAACGGCGCTGGGGCTGGGTTACATGGCTGGCGCTTGCAGGGCCGCTGGGCGCTATGGTCATTTGGCGGATGGCAGGCGCGGATGAGTTGGGTTTCGCGCTGGCCGTGATCATTGTGGCTGGCGCTGCGATGACGCTGCCTTTCGGCTATATCGCGCCAATGGTGCAGGGGCCGCGCGCCTTGGGGCGGGTCAGACCCGCGCAAGGGGTGCGCGCCAGTTTCGTGGCCTCCGCGGTGGCGGGGTTTGGTCTGGCGCTGTTGGTGGACGGGGGGATGGCAGGGCCGATAGGCATTGCCGCGCTGGCGATATTGATTGCTGTCTGGTGTCTGCGTGCGCCTGCGTTGTCCGACCAGATGGTGCTGCCCATTCTTGCGCTGCCGCTGTGGATTGTGGTGCAGGCATGGCTGGGCGGCGGGTCGGTCGTCTATGGCTTTCATCTGCCGCGTCCGCCGGAATCGCCCATGCCGCTACAGGCCAGCTATGTCTTGGGGTTGGCGCTGCTGGCCGGTCTGGCCATGATCTGGCGGGGCGAGGCGGAAGCCCCCGACCGCTACGCGCCCTTCACACTTGCCGGGCTTATCCTGCCCGGTGGGGCATTGGTCGCGCTTGAAACCATGTGGCAACCGGCAAACGTGATCGGCCCCTACGCATGGGCATTGCATGCGATGGCTGCGGCTGGGTTGGCGACCATGCTGGCCTTGCGCTACGCCGCGCGCGACAACGGCCAGGGGCCGCGACTGGGCGCTGCTGCTGCTGCGGCCTTCGCCTTCGTGGGGCTGGGCATGATGCTGCTGCTGGGGCAGGCGGCACTGACGATTGCGCTGGCGGTGCTGATGGTGGCCGCAGCCGCAATGGACCGCCGCTTCGATATTCCCGGCATCGGGGCGTTCATGGTGCTGGCATCGCTTGCGTTGGGCTGGCGGCTGGTGCTGGATCCCGGCATCACATGGCATCTGGATCAGGCGCATAGCGTTCAGTTTCTGGCGTCCATCGGTGCGACACTTGCGGGGCCGTTTTTGGCGCTTTGGCTGATGCAGCGCCTTGCGGATGTGCATATTCGCCGCGAGGCGCGTCTGGTTGTCGAAACCGGATTGATGGGCAGTGCAGCGGTCGGTGCGGGGCTTGTTATTGCGCGGCTGTTACCCGACCAGATTGGCCCTCATGCGCAGTTGGGGTTGCAAGCCGGTGTCCTGATTGCGTTGACATGGGTGCAGGTCCGGCGTGCCGCATTGCCGTTACTGCAACGTGTCCGCAAAACCCTTGCATGGCTGCTTGCACTTTGGGCCGCGGTGGCGCTGGTCGCGGCCGCGATTTTCCCGGCTTCGCCGCTTGTCGGCATTTGGCCATTCTGGGGAGAGGTTGCGGGATGGCCGGTGTTGAATGACCTGCTGCTGGCATATCTGTTTCCCGCCCTTCTGCTGCTGGCCTTGGCGCGGGCGCGCTATCTTCAGTTTGTGGCGTGGGGACTTTGTGCGCTGTGGGTCGCAACAGCAATCCGTCACCTGTGGCAAGGCCCCGATCTGCGCCTATTGAACGGAATCGCACAGGGAGAGCTTTATGCCTATACATTTGCATTGCTGTTGGCCGGTGCTGTAGCGTTGGCATGGGCCTTGCACACGCGGCGGCCGGACCTGCGCAAACTTGGCGTGGCACTTGCTGGGCTTGCAGCCGCCAAGGCGTTTCTGGTCGACGCGTCCGAACTGGAGGGGCTGTTGCGTGTGGGCGCATTTCTGGGGTTGGGGCTGACGCTGGCGGGGCTGGCATGGTTGAACGGCTGGGTCGTTGCGCGCGAGGGCACGCCCGAGGCGCGCGACACCTGACCGAAAATCGTGACCTACCAGCCATCTGGCGGCCCTGATCGCGCGGCGCCGCCCCGTCTGGTCTCGACGCTAAGGCTGATCCTGTTGTCGCGTTGCCGTTAAATCTGAGATATAAAATCAAATGAAATCAAAGACCTTCCTTTGCCCTTAAATGTGATATTTTGCCCTTTCCAGCCCCCTCACTGCGCTGGATCTGCTTGCACGCATCCAGAAGCATACTGCCCATATCGGCGATCGCACATTCAACGGCACCAGCAAAACCACACTGGAGCAACTGGACCTCTTCGAGGCCATGGGCCTCAAAAAACCCGCCTGACCGGCGCTGTAGTCACACAAACACGATTTCCGTGCCGACCTGGACCGATGCGCTGGCGCTTGCGGATGGGACGCTGCTGCTGGCAGGGAATACCAAGATGCCAGAGCGGCGTGATCGCTTTGCAGACATGCCGCCGCCACCTGTGACCGACAGGCCGCTGACGCCTGCGGAGCAAGCCGCTTATCAGCAAGTCTTGCAATCCTATTTCCTGACGCAAAACGCCGAACGCGCCACCCGCTTCCCGATGGAGACACTCGGCTTTATCGCGCGGCGCGACGCGCAGGGCTGGGATCTGGCCCGGACGGTTCAGAAAGGCGCGATCTTCGGGCTTGCGCAGGACCCTGACGGGGCCATCTGGGCGGTGGAAGATGGCGGACATAAATGCACAACAGGGACACCTTCATGAGCGAGGCGAGAAGTTTCAAATCGGTAGCTGAATTATAGGCAAAATGGAAGCACCCCCCTACTTTCCGCTAGGCGATTCACACATTTCTGAGTTTCCATCCGTGTGAGACGGATTTGAAGTATTGTAGGCCATGTCGGAATGTAATTGGACCTGGCGGTTTGGATTTTGGGTAGCCGTCCCATCCGCCGAGCTTGGCGATGATCCACGCGGCCCAGGCAAGTGTTTCCGGCGGGTGAGGGTTTTTCTGGAGCGCGGTCTTGCCTTCGAGTTCGGGCAGGAGAGCATGAAGGGTCTGGATTTCGGAGGATGAGAAGGCGATTTTGGCGTCTTGCCCGGACTTGCCATCGCGCGCCTGAACGAGTTGCATGATGGTGCAGGCCGCGCGGGCGGCAATCGCGGT
Organism: Roseinatronobacter monicus; assembly: GCF_006716865.1. Lineage (NCBI taxonomy): Bacteria > Pseudomonadati > Pseudomonadota > Alphaproteobacteria > Rhodobacterales > Paracoccaceae > Roseinatronobacter > Roseinatronobacter monicus. Next base: position 80,343 of record NZ_VFPT01000002.1, on the reverse strand, counting down.
CAGCTTGATCAACCGCTCGGCATTTTCCAGTTGGCTGTCCTCCAGTTGCAACCCCTGTTGCTTCAGGGTGCGGAAGAATTGTTCGATATGCCAGCGTTGCCGGTACCAGCTTACCGCGCGCCAGGCCATGTCCGCATCCTCGACCTTGTGAGTGGTCAAAAGCCGCCATGAGATGGGCTCGGCGCCCGGTGGCGCATTCACCTCGCTGACTTCGATCAGGCTGACCTCCACCGTCTCGGCCAGCCCCGGCTGTCTGGCCAGATTGGCAGGACGCTTGATCGTAACGGGGCCAAATCGGGCCTCAAGTCTGGCGGTGCGCGCCGGGCGCCCTGGGCGTGCGCGCATCGCCACTTGTGCCGTACCTGCCAATTTCAGCGGGGCAGAGGACAGCTTGCCGCCACCTTCCAGGATTGAGCGATCCGTCATGGCACGGGTCAGGATGTGAAAGCCCGGCTCCGGCAATCGTGCCCATTTCTCATAGATATCGCTCTCGCGATCGCCGATTTCAGTCACCATATGCGCCTGGGCCAGAACTGTCTTGGCAGCCTCTGCCGTGCTCAGCCACCGATGCGATTCCTTCTCGGACAGGGGGCGGGCCCGGTGGGGAACACTTACGCGGCCATCGCGTGTCCATATCCGGCCCGCGGCCAAACCCAGAATGCCACCCGTCTCGGCATCCACACCCAGCATCGCGTGGAGCAAAACACCGCGCCCAGACCCCTTGCCGATTGCACCCAGTCCGCGACTGCGCTCTTTGGTTGTCGAGAAATTGAAGTCGCTGCTGTCCTGAATCGCAAGAATATGCCGCCCCGCGCAGGCTTGCGAAAGCTCCGCTCCCCAGCCTTCAATCACCGCCTCAGCCGTCACGCGCGGATTGGCCAGAAAGCGCGAAAATCCGACAATCCCACTGCGGCGGCCACCCGCCAGACGCCGAAGACAGGTGCTCGTGCGCGCCACCATTGCTGCGAGCAGCAGACCCCCCTTTTTGCCAGGCGTTCGTCTCCGAAATCACCCAGCCTCCAGCCTTCCGAAGTCACCACAGACGCCCTCCCACTTTAGGTAGAGCGATCGAATCATGCGCAACAAAAACGGTCAAGTGCCGAAAACCGGAGCGCACAGCCAAAGATGTGTGCATCCCTTAGCTACTTTCCGGCGAGGTGTGCAGCAGTTTGGGCTCCTTTGAATATTTTGGGGCCATTGTGAGAGGCGGTGACATCCGCGCCTCAATCGCCATTGAGCTTGAGGATATCATCCCGACCGGCCGCTTACAGAGGTTGCTGCAGGTGCAATGCCGCAACGTCACAGTCAGCAAATTCCGCCCGTCACGTCGATGTCCACCGCAAGAATACTGGTCAACTGCCACGCCACTACCCGCGTTCCCAACCGCCATACCGGCCCAACCTCGATCACACAGATCCGCTATCCGCTGCCTATTTCACATCATCCCCCCACCATTGCCTTGAATATGGTCTCGCCGATGATCCGGATCGGGTGGCCTGCGGCCTGCATTTCGTTAGCTTTACGGTGCTTGCTGCTTTTGGAATGCCCGCCAAGGACGGTCAGATCCTGGTCCCCCACCACCAGATAGGTGGTCAGACGGGTGACGCCGGCTTTCACGGTCATCCCGGATTGTGCAGCAAGATCGGCCGCGGCTTCGCGTGACAGGCCCAGTGCGCCGGTGAACACCACGACTGCCCCGGCATACGGGCCAGCGGCATTGCCTTTGCGGGTGACAGGTGACGGATAGGCCTTGCGTTTCGGGGCGACCAATTCATCAAAGGGCACACCCATATGCGCTTCGGCATGCAAGACCACCTGGGCGGCGGCGCGGGCGTCTTCGCCTGCGTCGTGGTGGCGGAAATTCAGGTTCAGGACTTTCTTGAGGTTCCCCAAGCCATGCCCGCCATTGCCTTTCAACTCGGGCCAGGCGCGGCGGGCGATGGTCACGCTGTCGATCCAACGGAAATCGGGTGCATCACGCCCGTAGGTGCGGCTGGCGGCATTCACGGCCTGTTTGTCGAAATTGCTGTGCTGAACCAGATGATGGCGGGACAAGACTGGAAAAAGAAGGTCAATCACTTCATCAAATCCAGGGGCATTCCTGACATGATGCGGGCCAATCCCGTGCAGGCGAGTGTTGAAAGCATCGAAATCGGTGTGGGGGTTTACAACAGCATAGCTGGCACCGACAGTTCTGGCTGCACCTTCTCGTTGGCTAGATAACCAATCGTTAACTTGCCGCTTCAAGAGCAACATTTGGAGTTTAAGATGAAATCTGCTGCCCTCTTTTTGATAATTGTGCTTTTTGCGTTTTCAGGTTGCTCCGAAACCACAAGTGCTTTGTATGGCGGCGGGGCTTCCATCAACCAACCTCGTGAAATTGCGCCTTCCCTATACAGCATCACGTGCCAGCGTGGGCGCGCAACCGAGTGCATGGTCGCCGCAAGAAATGCCTGCGGAAGCAATATTGAAATAATTGAACAATTTTCACGAACTGGATTTGTGCGTGGTGATCCAGCGCACTTGATCGATGCATCCTTTAAGTGCAAAGCTTGAGCCTTTCGCGAGCATCGGCATTATGGTCGTAGTGACTGGTTCGCAGAACCTGCACCGCGGCGCAATGGTAGTCCCGCCGGCGGCTTTGGGCCGGGTGTGTCGATGGTCGACCTCGAAGAGTCGACGGGCCATGCTGCACCGCCGCAGGGCGGCTTCGAGCCCCTTGCTGACGGTCACTTTAGCTTAAGGTTCCGACGATCACGGCCAAAATGGCGGAGCCAATCAGAGGCGCTGTTGCGGTCAGGCACTTGACGGATAGGTTGAGGTCGAGGGCAAAAACACGCCAGATGATCGCAGCGGAAACAAGCCCCGAAAGCACCAACGTCCAGCCGACATTCGCGTTCACCGCATACCACACTGCTTCATCGCTCAAGGTCCTGCCGGTGCGGAAGGTTCTGTCGCAAATTTTCAGTCAGGTTGAGATCAGGCTGGCGCTGGACATAATTATGCTGCGAGCTGGGCGAACTGCTGGAATGCGGTCATGCCGTTGGCGCCGAATTGTCCCTTACGGATCATATGCGCGGTCTCGATTCCTTCAAGCGTAGCAGACGCCGAATGGAATGCCTTGAAGCCGAGCATTCGACCTGTGATGCGCTTGATGAACCGGTGGTCCTGCTCGAGGATATTGTTCAGGTATTTGACCTGCAGGATCTTGATGGTCTGCCCAGTTCCTGTGAATTTGAGGGTCACATTCACGGCTTCCAGGCCCGCCAGATTTGCCCCACTTTTGTCGATAACGATGCGGTCGGGGATGCCGTTGTTGCCGATTGCACGTCGGAAGAAGCGCCGCGCCGCCGGCTTGTCACGCCGCTCAGATAGCATGAAATCAAGGGTTTGGCCGTTCCGGTCCACCGCGCGGTAGTGATACATCCACTTGCCCTTAACCTTGATGTAAGTCTCATCCATCCGCCAAGAGATGGCCGTCGGACGCTTTTTCGCCTGAGCTTTTGCCGCAATCAATGGGGAGTACTTGACCACCCAACGGTTCAGGGTTGCGTGGTCAACATCGACACCGCGCTCCTGCATTATCTCTTCGAGGTCACGATAGGACACAGGGTAGCGTAGATAGAAAAACACTGCGAACAAGACCACCGATTTCGGGTAATGTGCGCCCTTGAAGTCAATCATCGTTTCCATCCAATCATCACTGCGAAGTCAGCTTCTACAGCGCCGCATCATGCCGTGCTACCCGCATGCACGAGATATTTGCGACAGAACCCCTCGACCTGCGGTCTGCGGGCCGCACCAGTGGGTGTTCTGACCCCGTGACAGTCTCTGTGGATTCGCAGGCACTTTTGCCTTGCGAAGCCGACCATGGCACGCGCAATCGGTATGCTGCGCCACGCATTTTTGCCTCATTCGTCAGGCAAAGTTGCCTTTGCGCTGGACGAGCCCACACTTCTGACGCTTCACATGGCACGGGCAAGGATCGAACACCCGATATGGGCCGGGCAGGTTGCTTCACCAACAAAAAGGACTTCCGTGCTGCGTCATGTCTGAATGTCGCTGATGGGCTCTACCTCCCCTGCGGCGCTGCAGCATACGAAACGCGGTCCGACCGGCAGCTGTGCGGACCTTGCAGTCATTCGCTGCATCGGCACAATAATTGTTCGCGGCTGCCGCATCATCGACGCAGAGGGCGGATTGCGGACCGATGCAGGTGCGGCAGCGGGCTCACCGCGTACGGCCAAAGCGGCCGTTCATCGAGGCGCCGGCACGGGTCGAGCATGCCCCACTGCGCCTTTGCCCATCGAGCGAGCCCACGGTTGGTCATTCCCCTCTGCCACAAGTCCTGGCAAAACGCGGGCTTATGGGTAGAATTTCGAGCCCGTGCGCGCGCCTCTGAAGTCACAGGCGTTCTTGTTGCACCCGCTTGACTTCCTGTCCCGAGAACCGCAAAAATCTTGCGATTGTGTGTATGGGGTTTGGGATGAGTGTCTTTCTTGGCTTTTGCCATGTCAGCGGTGGGGATGCCCCGTCTCAGCTTATAGCCGCTGCCTTTTGCGCGGATCGCCCCGAGTTTGAGGCGCTTGTTGGTGCTGCGCTGGCGGCGCAGGGTTATCGGCTGGACTGGGCAGAGGATGTGCTGCCCGCAGGCCCATGGGTTGGCCGGCACCCTTCCGCAGGCGGGGCGGCGCTTGCACGTTTGGTACATGAGGGTCGCCACGTTGCCCTTGGGCCAATGACACCGCTGGGTGGGGTCAACGCGCCGCAGGATGAAGATCAGGACTGGCTGCATGTCGAAGAGATCGGCCCCATTACTCCGCTGGATGCGCAGTTTGGGGTGCATCCGAAGAAATCCGTCCCCGATGCCCTGCATGACGCGCTGTTCGGCCAGCCCGAGCCGAGCGAGGCCGAGCGCGCGGCTGTGGGCGACGCCCTGCCGCCTCTGGCCACCTATGCCGTTCTGGACGCGGCCAAGATGCCCTATCTGCTGACCAGCCTGCTGGAAAGTTCCGGCCTACGATATCAGTCGCTGTTTCAGGGCGCGGCGCAAGAAGACTTGGGCGAGCACGCGCCTTACCTTGTGGAACTGAAGGACGGCCACGACTTCACCCGCCGCCTGTTCACCGGACCCAACGGCATCGGCGGGCTGTGGGGGAAAGAACTGGGCATCTTCCTGCGCTCCCGCGCCGGGTTCGATGCCCTGCGCAAGCATCTGCGGAAGTTTACGCGCGTGCAGGATGAAGAGGGGAAGTGGTATTATTTCAGGTATTGGGAAGGTGACAGAACCTGCAGTCTATGCATGAGGCTGGATCATCCCACGGCCAGCACGATGCTGTGCCTGAATGGGTTGCCCCTCCGCGTTATCGTGGCTCCTTCACATCAGGGCGCTTGCGTGTTTTGGTTGAAGCTGTTGGCAGAACCCAGGCCTTTCCGGCTACCCAGTGATCTGCTGCAAGACCTTCGTCAGCAGCAAGGTGAATCCTTTTTGCGTGAAACGCTTGACTGGATGAAATCCCATTACACGCCCCTTCCACCCGATGATGATGTGATGGCGTCATTCAGGCGCGCATTAGCTCCGCTTTCAAGCGTTGCCATCAGATCGGCCTATGCAACGCGCTATGCGCTGGCGGGGCTGGCTTTGCTCGAAGCCCATGGCAAGCCCCTTGATGCAGCCATGCGAAAAACGCTTGAACAGAAAGATCGCGACGATGCCCGACGGGCTGAGGAGTTTCTGACGATGGTGCAGCAACATGTGAGGCCGGGTATATGACAACAGCGGATACGCTTCCTCCGAACGACGCCTCGCGGCTGGATTATGATGCCATTTTTGCGCCCTGTCTGGGGGCGCTGACCGTTAACCTGCACTACGGAAACGATGCCGATACCCAGCCGCCCTATATGCGTGACAGCCGGGTGCTGGTTGGGGGCGAGGTCACTGTAAGTATTTCAGGGCCAGCAAACCGTGAAGAAAAAACCACGAATGGCCGCGCAACCTTCGATGCCATTCCGTGCGGCATCTATACCGTTGAAGCCAAGTTCACCGGAACTGATCGAATGGTGGAAGAAGCCTTGCCGCATGTGGGCAGCAGAAGGTGGGCCTATTGGCGCTCTATATCTTCGTTTGACGGCCAGATGAGCATGAGGCCTGCAACGAACAAATGCAACTTCTTTGCTTATGACATGATTGAACGCACCTTCGGTGTCTCACCAAGTTTTACACGTTCACGCGAGGGCTGGCGGAGCTTTTTTGGCGATGTGACAGCCCCTGTTCTGGCGCGCCATTGGAGCGAAACTCAAGAACCCGATCTAACGCCGGACTGGTTGAATATTGAGTTTCAGAATCGCCGGACCCCTGTTCCCCCTGGGGCGATTCTGGCAATCGCGCGCGAGTCAATAGGGGCTTCAGGTCATGTGGGTATCATCGCCTATCCGGAAGAAGGCAGGGCAACGGTTCGGGTCGATCATGCCACCACTTACGGTGCCAGTGTAATCATGCAGGGCAGGACGATTTCAGCCGATTTTGAAAAAGTGGTTCACAATGACTGGGGTTTTCGCACAAGTAGAGGCGACGGTGGGGCAAGTCTGAACAATCCCACGGCAGGGATTGAGGTGCGGGAGGAAACCGAGGGATGAAGCGGAAGTTACTGTTAGCATTATTGGCAGGAGCGCTCATCGCCTTCACGAGCAGTTTCTGGATCATGACACGTGATCACAGCATAAGGTTGGTAGAAATGGAATATACGGAATTCAAAGAACTGGCCGAGCAGCATTTGGCTCCAGATTATCCAGATGTCAGCTTTTCTCCCCCTAGTACCGATTTTTTCCAAGAAATGCGGCAGGACCCATCAGGGTGGAGCTTGCTTGTTAGGCAGCTTGTTGTTGATCCCTTGGTTGATATGGGAACAAAAGCGGGAGCATCGGCGGCTTTGCTGGATCTTCCGCCAGACCAACTGGCCGAGTTTCTGGAGTTTCTGCTGACCCGAGCCTATGAAGATGCGGAATATATGAGGATTGCGATAAACATCGCCTTCAACAGCTATCGCGGTGCCATCGACGTTACGCCAGACATGCTGCCGAAGGGCAGTATCTTCGATCACTCGCACCGCCCTGCAGTGCGGCGTGTCTTGCAGCGCATGTGGGAGCATCCTGCATATCCTGAGCGGGGCGATGATTACTATGGGATGGACCCGCTCGAAGAACTGTTTCTCCAAAGGTGATCATTCGCATAAAGCACGTTCACTGATATCGCCCACCACAGCCTCAATGCCGCAGTCGCGGAGGCAGCGAATGACCGAAAGGCCCCGCATCAGCGACATTGGCCTGCAAGAATCGCTGCGGCATTCCTGAGTGACCGGTTCGGGGAAGCTGCACCGCCGCGCAGTGGTCATCCCGACCGGCAGCTGGGGGCCGGGGCACGTCACCGCACCCGCATCCTTGTCGTGAGCGCGGCATCGAGGGCGAACGGCCGGTGTTGGGCTCAAACCTGCCAGTGGCAAGCCCCGCGAGCGGGGCCAGGCTGCTGAGGCTACGCCCCGAACCCTGACAGCCATCGCTCCCTGATCCAATGCGCCCTGCCCCGTCTCTTCCAGAGCCGCGCCAGAACACTTGTCTCATGGTCGCCATGACTGACAGGTTTCGGCCCCTGCGGGTCTGCATCCTTCTTGCAAGACCGTACCGCCAAGCGGTTATGCACGGCGCTTGCGGGAAGGTGGCCTGTCTCGTCGATCAGCCCATGGAAGATCCTACAAACTGACTTTTGCAGCGAAGGACAAGACGCGGATCACAAGCAAGGGCGAAGGGCGGTGACATAGGGAGGAGAGATGTCACCGCCGAGTTTTGTCTGGCCTAAGGAGGAGAAGTGACCAGTCTGAAACTGGATGTGCCTCTATTGGGAGTTTCTCAAGCCCGCAACCAGATTTGCCGCAGCGCAGCATTGGTGGTTGCATTTTTACAACGCCCGACTTGTGCCGGGCCTGTTGTGCGCTGCCCTTTTTATTAGCCGCGCCTGCCGCGCGAAGACCTGCGGGGGATTTGGGCAAGCCAAACGCCCCGCTTTGTTGGGCCGCGCAAGCGCGTCCGGCCTGTGGGGACGCTGTCCCCCCCACGCAACCAGAAAATGCTGCGCCGCCTACGGGGCCGTGTCCTCGACCTGAAGGTCTGCGGGCCGCACCACCCCCTTGTCGGCTGGATTTTCAAGTTGCGTGGACCCCCCCCTGCGTTCGCCACGTGGCAGGGTTTCAGGAGAGGGGCCGCTACGCGGAACCTCACCAGAAACCCATGCCCGATTTTAAGGGCACCCCAGACCGAAGGCCCGGACCAAGGCGGGGATCGCTAGTCCTGCGATTCACTCGATTTGCGGATAAAGCCGGATAAGCTTTGTGCGCGCGTCTTGAGTTGTGAACTGCCAGTTGGTTTTGGCGCGTTGGGAGTTGCGATTTGTTGTCCATGCATCGACTTCGGCCTTCAGCATAGTTTTGTCCGGGATGCGCCGGGCCAGACATTGGCGAGCGAGGACGCTGAGTTCACATTCAGCGATGTTGAGCCAAGACCCATGTTTTGGCGTGTAGTGCCATTCGAACCGTTGTGCGATGCGGCGCGCTTGGGCAGGCGGGAAAGCCTCGTACAGCGATGCAGGGTTGTGGGTGTTCAGATTATCCTGCACGAGATCGATCTTTTCGGCATAGGGAAAGTGGAGATCAGCCAGATCGCGCAGGATATGGGCATAATCGATGGCAGTGCGTCGATCGCGTATCTCGACGTGGCGCCAGCCCTCCAGAGGAGCGAATAACATGAACAGGCTGGCGACACCTGCGCGTTCATATTCGTAGTCATGGCGCGCCTCGCGCCCTGGCTGCATGGGAATGGGTGTGCGGGTCTCACGGGTCAATTGTTTGCTGGTCTCGTCCAGACAAACCAGCGGACGGTTTTGATCGTGTGGACGGGTGTAGACGTCCAGCACATTCTCCATGGCCGCCACGAAACCAGCGTTGGCTTTGGGTGGGATTACCCAGTACCGGTTCCGGTGCGGTTTGAGCGCGTTTTTTTAAGCGTGCGTTGGATTGTGGTATCACTGGCCTGCTCAACAATGCCCAGTTCGACAACCCGCTTTTCCAACAACCTGAGTGTCCAGTGCGTATATCCTTCGGGTGGTTCGGAACAGGCAAGCGCGATCAGCTTGGCCTCGGCTTGCCCATCGAAGATCCGAGGTTGTGAAAGCGACGCTGGAACTTTGCGCGCTAAAGTCGCCTCAAGCCCTTCCTCCACAAGTTGGCGCCGGGTGCGGAAAACAGTCGAGAGACTGGTCTCTAATGCCTCGGCAATGCGCGCATCTTCCCATCCCGGGCCATCAGAGGACACATCCGCCTTCAGCAAAATCCGCGCCTTCAGCAGTCTGTAGGCGGCTTGCCGACCCGTTCTGATCATCCCTTCAAGGTGTTCACGCTCCTCTGTCGTCAGTCGAACTACATACTTCGGCTTGCACCCTCTTGTCATCATCTCACCCCCAGAAAGCTGCTACGCTCCACAGAGATTCAGAAAAAATCAAAGCTGTCAAATACCCCGAAGCGAGGCACTAGAAGGATGCACGACATGACAAAGTTTGATCTTTACGAGACCGTCACCAACGAAATCATCGCTTCCATTGAAGAGGGCACCCCCGCATGGCGCAAGCCGTGGACAGGTGAGACAGGTGGCGCAGCTTTTCCTTTGCGCTCCAATGGCGAAGGCTATCGCGGGATCAACGTGTTGATGCTTTGGCTGGTCGCATCCAAGCGCGGATATCGGAGCGCCTATTGGTTCACATATCGCCAAGCGAAAGAGGCAGGCGCACAAGTCAAGCGCGGCGAAAAGGGCGCAACCGTGGTCAAATATGGAACCGTTGCGCGTGAAGACGAGGCGACCGGCTCAGAAAAGGCCATTCCCTACCTGAAATCTTACACGGTATTCAACGCCGAGCAGATCGAAGGATTGCCCGCGTCATTCTATGGCACAGCAGCCGAGGAAGCGCGCGATCTTGGGACCAAGACGGACCCCGAGCTTGAGGCATTTTTTGCCGCAACAGGTGCAGAAATCCGCACCAGCGAAGACCCGCGCGCCTATTATGACCTGATCGGGGATTTTATCCATATGCCCCCTGTCAGCACGTTCCACAGCGCCGCCGGATATTTTTCAACCCTTGCCCATGAAACTTGTCATTGGACAGGCGCGTCAAGTCGCCTTGACCGGTTTGAGAAATTCAACGACTGCAAGGCGTATGCGTTTGAAGAACTGATCGCCGAGATCGGAAATTGCATGGTCTGCGCCCATCTTGGCCTGACCCCCGACTTTGGCCAGTCAGGGGCTTACATAAAGGGATGGTTGCGCTAATGGTGAGCTCATCATTAGCGCAATTATCGTGAGGACGGCATAATGCGGAGGAGAATTTCGTAGCCCGTTTGATTTCAATGTGTTGGGCTGGGGTGCGGTTGCCCTTGCTGCGCATTATTTGAGACAAGAGGCTCCCTTGGTTGACCCAAAAACCAAGGAGAACCAAATGTCATCATCGCAATCTGAGGAACTTTCCAAGCTTCGCGACACGCTGAGCCGTCAGCGCTATAGCCCTACTGTCATTCACAATTATTGCCTCTACGCGGGTCAATTCCTCGCTTATCTAGTCCCATGTGTCACGGTATTTGACTTCGTTGAGGTTTTCTGAATCACTCTGGGATAACTTTCAGAGGAGGCTGAAATGGGCAAATGTGGACCCGCTGTGAAATATGTTGTTCGTCTGGATGCTGAAGAGCGCCAACAACTGGAAGGTATAATCCGCACGGGTCGTGGCGCGGCGTATCGGCTGCTCAAGGCGCGAATATTGTTGAAGGCGGATGTGTCCACGGAAAATTGCGGCTGGGATGACGCGCAGATATCTGAGGCGTTGGAGACCAGCCTTTCGACCGTCTATCGCACCCGTCGTCAACTTGTGGAAGAAGGGCTTGAGGCTGCTCTTGCACGCAAGACACAGTCAACACCGCCACCGAGGATCTTTGATGGGGAGAAAGAAGCAAAGCTGATCGCTCTGGCTTGCTCCGAACCTCCCAAAGGCTATGCGCGCTGGTCGTTGCGGCTCTTGGAAAAGCGCGTGGTTGAGTTGGGTATCGTAGATCAGGCCAGTGACAGCACGATCGGGCGCACGCTCAAAAAAACGCTCTCAAACCGCACAAGAGCCGCTATTGGGTGATCCCCCCCAAAGCCAGCGCTGCTTTTGTCGCGGCCATGGAAGATGTGCTCACCGTCTACACACGCCCATACGACCCTGCGCGTCCGCTGGTCTGCCTGGACGAGACTTCCAAACAATTGACCAAAGAAACCCGCGCCCCCATCCCGATGCGACCGGGTCAGCCCGCGCGGTCTGACTATGAATACGAACGCAACGGCGTCGCCAGCTTGTTCATGGTATTCGCTCCGCATGAGGGCTGGCGCCATGTCGCCGTTCGGGCCAGACGCACCGCCGTCGACTATGCTCATGTTCTCAAAGAGCTGGCTGACATCCACTTTGCGAAGGCTGACAAGATTGATCTGGTTCAAGACAACTTGAACACCCATAGGCGCGCGTCTCTTTACGAAGCCTTTCCCCCGGCCGAAGCTAAACGCATCGCTGATCGCTTCGACTGGCATTACACGCCCAAACACGGGTCTTGGTTAAACATCGCGGAGTGCGAACTTAGTGTTCTGGCGCGCCAATGCCTCGATCGGCGCATTCCAGATCACGCTACTCTGGAAACAGAGGTTGCTGCTTGGACCCAAAATCGGAACAACGCACAAGCCAAAACCAACTGGCACTTCACCACCAAAGACGCCAGAACCAAACTCCTTTACCTTTACCCGCAAATCGCCTGAATCAGGGGACTAGAAGAGCATGCGATTGACGTGCAGGACGTCACCCCGGACCTTGTCGCACGGTACCTGCGCCACGCAGTCCGGCAGTTCCAACTGGATCGCGGGCGCGCACCGGGGTCCAGCTGGGCATCAATCCCGCGGTCGGGCATTCACGCTTTGCTCCGCTCCGCTTTGTCAGAATGGCCGCCAGCGCCGCCTTCCATGACCGAAGCGGAGCGCTTCGCCCGCGATATCTGCGATCAGTATGAGCGATGGCTGCGGGCCGAACGCGGTCTCGCCGAGCCCTCGATCACGGCGCTGATGTGGGAGGCGCGCCATTTTTGCAAATGGCTCATCCAGCGAAATGGGAAAGCCGGTTTTGCCGATCTGAGCGTGCGCCACATCGATGCCTACATGGATATCAGGGCGCCTGGCCTGGCTCGCAAATCGCTCAAGGACGTGGCCGAACGGTTGCGTGGCTTCCTGCGACATCTACACCGGAGCAAGCTGCATCCGGATGATCTCTCGGGTCATGTGATTGCCCCGCTTCTCTACGCCTACGAGGGCATTCCGTCGGTCCTGACTGCGGATCAGATAACGGAGGTGCTTATACTTGCAGGGCAGGACAACTCGCCTTTGGGGTTGCGCGATCACGCGATCCTGCAGCTTCTTGCCAAGTATGGCCTTCGATCCGGTGAGGTCGGTCGCCTGCAGATCGAGGATATCAACTGGCGGTCGGATACCATTCGGGTGCATCGCTCCAAATCCAATGCCACGGCTGTGCTGCCCTTGATGGAATCCGTAGGGGAAGCGATCCTGCGTTACCTGCGGGACGGCCGTCCGGACACTGATATGCGCACCGTCTTCGTGAGAAGCCGTGCGCCTTATCAACCGATGACGGCAGGCGGCCTCTATGGTGTGGTCAAGCGACGTCTCGCAGTCGCCGGAATTGAACCGGTCGGCAAGCGTGGTCCTCATGTCTTCCGCCATGCCCGCGCGGTCAGCATGCTGAGGGCATCCACCCCGCGCAAGATCATTGGCGATGTGCTGGGCCATCGATCCCCGGAAGCGACAGCTCCCTATCTGAAGCTCGCCACCGAGGACTTGCGTTCGATTGCTATCAACCTTCCAGGTCTGGAGGTGAAGCAATGACGCGCTGGCCTGAAGATGGCGATGTGATCATCGAGAACTACATCGCCCAGCTTCCACTGCATTACGCGATAACGCCAATCTACTATCGCCAGGCGCTGAACAGCTTCTGGCAGGCGGTGTTGCGGTTTGGCGCAACCGACCAGCAAACACTTGAATACTGGCTGCGTGAGCGCGGTGAGGTCTGGGCCCATTCAACGGTGCAGAACCGCGCCCGGATTGTGGCCCGTTTCCTTGATACTCTGGCGGATGATGGAAGAATTACCAGCAACCCGATCTCCGACCTTCGCCGCAACTATAATGCCAGTAGCGACACCGGCGTTGTCAGGGCCTTGATGTCCCCCAATCCCGATCGGGCGCTCGAGGCATTGCGACAACCCCGACCCTACGCGAGTTCGTTGGGCGAGTTGATGCGCGACCATGTCGAGCGGATGCAGCGCCGGGGATATCGATATGAGGCGGCCGATGTCATTTGCCGCCGGTTCGACCGCTTTTTACAGCAAAGGCGCGATCTCGATGACCAGCCGCTGGAGATCATGCTCGAGCACTACCGCCGGGTAAAGGCGAACGCGAACCATCTGGCCGAATGCGAGAAATTGGCCCGTATCCTGAACAAGGTCCTGTGTCACGACGATCCATCACGGCCCGAAAGGCGACCGGACAACCGGCCAGTGAAGCAGGTTGCTCGCGGCTGGCGGCGTCCGCATATCTACAGCCCCGAGGACATCCAGAAACTGCTTGCAATCGCCCGGACCTACCCGTCGCCGCGCGCTCCTTCGCGTCCGATCAACCTCTACACGATGCTGGTTCTGACCTATTGCGCCGGATTGCGAATTGGCGAGATTGCAAGGCTGACACTTGGCGACGTTGACATGCAGGTGGGGAGCATCGCGATCCGGGAAACGAAGTTCTTCAAATCCCGCATCCTGCCGCTGTCGGAGAGCGCGATGGATGCCTTGTCTGCGCTTCTCAAGGCGCGGCAGGAGGCCAACGTCTCGCGTAGCCTTGACGCTGGCTTGTTCTGGCATGATCAGAATAACCGGCAGTACTGTCGGGCATCCATCAGCACCCACTTCGTCGCCATTCTGCGCATGGCTGGTTTGAAACCAGCCGCAGGCAAGATCGGGCCACGCATCCATGATCTGCGCCATACTTTCGTTGTTCACCGGATCCTCGACTGGTATCGGCAAGGCGTAAATCCGCAGGAAAAACTGCCGTATCTCGCCACGTACCTGGGCCATCGCGACATCAACTCAACCCTGGTTTACATCACCGTAACCCAGGAGCTGTTGCACGAAGCGAGTGAGAGGTTCCGGTCCTTCGCTTCGCCCGGTAATGCTGAACCGGTGGAGGTGACATCATGAAATCTGATCCGCTCCCACAGTTGCTGCGCATGTTCTTCACCGATTGGATGGTCCAGCAACGCAACGCGTCCCAACACACCGTCAAATCCTATCGGGATACCTGGCGGCTCTTTCTGCGTTTTGTCGCGGACCGGCGTGGCAAGCCGGTTGTTCGTCTGGCGCTGAGCGAATTGACCGCGGCAGAGGTCATCGCCTTCCTGCAATATCTTGAGATCGAACGCGGTGACACCATCGGTACCCGGAACTGCCGTCTTGCGGCCCTGCGCGGCTTCTTTGGCTTCGTGGCGACACGCGAACCGCAGCTCATGGCGCAATGCGCGGAGGTTTTGAACGTGCCGACGAAAAAAGCGCCGATCCGCGCGCCAGACTACCTTGAACCCGAAGAGGTGCAGGCGATCCTGGCGCAACCCGACCAGTCCACGTTGATCGGCCAGCGAGACCATACCTTGCTGTCGGTTCTATACAATACTGGCGCGCGTATCCAGGAAGCGCTCGACCTTTGCCCCCAGGCGATCAGGTTCGATGCTCCGGCCTGCGTGCGATTGTACGGGAAAGGCCGTAAAGAACGGATCAGCCCGCTTTGGCCGGAGACGGTCGCCTTGCTGAAGTCGCTGCTTGAGCGAACACCGAGGCCGGTCGATGCGCCACTCTTCGTGAACCGCTATGGCAAACCGCTGAGCGCCTCCGGCGTGCGGTTCAAGCTTGCGGAATATGTCCGGGCGGCTGAGAAGACCGTGCCAACCTTGGTGGCAAAACAAGTGACGCCACACAGCTTCCGGCACGCAACAGCCGTGCACCTGGTCGCCGCCGGCGTGGACGTCACGGTGATCCGCAGCTGGCTGGGTCATGTCAGCCTCGAGACCACAAACCACTACGCCCAGGCCAACTTGGAGACCAAACGCAAGGCGCTAGAGCGGGTCGAAAGACCAAAGACCGATAGTCCGCCATCGTGGCGGCGCGACGAGAGCGTGCTCGACTGGTTGGACACACTCTGACGCGCATCAAAGATAATGCGGAGGAAAAATGCGGGAAGTACCGAGAAACAAGGGGCTTGTCGGACGTCCTCCGCATTATGCCGTCCTCACGATAATTGCGCGCCTTGCAAGATGACAAGCGTCTGATCTTCAAAGCCGCCGCCGAAGCCCAGAAAGCCGCCGATTTTATCTTTGCGGCGCAGTACGAGCAGCAACACGCTATCGCTGCAGAATGAGCCAACGGTGAGGGGCTGGACAACAGCCCCCACCAAAGCCGCCAAGGCGATGATTTGCCCGCCCCGAAATGGGCGGGTTTTGCTTGGGGCAAGCACAGTACATGACCGGGCGGGTTTTGGTGTCTGTCGCGGGGCCGGGTGGAACCCCCCCCGCCCCTCGACAGACCGGCGCTTTCAGCGCCTGAGCCGCTGCGCGGCGGTCATTCGGCTCGCTGTGACAGCTTGATGTAATCACTGAACTTTGGAGATAAGTATCGGGTCAGAACAAGCGTCTCCGGTTCGAGGGAATGATTGCGATGCGTGTGGAGGATTTGGTCTATCACGTCTGCGCTCAAGCTTAAAACGATGCGGTAAGGACGCTGGTTGCGAGACTTTCCTGTGTTAGGTTTCCAGTCAGCCTTGATGGTTTTTGCAAAGGATTTCGCGATCGTCGCTTTGACGTGCTTGCGCAGCTTTGCGGGCATATCCGCAACTTGGGCCTCAAATGTCGCCAAGACATCTGCGTCAATGTCGAGCCTCAAATCGACGCGTCGTGACAGGCCGGGTTTATCGGTCTGCGCGGGGCTTTTCGGGAGGGGTGGCTTTTGGGGGGGCACTTGGGTTTCGGAGGGGCGCGGCGAAGAAGAGGCCGGTGCGATCGGCCGTACAGGATCGGCTGGAGATGCCGCGTGGCTGACCGTTTCGGCTTCAGGGTCCGGTTTTTTGAAATCCAGGGGGCTGCGCGCGCGTAAACCTTTGTTGATCATTTTTCCGCCTCATCGATTATAGCATTGATCTCGGTAAGTAGATCGCGGCAATCTTGTAGCGCTGTCTTTAACCTGGGGATTTCAGCCTTTTCCAAGCCGACAGCATGATCCTCATAATAAGCCAGCGTTCGCCCAAGTAGGCCGCGCATGACAAGATCCGCGATGATGGCAGTGTCTTTGATTTGCGTCTGAAGCACCGGGAAGTTTTGAAGAACGGCGTCAATATCCCTGTTATTGGCTGCTGTTCGCCTGGTCTCAGATTTCATGCGCGTAAATAAAACTCTGGCTTCGCCCACCCTTCCCTCTTTGGAGAGCTGGCGGATCACGTCCAAGGCGGGGGGCACTTCCATCAAATCCAGGGCGGATGGGGCAAAAGGAATGAGAGTAACCTCCGCGTATTGTAAGGCGCAGCGGTTGAAAGGGTGATCGACACCCGGGAGGTTGATCAGGCAGTAATCATACCTGCCGGTATCATTGGCGTTGAGAAGATTGCCTTCAAGCGTCAAAGCATCAACTTTGTCATAGGGATAGTAAACCACATCAAAGCGTTCGCTCCACGCTCGCGTTAGTGCGCAAACACTGTGGTTTCGGTAGGCTGCAAATGATTGGTGGGGGTCGCTGTCAATCAAGAGCGCGGATTTGCCCTGTGCATCTATAGCCGAGGCGAGCATCATAAGGGCGGTCGTTTTGCCTGTTCCGCCTTTGTGGCTGTAGGCGGTTATCAATTTCATGGGGTTATGTGTCCCTGTCTCTATGTATGTGGGGAGATAGGGCTGTCTTGGCGGGCAAGTCAATTGGAAAGTCGGAAGATTGGAAGATTGTACAAATGGAGCATTGGAGACTCGGAATATCGGAAAGGCGGGACGTCGGAGCATAAGGACATAGGAGGATTGGACCTGTGGAAAATCGGTACGTCGGTGGATTGGATGATAGGAAGATAGGACCATTGGGTTATTGGTTAGTTGAAAGGTCGGAACAGTGGAGAGTGGGGGGGATGGGCCGTTGGACAGTAGGTAGATTGGGCAATTGGAGTGTCGGTCCGTTGGAACATTGGGCAGTCGGATAGTTGAACCCATGGAAGATAGGGCCGTTGGAGCATTGGAACGTCGGAGCATAGGAACGTCGGAGCATAGGAACGTCGGAGGGTTGGTTTGTTGGGTGATTGGACGGCTGCCAAAACGGACCGCTGAGCGCGCCCTTCTGCTCTGCCTTGTGTCCAGGTGCGATTTTGCGCGACCTGGCAGTGTGAGCGCGCCTTCTGCGCTCTGCGGGGGCATTCGGGGGGCTGGCGGTGCCTATCTGTGCGCGCGTGGTTTCTTCAGGCGCGATAGAGGGTAACTATTGGGGCGCTGCAGGAGGCGCAGCCCTGCGGGGGAGACCTGGCCCCTCAGTGGGGAGCTGAGGGGCTTTCAGGGGTATTTTGGGCCTGCTGCGTGGGGAATATCTTTTCCATTGCATTCTCGAAGGCTTCTCTTGTGATTGTGGCCTTGTTGCCTGCAATGCCTTGATAGCGGCTTTGGCCGTTGGGCAGGGGGAAGCCGGCCCAGATTGCGGCGAGATTATCCATGAAGGCTGCGCGGCTGATCTGGCCTCTACGGAAGCGATGATATCCGGCCTCTTCGATCAGCATATTGGCGAATAGGTCCTGTGTGTCGGGAGTGAAGGGAGTAGTGCTGCTGATGCCGCTATTTCGGACAAGGCCAGCGAGGGTCGCGGGGATGATCTGATAGCGCCCGATTGCGTGATGCTGGCCTGGGGTTGCCTCAATCCATGCGAAGATTTCGGCGATGGTCATCTGTGTGGGTTTTTTGGGGGGTAGGAAGCGGGCTTGATACTGGACAGCGTTATAGTCTGCGGATCCGGCTTCGGCGGCTGCGATGAGGGCGCGCAGCTGGGCAAGCTGTGAAGCGTTTGGGGGGAGGTTGATAGAAGACCGCGCCTTTTGCGGGTTTGCCGGGGCCGGGGTGTCGAATGTGGACATGGTCGATGTTTGGAACGAAGATCCTGCTGGCGGGGCCCGGCGTGTTGCGGGTGGATTTGGGGAAGGGCGCGCGGCATTCCAGGGTGAGCTGGTTTGGGACCATGTCGAGGAAGTGGCTTCGCCCTTTTGGGGGCTCAGGGTGAGGGAGATAATGAGCAGGCATCCGCCTGCGTTGGCGAGCGAGACGCGGCCTATGGCGCGAGAGGAGCAAATCAACATATTGTTTCTTGCTCCTGAGAGGGAGCACACCTGACGCAGCAAGCTGCAAACGTTGGTAAGGCATTGCTTTGCAATGCTTTTTAAACAATTGTAAGCCAATATCGCTGAGATATTATATTTTAGATTATATTTCATAGTGTTATCTTGTCCGCGAGATGTCCGTGCCACTTTGTGGCTGGCGAAAGCCATAAAATGGCACAGCCTGACATACTATATATAGTATGTTGTCGCGCCGCATCACCGTTCCATTTCCTGCTGTCTTGACTCTTTTTGCTGCTGCTGGGCAAGGGCGCGGGCATTGATCATGCGTGCCTCGGCGAGCAGTCTCTCATGTTCCTCTTGCATCTTCTGGCGGTCATATTCGGGCATCTCCAACCCCTCACGGGCACGCCAAAAGGCGAGTGTGTTGCGCGTCTCGGCGACAAGATCCTCGACCACTCTCATCGCGGCATCGAAGTCACCTTCGCGCATTTCATCGGAGCTTTTTGCTGAAACCAAAAGCCCGACTAACCCAAGAATTCCCTTCAGTTCTCGATGGATTTGACCATGCAACATCAGGTGGCCACAGTCACTTCGGACACGCAATTCTTCGGTTTTGTCGAAACGATGCAACAGCTCCGAGAGGGTGTCTTGCGCCTGCTTCAGCGCCGCTTTCGTCTCTCTGAGCTCTGTCTTGAGCGCAACAATTCCACGATCCAAATCCCGTGATGTGATGCCTGCTTGCGCGTCACCGGCTGACTTTGCAAGCTCGATCGCGTCATCCCCGAGGACCATTCTAGGGCGCTCAGTATCGACATTGGCACTTCTCATCTGGTGGGACCTTCCTTGATTTTCTGTTTCTGGTTATCGTTTATGCGGTCTTGGATCCGCTGCAATTCGGCGTCAAACCGATCCTGTTTGATCTTCAGCTGCTTGGCGAAGTTTTCAAATTCGGGGTCTTTGGTGTGTCCACTTATGTCGTATTGCTTGTGCTGATCGTGCTGTTTGCCTTGCTCAAGCGCCTTATCCTTGTCGTCATTATCCATCCTGAGCTTCAATGCATCGAGCGCCGTTGAGCGCTCACCGGTGTTTTTTTCGATCCTGTCAGCCAGTTTGGCGGGGTCATCTGTAACCAGAATCGCGCTATTTCGAGCCCGTGAGATGTCCACATAAAAGGATTTCTGGTCGCTCAGGCGTTCGTTTGCCGTCATGCCGACGAGGATATTGTTGACCGTAGCACCCTGGAAATCATGCGCTGTGGCCGCGTAGATATGCTGCAATCCGCGCGCGGCGGGGCTATCTATGGGCAGCCGGACAGGCTCCCGGCCCTCCGCTTGCAGCTCGATTTCGTCTCTGCCAATCCTTTTGACGCTCATTCGAGCGCCGTTGATGATGCCGGTTTCCTTATCGGCGATGGTGGCTTTGACTTTATCACCCGTAGCGAATTCGCGCGGCTCCGTCTCATAGGCTGCGGTGTTTTTGATGATGTTCTTGCCATGCCCCAGCCGGACGGTCACGGCGTCACCGCCCTGCTCGGGGGTCAGTGTCAACGTATTATAGCGCTGGTGGGTATCAGTGACGACATAAGGCCTGTTGAGTTCAAGCACGCCGGCCTTTGCGAAGGGGACGATAATATCGCCGCGGGTATAGCTTTGGGCGTCGCGTTTTTCCGCATCACTGAGATTGAGCGGGCTGAGGCCGCGCGCCTCAACATCTTGCTGACCTAACCCTCCCTCGGCCTTGAGCGTTGCTCTGATCTTTGTATTGACCGCAGCGCGCATTCTATTGGTCAGCACAACGATCCCGGTCTGCTCACGCTCGTCCGGCGAATGTGCCAGCCATTTTCTGGCGAGAGTGTCGGCTACGCTTTCTTTGTACTCGCGGTCGGGTGTCTCAATGCCTTGCAGCTTGGTAAAGGCCTGGTGGATTTCGCCGCGAATGGAGTGCAGAACCGCGGCGTGTAGCGCAGGGGTGTCGCGTTGGCGTTGGATGTCGGCCATGACAGCCGTTGGCATGCCGGCCTTTTGGAGCTGGGCAAAGGGGCTGCCTGCGGCGACTGCGTCGAGCTGTTTGATGTCGCCCACCATGACCACGCGCGCATAGCCTGCCTTATTGGCGTGGGTCATCAATGCTTTCATATCTTGCGTGGACATCATGCCAGCCTCATCGACCACGAGGATGGTTTTTGCCTTGCTCTGCCTGCGGGCTTGCGGGTCTTCCATCATCATCAAGCGGCGGGCGACTGTGCTCGCATTGGGAATGGCCTCTTGCAACTCTTGGGCGGCTTTGTTGGTGGGCGCGGCGCCTTCAACCGTATAGCCGGATTTCTCGGCATAGCGCGCCAATGTGGCCAGCATGTAGGTTTTGCCCGTCCCCGCATAGCCCTGCACGCCAACGTATCGACCCTTCTCAGACAGGCCCAGCTTCACAGCTTCTTTCTGGCCG
Organism: Roseinatronobacter monicus; assembly: GCF_006716865.1. NCBI lineage: Bacteria > Pseudomonadati > Pseudomonadota > Alphaproteobacteria > Rhodobacterales > Paracoccaceae > Roseinatronobacter > Roseinatronobacter monicus. Next base: position 59,394 of record NZ_VFPT01000002.1, on the reverse strand, counting down.
TCGGTCAAACTGGTTTTTCTAAGGGTATGTTCGAGATATGCTTCCGGTGATGCCTTAACTACACCAGTGACACTATATCTCGCACGAAGATTAACGCCACCCTGCCGCTTGCCTTGCTGAAACGCTGTCAGCACGGCCTTCTCGTTTGCGATCGTCGTGTCGTCAGAATACATTCGCACCGTTTTGGTCGCAAAGCCTTTACCTTGGGCAGGCGTGGCATCGACCTGATTGGCGGACCACAGATTGCGCTGCACTGTTCTGGTTACGCCAGTACTGTCGTCGGTGATCGTGACCTCCCGGGAGCCTGTCACGGCCAGATGTACCATTGTGCCAGACCGATACATCGTGCGTTGCATTTCCTGCTTCAGGCCCGCACCCCACAAGGTATGCGTTCCCGAGCTGTTCTGGATCGTGACGTAATAGCTCATGCGGTTGCCTGGCTTGTATTCATAAGGCAACTCGCCATGGCCGATCAGCCGCCCGGTAAAGCCGTCGCCAGGCCGGAACGATTCTGCTTGATGCTTGTGATCGCGAATTTCGACATCGACAGGTACAAGCCTGCCTTCCTTCTCCTTCGCGGCGATCGCTTTTTCCAAGGCCGGCAGCGGAGCCGCGCCATTGCGGCCGAGCGCTGTGCGGATGATATCGTCTCGTGAGTAAACCGCATCGCGCTCGCTGATATGTTTGATCGCAAATTCGACGGCAGCCAGCGCACGCTGATCGGGGCTTTCGATCACTTGCCCGTCTCGCGTTTGCCCCGGCAGCCTTAGCGCCTTGTCACGCGACGCGGCCTGAACGATCCGATCAAGCTGGTCTTTTCCAAAGCCCATCTTCCCGGCTTCATCAAGCCAGGCCTGTTTCAACTCGTCACGATCAACACCGCTCTGCTTGTTGCGCCGCGTGGCCAATGTGGCCAGAGCGCTGTCGATAGCATCGGGTGTCTCCTTGCCGCGTGCGGACAGAGCTTGTTCAATCTCTTCGCGCCGCTTCGACCACGCGGCGACAGCGTGCTCGGGCACAGCGGAAATTTCGGGGATCGCATGTTTGCCGTTGCGCGATACCTCATAGCCAAGCTCGATCAGGTTCTCGGCCAAAGCACTGCGATAGAGCGCGCCAATCAGCATCTTGTTGTTGTAGATCTCTTCGTTGGTCAGCGCGGTCCATTTCCCATCAGATCCGAGAACCATGTTCTGGATCACGGCATGCGTGTGCAATTGCGGGTCCATCGCGCGCGACGTGTCATGGCGAAACAGCCCCGCGATCATCTCGCCCTTTTTGTGGACGATCTCGCCATTCTCTTCACGGCGGGTATAGACGAAGCGCGTTTCGACAATCGACATCGCTTCTTTCACCGCCGCATCATGCGCGGCCACGACACGTTCATCGCCGGCGACCAGTGCCATGATCGAGACAGTCTTCGGCGCCGAGAACGTCAGATCAATGCCGGGTCGATGCTGCCGTTCTCCATCCACATAGCGCCCCATGGTCTGGCCCTCGCGCCAGGCGCCAGAGATATCCTTCTGTGCGGGCGGGGCATGGCCTTCAAGCATTTCGGCGAATGTGGGGTCATCGACGCGCCCCCCGAAAACACTCTGGCCTTTCTCAGCCAATGTTTCGGCGGCTTTGCCAAACCAGCTGGCGGCCGCCTCGGCTTCGGGACTGCCCGCGATATAATACCCTTCGGCTTTGTAATAGCCGCTGGCAGCGGCACCAGCGGAGACATTGCTGACTGACAGCATAAGGAGGCACCTTTGCTTGTGGACTGTTTGAATTTCGAATGGCTGGGTTACTTGCTGGGCGCGGCAGCTTGAATCATATCGCGCATGCCCCCGAGTTCCGGGGCGGCATCTGCCCGGTCGCCGGCACCCTTGAGCTGGCTTTTGGGCTGCTTTGCCGCCGTCTGTTCAGCGTCGCTCGAGGGAAAGGCAGGGGGAGCGCCGGCATTGTCGTCGCATGCCGGAATATCCCTTTTCGCCAATTCGCGTATCTCTCTTAATTTAGGGATATGCACCCGAGGCTTGTTTTTCGGGCGGGGCGTGTTGCTCATCATATCTTCAGCATAATAGGTAAGGACGACATAACTTGGCATGTCATTGCCATGCAGGCGTTGTCGATAGTAATGCTCCCAGAGCATGTAGTCGTCTTTTTCAGCGTCAATCTGTGGGACAAACTTCATCTGTTGGGGATCGAATTGCAGCTTGCGGCCTTCGGCCCACCACTCTTCAAATGCCGTCAATTGCTCGCGCGGTGTCCATGTCGCAAACTTACGCTTATTTTCTTGCTTGATGGTGTCGAGCAATTCCGGCGCGTTTTGTTGCGCTATTGATTGCATTTCGCCCTCTGGCACAGGCGCGTTCGCATCCATGCTGTCGAGATCAAAGCCGGTGCCAGTATATTTGATGAATTTCTCCGCGCATGGCTCCACATCGATTGGCCCGAAAGTAATCTGGGCAGTCGGGCTGTCATAGGCAAAGCGGATATAGGCTTCGAACTGGGGCAAAGACTGGATCTCGGAGGCGGTGACGATCGGGCGTTCCACACGCTGGCTGACGACATTGACACCGTCTCGGGTTTCATGCGCACCAAAGCTGAGGTTCTCTCGGTGCTCGATGACATCTTCAAAGCCAAGGCTTTCCGAAAATAGCTTGGCTGTGCGCGCATCAGGGGTGTTGAAGACGATGCGGTTGTTGAGATTGCCCGCAATCGTTTGGGCGCCTTTCTCTCCATAGATGTCTTCGAGCTGTGAAAACACCTGATAGCCCAGAACGAAGGCTCCGCCGAATTGCCGGATTTCGGCAAGCTTTGCAGTCAGAAAGGGAAGCTTGTTGAGCGTCGGGACTTCGTCGATGAAAAACCACAGCGAAGGGTCGCGCTGTTCCTCGCAGGTCATCAGCGCATTGGCCGCCACTTCCAGACACGCACTGATGATGTTGCGGGTGGCGGCCGAATGTTCGGCATCCCCGCTTAGGAACACAAAGCCGGGCTTGTCGCTGATAACCCAATCCTTGATCGAGACGGGGTCGCCGTCATCGCGCAAGAATTCCAAAAAGCGCAGCTCGGCAATCATATTGGCGCGGATCGAGGCGGAGGTCTTTTCGACATGCTCGCCGAAGAAGTGGCCACCTGGTGTCCCTGCGATCAGGTTGGACAGCTCTTGCGCCGACATGGTCATGATCGCGCGGCGCAGCTGCGCGTTGGTCTGGGTTTTGCGCTTGATCAAAGAGCGTGCGGCGTATTCGAAGACAAGCCGCGCTGTCTGCGACCAGAACGGATCGTTGCTGCCAGGGCGTTGTGGTATCAGGACCTCTGCCAGCTGGGCAATCGCGGCGGGGTCTTTGGCCTCGAAAAAGGGCGACCAGATTTTGGATCGCTCATCAAAAGGGTTGATGATGATGTCAGTTTCGGGATCATAGAAGTCGCGCACCAACGAGCCCATGCGGTCGTAGATGATGGCGCGTCCATTGTTGGCTCGGATCGTCTTTAGCAGTTCTTTCATGGCGTTGGTTTTGCCGACGCCCACCGTCCCGAAAATACCCGTCTGTGCTTCGACTGCGTTCGGGGGAAAGGGGATGCCGCCGATTGTGTATTGGGGCCCTGTTTTGGCATCACGGCCAAAATTCTTGAAATAGGTTTTCCACTTGTGCTTCGACCATTTCACAAGGTCGTCGCGGTCTATGAGCCGAGTACCTCGAACATGTTCCTTCTGTGCCAGGGAGTTCCCGACGAAGATGAATACAAACAGGGAGACTGCGAACCCAAGCAGGGCCAGCACACCTGCTATGACCGCAAAGCGGACAGCGTTATCGTTGTAGCGTTGTGATAGCGCGCTTAGACGCGGGTCTTCTGCGATCTCCGAGGATGTGCGAACCTGGCGATGGTTTTTGTGGTCGAGGTAGCTGACAATCTTGTCACCTCGGCCGAGCTTAATGTTAAAGTCTGCCACCCATGTAGCGGCGGTTTCGCGCACGTGCTTGATTTCGTAATTCCGGTATACGAGTGCCGCGTAAATGACGATAAAGACTGCCAGGGTCACGAACAACGACGAGCGCAGAACCTGCGTGGCCATTCTGACCCAATGCTGGGTCGTCTGTCCGCCGCGAACGAATTGCGTCGAACGATTTTTTGCGGAATTTGCCATGGCCTGCCCTTTTTTTGTTCTCTTTTTGTAGCCCATCGAATTTGCTTGTGCTAGGTGTGGAGGGCATCGTAAGCGAATTTATCGCTTCAATTCTTACTTTTGGTGGCGGTTCATGAAATACGGAAAATTCTTTTGCTTTGCGGCTTGTGTCGCATTGGTAGGACCTGCGGCGCAGGCCGAGCCTAAGCCTTACTCCGAAGAGTTTGGAGCGGCGGTCAGAGCCTATCTTCTGGATAACCCGAATGTGTTTCTGGAGGTTTTTGCGAGGATCCAGGAGTTGGAAGAACAAGAGGCGGAAGCGGCTAAGCAGGCGATGATCGAGCAGTACGCCTCTGAACTGTTCAATAGCCAAGCGCCACGCATTGGGTCTCCCAATGGTGATTATGTTGCGGTCGAATTTTTTGATTACGCTTGTGGTTTCTGCAAGCAGGCTCTCGGTGAGGTAGATCGCGCTCTGGATGGCCGTGATGACATTACCGTGGTTCTCAAAGAGTTTCCCATTCTTGGTGCTGCGTCTGAACTGGCTGCAAGGGTCGGTATGGCATTGAGGCAGAGTGAAGGCGATGAAGCCTATGTCAGCTATCACAGAGCTCTGATGTTGCATCCCGAACGGCTAGATGAGGATTTGGTTGAAAGCGTAATCGACGAGCTTGGTTTCGACTTTGGGGCGTTGAAAGAGCACGGCCAGAATCCCGATATATCGGCAGAACTGCGTGCAAACCGTCAGCTTGGTGTTGCCTTGGGGATCAACGGGACGCCGGCTTTTGTCTTTCGCAATGACATAGTTGCGGGGCTTATTCGCGCGGACGCTTTCGTTGAGAAAATCGAGCAAGCGGCACAGAGGGTTGAGTAAATCGGGACGTTTCCCTGCTCTACATCTGAACAGTCTGTAATCAGTATTAAGTACGTCAGCATCACTGACTTTGTCGCCCGCAGAATACATCTAAAAAGGACCCAATGATGTCAGTGAAAATATGACCCGTAGCGGCTATCCTGGCGCTGTCCGGCTGTGCCATGGCCTAAGGCCCTAAAATAGTGAAGGTTGGTCCGTGAGATTCTTTGGTAGAAATGACTCCGGGCAAGCGGACGCCAAACATCGCCAACGGCAAACCGCGAGATCAACCGTAACCCCATCTCCATGGGCGGGATAATCCTGCAGTCGCCGACGCCGCCAGCCGTGACGTCGTCGTGAATGCAATCCACAGTCTGGGCAAATGCCGTTGGGTGCCAAGACGCCAGATACAATCCACCCGCCGGATTCACTTCGCTCAACGCTTTGAACGGCAACATCGCTCCCGGGCGACCAGTGCTTCTTCGAACTCACGACTATCCCTCCTGAATTTTCCAGTTTCAGGATAGTTGCGCCACACAAAGTGAGGCAGAGCCGATTTAACGGCAACGCGACAGCGGGTGAGATGCCGGTTGTTTCAAGGTCGTAGAACGCGAAATTCATGAAATCAGCATAGCTCGCATCAAAACAAATTCCGAGGCAAAGAATACCTTTGAGGCAATGTTGTTTACTCCAGTACAATCTCGGGTAAAACGACTTCCCAAAGTTCTCGGTTGAGCTTTGTGCGATGTTCCTCGCCACTCTCATGCGCGTGGCGCGTCACTATTGCTCCGACCCGAGCAGAAACGATCCGTCGTCCTGATGGCACAGCCCAATCACCCCGCATTGCAGACAATCGCCGCCCCTGTCTGTCCGTCACAAACCAGCGCCCGTGCATTTGCGAGATGGTCACAGGGGCACCGACCTGCACTTGCTCGATCGCTTGGACACTGCGGTCGCGCGCAGGCAATCGCCCGGCCCAATCAATGAACACCTGTCCAAGCTCGGGCAGGATATAGTGCCGTTCCGGCGGCAGATCGCGCAGGTCCAGAACCGCTGCTTCGCGCCGCAGGATGTTGACCCCATTGGCAGGAACAAAGGCATGCCCGCCTTGCGTCATCACAGCAAGGCTACGGCGGGCGCGGGTCATCGCAACATAAAAAAGCCGTCGGGGCGCGTCGACATCCTCGTTATCTGATGGGTGGTCCCATCCGCCGTTCAGGATCACCACATCATCGAATTCGAGACCCTTGGCGCGGTGTGCCGTCATCAAAAGCAGCCCGCGCTGTTCGCCTCGCGCATCGCGCGCCCATTCGCCAAACCATTCGATCAGGCCGGGAACCGATGCCGCGCCCACTCCGATCTCCTGCGCGAGCGCGGCAATGCCCTCGGCCACCAGATCAGACCAACGGTTGCGCGGCAGTGTATTCGCAATCTCCAACAGATCGGTCACGTTCAGCAGGCGGGTCCGGTCACGACAAATCGCCTCGATGAACAGGCGCATTTCTCGCATGCGCCAGAGACTCGGCGTGTTTTCATTGGCCATTTCGACCGGGATGCCCTGCGCCTCGGCATAGGCGCGCCCCGGGACCAGCTGCCGCCAGTTGCGCGCGATGATCGCCGTGCGCGACCAGTTCCACCCCTCTTCCAGCGCGGCCAGACGCTGCAACTCGCCGATCGCTGCTACAGCCTGCGCCCGGTCACCCGGCGGGCAATGCAGCAGTTGAACACGCCCCTGCCCGACCGGATCGGGTTGTGCCATCACGCCACCTCCCGGGTCACGACGGCGCTTGCGGTCGATCGTGATATCATGGCCCAGCTTCATCCGGCCTGCGGCCCTGGAGATCACGATATTCGACGCTTCGATGATATGCCGGGTCGACCGGTAGTTCTCGACCAGGTATTCCGGCTTCGCCCGGTAATCCTGTTCAAACTGACGAATGTAGCGGATCGACGCCCCGGAAAAGGCATAGATGTTCTGATCGTCGTCCCCGACAGCAAAAAGGCTCAGCCGAAGGTCTTCATCCTCAATCGTCCGCCCGGCTACTGCTGCTATCAGCGCATACTCCTGGGGCCCAACATCCTGATACTCATCCACAAGGATCCACCGATAGCCCTGAATCAGCGTCTCGCGCTGGGCTTCGGCCTCGGTCTTGCTCAGACCCTCGCCGTTCAACTGGCGCACGGCTTCTGCAACGACGTTCTTGAAATCATCGCTCTCAGCACGCGTACCCGCGAAGCTCGCGCCCACAAGCCGCATAGCCAGCGCATGGCAGGTGGACACCGTCACGCCGTAAGCCTCGTCGCCCACGAGATGCCTGAGCCGCGCCCGGATTTCGACTGCGGCGTGACGGTTATAGCTGAGCACAAGTATGCTGCGCGGATCCTCACGCCGGACCCGAATCAGATAGGCGATGCGATGCACCAGCACCCGCGTCTTGCCCGACCCCGGCCCGGCCAGGACTAGCACATTGGTGCTATCTCGTTTGTCGGCCACGATCTTCTGTTGAACCGGGTTGCCCAATGCCTCGACAACGGCGGCCCATGACTTGCCGGTTGTCTGGCGCTTGACCTCTGTGCTTCTGCCTTTCATCCAGCGGCCCATGAAGGCCTGTTGATCGAGAGTGAAGTAATCCTCTGACAGGCGCATCGCATCGGGCATGGAATTCAGCCCTGTTTCAGCATAAGCGGCCATGACATGGGTCTGGACAGTCTGTTCCTCGTAATGCTCGAGCAGGGGCGCGAAATCTTCGTCTACAAACCGCGCCTTACCGGGTGCAAGCTGCACTGTCATTGCAGGCCGAAACACGGTCAAACCCTTGCCCAGCGTTACGACATCTTGTTCGTGGAGCCACATGAGCGCGCGATCCATCAGCCGCGTCATTTCCTTGACCTGTCCGCGCAGAAACGCATCGCCGGACAGGCTTGCGAGCAGGTCGCCCAGCGTGGTTTCGACCTGCAAATCCTTGCCGCGCTGACCTTTCTCCAAACGCCCCAGAAGATGCCCGACCAACGCTTCCCCTGCTTGCTGGCGCAGGGCAGCTGACTGTTCGATCACCCGCCATGACCGTTGCAACGCCACCGAGAGCGTATGCCGCGACGGTTTGCGCAGGCGCAGATTGCCCTTTCCACCATCAAGATCCCGGCCATCGCGTGCCATGCCGCGCAAAAGCTTCTCAACGATATCGGGGCGTACATGGCTATGCCCGCCGTCGCGCAGTTTCTGGCTGGCCAGTTGTAAGTTCAACGGTGTGGTCGCGTGATCGTCGGCGTCAGGTGCCTCCTCCCGCATGAGCGCGATCAGGTCACTTTCAAGCCGTGTGGCCACCCCTAACCGATTGACCGAACTGTCCTGCACGGAATTATGCACAAACACAGTCACAGCAGTGTCGTTGCGCGCAATCCCCAGCGATTCAAGATCGGCCAGCGCCTTGGTCAGCTGTCCACCGGTCAGCCCGCTGATCCCGGTCAACTCGTCCGTGGAGATACCCTCATCGGGCGGCGCGTTGATCAAGTGGCGGACTATGTCCATCAACTGTGTGCGCCGCATGCCCGTGATCTGCGCCTTGTCCAGCAGAACCTTGGCCTCATCGATGCTGCGCACCCGCAGTGAGGACGGGAAAACCTGCACGCGGTTTTCCTCTCGGGTCAGCAGTTTCGCTTCTTCCAGCCAGGACAGCGCTGTCTTGACCCGCGTATCATCCGTGGCGCTTTCACGCTGAAACTCGCGATCCTGCTCGTTGCGCACGATTTCACCTGCGGTCGCAACCACAGTGCCTGTGCTGCGCGACCTCGCATCCATGCGCCGCACAGCCTTCAGGATGGCACCGATCTCGTGCCGGGCGAGGCGCGAGCGCGCAGAAAGCTGGAACTGTCGTTCAACATCATCGGCCGCAAACAGAAGAACGCAATTTGCATGGTCCCGGTCGCGACCGGCGCGGCCTGCCTCCTGCAGGTAGTTCTCGAGCGAGCCGGGAATGTCGCCATGCACGACCAGCCGGATATCCGGCTTGTCGATCCCCATCCCGAACGCATTGGTCGCCGCGATCACCCGTAACTCACCGATCCGGAACCTTTCCTGAATGGTCTTCTTCTCGTCGGGCGTCAGCCCGGCATGGTAGCGTTCCGCCGAAAGGCCCTGCCCTTGCAGGAACTGCGCCACATCCTCGGTCGCCTTGCGTGTCGCGCAATAGACCACGGCGCCAGAGACGCCCTCTGGCGGCAAGCGCTGTTCGATGACCTCAAGAATGTCAGCCAGCTTGGTGCGCTTCCCCGTTTCACGCACCTCGAATCTCAGATTTGTCCGAGATGCACCCCCGTCTAGCAACAACAGCTCCATCCCGAGCCGCTGCTGGAAATGGTCACGGATATCGCGCACGACCTCGGGCTTCGCAGTCGCGGTCAGACAGATCACGGGGGCGGGGGCCGCATCGCCTGCGGTTTCCTTGATGAACCGCGCGATGTAGCGATAGTCGGGCCTGAAATCATGCCCCCATTTCGAGACGCAATGCGCCTCGTCCAGCACCCAGAGGCCGATCTCGCGCTGCGAGAGCACGGATCGCACACCGACGCTGCGCAACTGCTCGGGTGAGATCAGCAGCATCGCCGCCTCGCCCATGCGCACCTTTTCCAGTGCGTCCTGCCTCTCGGGCAATGAGAGCATCCCGTTCACCGTGACGGCAGATGAAATACCCGAGCGCTCCATGCCCGCCACCTGGTCGGCCATCAGGGCGACAAGCGGCGAGATGACGACGCTCAGCGCACCGGTCCGATCAAACTTGGCCAGCGCCGGGATCTGGTAGCAGACGGATTTCCCCGTCCCGGTGGGCAGGATGCCAAGTATACTCTTGCCGCGCATCCCCTCGTCGACGATGCGTTCCTGCAAGGGGCGCCCGTCAGCATCCACCGGCACAGGGCGAAAGGCGTCAAAGCCGAACCACCGCGACAACGCTTTGACCGGGTCGCCCTTCTCGCGGCACCAGGCGCAGTCCGGCGCATCGCAGCCCGTGTCACGCAGGCGCTTCACCATGCGCGCGGCACCCGGAAACTGCATCCGCACCCAGGGCGGCATGACAGAATCGCCGCCTGCAACAGATATCCATGACAGCGCAAAGGCGAGTGGCCAACCCATGGTGGTGGACGCTATTTCATCCAGAACTGCTTCGAGCGCCGGGGCACAGGTCTGCCCGTCAAGCAGCCGCCTGATCGCTTGCCGCGCCTGCTCGGAGGATGGCACATCAGCCCCGCGCACATACCGAAACAGCGCGCCGAAGCCGGTGTCATTTTCCCCACGCGATGTGAGGAAGTGATAGGCGGCAACGGCATCGGGTGACTGCGCATTCAGGGCACGAAAGGCGCCCAGCTGGTTGCTCAGCACATCAAAGACAAGACGCGCATCCGCTTCGGGGTCGTTGACATGGCCCGACAGCAACCGCCCGTCGTGGTAGTGCTTGACCAGATGGTGGTAAGGGTTGCGCGGAAAAGCGAGCGGATTGAGCCAGAGCGTGTCAATGGGCGCCTTCGCCAGCTTCGCCAGCCGCGGACGCAGAGAGGCCAGATGCGGCAGGTCATGGCGCAGAATGTTGTGGCCGATCAGATGCCGTGCATCTCCCAGAGCGGCCTCCAGCCTATCCAGCGCGGATTCCACGCCGCCCTTCTGGCCGCGAATTGGCTCAGCCTTCAAGAAGTGGACAGCGGCCAGGTCGAACACACGCGCTGTCTTGGGATCGACCTCGATGTCAACAGACACACAGGTCTTCAAGAACGGGTCGGGCTGTTGGACGATCTCTGACAGGGTGCTACCGGTGATGTTATTCAAATTATAAGTCCATTTGATCCGTCGCAGCGCATTGGGTCAAGCGTGGCTGATCCGATCAGGGATCGCGCACCCTCAAGGCCGCGCTCCACCGATCGCGCGAGCACCGGTGGGGGGGCCTCGTGAGGCGCGCGGCGTACGCATCAAAGCCTCCCCGCCATGCGCAGGGCATTCCCCTCGACAGCTTCCGCGGTCTGCACGACATAGCCTTCACTCGCGCCGGGCAGGGCTGCCACCTCGTTTGTGATCTTCGCCCTGTTCGCCACCAGTGCATCGACGATCTGCTGGACACGGTGCTTCACATCGGTTGGACGATATCCAACCTCCCGCGCGAGGGCTTCCCAGTGCCGCCCAGAAATCGTATCCGGGCGTCGCTTCTTGCCGTCGATGGATTGAGCGTAGGTCTTTACGACATGGGGCCAGGACAGCACCGTCGAGACATCATAAAGCGGCGCGAGACGCGGGCCACCGCCCACCGGCAGGATCAGGGAATAGTTCTTCGCATGCGCGTCGGTGTTGGCGACGAGGATGTTGAAGATGACCTGATCGAGCAGCGCAAGTGCATCGGTTGCGCTGACATGGCGACCGGTTTCCAGCAGGGTTTTGAGGTCGAGCCCCCGCAGCGTGCCGCGCTCATACTTCCGCCCCGGAGGCAGGCCATTGGCCTGCGCGAAGTCTTCCTGGTGCAGACGCAAAAGCTGGCCGCTGCGCCCGATCCTGCGATCATAGCGCAGCACACCGATCGCTGTCCGTTTTGACGACTGGAGGATCGTCACTTGTGCAGCATCCATACCGATCGCCTGCGCCATACGCAGACACCAGACCTCGTTTTCGGTGATGCCGGGAAGGTTGGAATTGTCGGGCTTCACGATCAAGGTGGAGGGGGCGCCATTGAGAGGGATGGCAAGAACGTCGTCATCTTGTGGCAGACGAAGAACAGGCGCTCCGTCCGGGCCCAGCACGGCCAGCGCCGTCTTCATCTGGCCACCCGCGAGCGACTGGCGCACGCCCTCCTCGCCAACCAGAAACGGCCTGCGACCAAGATCCTCAAAGTGCCGCTCGAGCGCCTGATGCGGATCGGCCGTGTCATAGAAGGTCGTGAGTGGCGCATAGGCCCAATGCGCACGATCCGCAGCCGCGCCGAAGGACAGAGCGCCGGCGGTGTCACCCCCGATCTCTGCGAGCACAGCCAGAACGTCCGCCTGGTCGAGGCCGAGTGACCGGGTCAGAACCTGAAGTTGCTCTTCCTCTGGCAAGAGGTTCGCGAGCCAGGGAGAGATGACATCGGAGGGATAGGGATCGGCGCGCAGCGGCATGGTGACAGACAGGGGGAACGCCCCGGCCGTCTGCAGCCACAGCTCTTCATACCGCAAAGAGAGAGACCCATCGGCAGCAACGTCGACCTGCCCCACCGCGAGGCCATCAAACCAGATGGGCACGGACACCGTCACTGGTAGTCTCCAAGATCATAGCCCTCTGATGGCGACGGAGCACTGCGCTCGACGGCGCAAGAGCTGTCCGCGATCAAAGCCGCGAGGGGCACACGTAGCGCATCAGCGATCCGGTTGAGCGTCGTCAGCCGCGGATCGCGTTTTCCGTTTTCTATCACGGACAAGGCAGGCGCGCTGATTCCAGTCAGCCGGGCCAGCTGTTCCAGGCTCAAACCCTGCGCGACCCGGGTCTCGCGGATCCGATGGCCGGCATCCGCCAGCAGCTTCTTCTCGGCATTATCGACCATCTTCGCAACCTTACCCTTTTCGGTAAAGATAGCGGCGAACTGGGCTGCGCTCAAGGAAATTTATCTTTACCGGTAATTTCGACTTTACAGGGCAGCATCGCGGCCCGCCCTTATCGAATAAGGTAAATCGCAAAGGAGGCGTCAACGGACATTTTATTGGGTTCGATTACGCGTTAATGCCGCCGCGTGCACGCCAGTGCGGGCGAATGCACGCGACTGCGGTTTTTCTGTTATGGTGTTGATGTGGCGTTGATGTAAAACGCGAAATGGCCTGTGGTATAAATATACATCAGGCTAAGCATTTGTAATATCGAGATAATCTGGTTGCGGGGACAGGATTTGAACCTGTGACCTTCAGGTTATGAGCCTTCCCAGCCAGATTTTCACTAATTGAATCAATTCAGTAGCTTAAATTTCAAGCCTTTGAAATCACGAAACTTGATTGCTGTCGTTCGGTGGCCAAGGGCGGATTTCAGCGGTGTTCGTCTGAACAAATCGCGCCAAAACCGCGTACGCGGGTTGAGGTGGCGTTGAGTCAAGGCACTCGTAGATCCCTGAACAACGATCGCAGATCAGGCCAGTAATGGAGGCATCGCCCGCCTCCTCCTGTCGGCCCAGAGCCACCCTAACTTGGCGCACCCTGCCCAAACCTGCCATTGGCTTCATAGTCGAGCGCTGCAGTGCAGCTTCACGAGCTGTTGGTGTGCGGCGCGGCATTCGACCATGAGTCGATTCGAAGAGCTAGGTGTGATTGGTCGCTGTATCGCACACGAGCCGCACTTGCGGTGGCGCACTGCAACTTGGTCGATGCCGAAAAGAAACCCAGCTGACTTGGTCTGCCCGATTGGATTGTGCTTTAGCAGGTTCATATCTCCGGAAGAAGCCTGCGGCTAGTCACGCAGATAGCATTGGCTCGCCCCACACTTAAGTCCGATCGTTTCTATGTGTCGATGTCGTCGAATGTCGATCGCATCGCCGCAGGCGGCACGGGTGCTTCTTCCTTTTTTTGCGTCACGATATGGGTCCAGTCGGTATTGTTTTCGTCCTCCTCATCGCGCTTGCGCTCTTCGATCTCCTCAACCGAGCGTCCGACCTGATCACGTACTTCTTCGATTAAAGCGGCGGCGTCGGCATCTACGCCAATCGCCTCCACACGATCCAGAAGGTCGAGCAATTTGACGAAATGGCTATCGGGTTCATCGTCGAGATCGGCATTTTCCACAATCTCGTCTATCCGATTTTCTAGGGATGGTAAGACCGTGGTCCGCAAGCCCATACCCATGCTGACCAAACGTAACGGCGACAATAGGCCCAACATGTCCTCTTCGTCGAAGAAAGAAGCATCAAGCTCATCTTGCGCCGCCGACACAAGCCTTTCTGCTGCTTCCTCGCGCAGATAGTCGGGCAACAGTCCCAGGCGATTTGCTCGACCGTAGGTTACAAGCTTCGGGTCGTCAACAACGGGATCGCTCCGCCAAGACGATCGCTCCAACAAGTCCGGATACTGCTGAACAACTTTGGAGAAAACCACCTCGCTCGCGCGATAGTATAGAAAATGGAACAACATTCGATTTCGATGGCGTTCGTCTGGGGTACGACCGAGGCGGGCGACCAAAGCGTCGTCCAGTGCAGATGGTATGACCAGCGCGTCTCGTATGATTGGAGATCCTTCGCACGTGAAGCTTCCGAGAATGGTGTCGATAGGCGCCCCGCGGATCAACGCGGCCATCATGTGCGGCTTCTGCCGCATGACCTCAGTCAGGGCGTCCGATATGGTCGGGTGTGCGAAGGTCCATCTGGGTCCGGAGAGCTTAAGGAACGACCCCTCTAGCTCCATGAAGCAATCCTGAATCTTGGTGACCGAATAACCGGTAAGTTCTGCGACTGCCTTCGCAGCCAGCGGATCATGGTTGCCAGGATCAAAACCGGCCTGATGGACATAAACCAGAATAAGCGCCGCCTTCAGCTGCTCGTCCAAGGCGTTGACGGTGTCGATAAGGTGCTCGGTCGGCTCTTCCATGAAGCGGACGAGCGATGGCTTGCGCGGCGTGAGCCCTTTGGTGAAGTTCGGGTCCCCAAGCCGTTCAGCAATGCCGGGAAGAAAATTCTCGACTGCGGCAACGGCGGCAAGGTGCGGTTTTACGATAGATCGCCAGCTCTGACTCTGTTCACCGAAATTGATGTGGTTATAAAGGATCTGGGCTTTTTCATCAAAAGTCAGATCGCCCACGTCCACCACGGAGCTTCCGTCTGTGAATTGCGTGAGATTGCGCTGGCCAAGTTGCCGCCGCGCACCCTCATAGATGTGCTTGCGCGATGTCAGCAAAAAGCGATTGCCGTGCCTGATCGCCGCACGCAATTTCGTAAACGCTGAGGCCCAGTCTTGGACATAATCGTCGCGAAGCACATTCGAACCGAATGCGTCGTCGATCCAGAAAAATCGGCCGGGATCGTTTGGATTCCAGCCCGCTTCGAAATCCCGCGGACTTGTGAGAGCGAGAACGGTGCTGTCCGGATTCTCGGATGCTATTGTGGAAATGATCGCGCCGATCGCCGATTTCCCGCTCGATGGATTGCCGAGCAGGAGCACAACTCCATGATCCGAAATGGCGTTCACGGCGTCGCGATGGGCCTTGGTGGGTACATAAGTCCGCAGCTTCGGGATCCAACTATCGAGGAGCGCCCGACTTTGTTCACTGAGCCGCTCGTCTACGATCGAAGTCAAATCGCCAAGACCGTAGACCTGTGGCACCAGCGCGCGCAGACGAGCGCTGCTCCTAATGACCCTGACGATATACTGGCTGCCTAGGATATGCGGCTTACGCACCCCGAGCTCGCGCAAGCGTGCGCGCATCTTGACGGCTACAGGCGCATCGATGCTCATATTAGTCATGAAGACGTAAGTGTCAGCCAGACCAGCCTTGACCAGTTCCTTGACGTTTTCGATCTCGCCCGATAGTTCGCCCGCCTTCAGCGCCTTGCCCGCCTCTGAGGTGTGCTTGCACTGAATTGTGCCAATGGCGGGCGCATCCGATCCCGACGGTATCAGAAATACCGCGTCCTGGCCGCCATCCTGAGCTTCCCGGAAAATCTCGACCGGACGACTGAGCACCACCTCGCAGACTTGCGAGCAGAGATCTTGGAATGCCCGCCAACCAATCGTATGCAGCGCGAGGTCGCTCCAAGGGCCGTGCGCGCGGCGATTTCGGGCTGGCACAACCTCGCCCATCCCGTCGTCGACATTCATGCGACTAGGACCGGCGGTTGCGCCTGTGGCGGATCAGGCAGGTCCTCATCGTGGAAAAATCGCCACATTGCGCGAACGACGTTCTTCAACATATCACTCTCGCGCCCTTGCTCCTGTGCGCGCTGCAAGGTTTGATAAACGACCTCGGGGATCTTCTGGGTGTCATTGTTCGGCTCCACACCGAATGGATCGCAGGCAGCAGCAAGGCACTCGGCGTGAAGTTCCGGGGTGATATCTTGCTTGAGGCGGTGTTCCAGCGAATCGCCGAAATGCGCATAGCAATCGCTGACATGGTCATCGGTCGGGGCGGCATCGAATTCGTGGTCTGGCTTTGCGAGCTTACTCAAGGCAAGGTCGGTTGCGGGCTTGCGCTTGGCCGCAGGGAGATGGTGATCGCAATCCCAGAGCAGGAAAGTCGGAATGCCCAGCTCGCGGAAAATGACAAACGGACGGTCGAGGTTTGACTTGCCCTCGGCCGACAGGATGGCAATCCCTGCGGCCTCAAAGTTGACGCCGAGCATCCGTGCGGTCGCCGTGAGCGCAGCCTTGTCGCTGCGGCCCTCGACTAGGATGACTCCATTCGCGAAGAAACCTTCAGCTAGTTCGGCCCCAAGAATATGGAGCCGCGGCATCAAGGTTTGCGCGTTGTACGAGCCAGCAGGTTTGTCCCAGCCGCGTTCGAGCTCCTGCGCCACAATGCCGAGGTCAAGGGCCTGTAAGCTACACTGCTTGAACTCGCTATCATCGCAGGCAGAGCGGCGGGTGAGCCGGATCTCATCAGCTTTGCCCATCGAAATAAACATCGGCGAGTGCGAGCCAAAGATGATCTGGGTATGCCCTCGGGCGCCTGGAAGTGTGCCGCTGCTTAGACCGCGAAGCACCTCTGCGAAATGCCGCTGCTTGGTCGGATGCTGATAGAGCTCAGGCTCTTCGATGGCGAGTATCAGTGTTGGCGCTTGTGCGGCGACAGCATTATCACCTAGAGCGTCGCCACCCGCATTCCCAGCACCTTCATCGTCAACTTCCGGGGCAGTCGTGCGCGCCAGATGTTGGAGCAGCGTGAAGATGAAGGCGCGTTGCAGACCGTGACCCTGCCTGTCGACCGGACCACCGAAACCGTCGTCCTTTAGAAAGACGTCTGCCATCGGCAACGGGATTGGCATCTCCCCGACATCCCGCCAGTTCAGGGTGACCTCCGCATCTTGGTACAGACCTCGCAGATCGGCGGTGAGCGCACCCGCCAATGTACCAAGCTCAGGCATGTTTTCAGCCGATACCAACGTCTGATAGGCATCCGTCATCTGCGCTTTGAAGGCTTGGACGTCAGGCCGTTGCAAGATTTGGCTACGTACAAGCAACTCTAGCAGCTTGCCAATAACGCTCGTCTTGCCATCGGCGGCATCGGCCGACGCTTCGCGAACGGCTGGAATGAACATGAAACTCGTGTGCCTCTGGAGCTTGCCACGGCTGTTGTTCTGGAAACCGAAGAACTGCCCATCGTCAGGCAACAGGACTAATTGCTCCGGATGGTCTGCCTCCCAAGCCAACAGTGCCTCTTCAACCGCGGCGGCGTTACCAGCGGTGGGCAGGCCTGCGTAGAGCGGATTGCCTTCGCGCAGGGCGTTGTAGGCCTCGCGTTTCGCCCTCGCTGCGGATTCGGATCGGATTGCGACGAAGTCAGGGATCTGGGGAACTACACCATGATATCGACCGCTTGAGGCGCTATCATCGAAAACACGGGTTACGACCAGCTTGCCTTCGCGAACACGCCCCTCAAACGACGCAGCTTCCTGATCGCTTAGCTGATGAAAGGTAAGTTCTATCTCGATCGGCTGCCCTTGATCGCGCCCGAAGAAGTCGTCGGCATCGCAGCTTTTGGATGTTGAGTAGAATTTCTCAATCGCTTTCAGTATCGAAGACTTGCCCGCGCCGTTGCCGCCGATAAGCGCGGTATGCGCGCCAAAGCTGACTTCGATATCTCGAAGCGACCGAAAATTTTTGATGCGCGCGCGTTCAAGCTGCATTGGTACCCCAGTATCCCGAATCTTCAATTTTGATCGATATGAAACCAACACAATTAAAAACATCCGGACCGCCACCTTGCAAGGTGGCGTGGCCGTTGAACCCGCATTTACCGAAGCTCTTCTGAATTTGGAAAAATTTCGCTTTTGGTTTCGACGTATAAGCACTGAAATTACACCAATTGGGAGGCGACGCGCACACTATCTCTGATGCCATTGATATGCGCCAATGGCGTTTACGCCAGCCGAAGCATGCGCCTTCTATGTATCTCGACCGTTCGTCCAAGACGCAGCGAACCAATGCTTCCTGCCCTTCACGTCGACCCCACCGGAACGCCCCTCCCCACCCCAATTCCGGTCACTGCCTGCATTCCGGTCCCCTGGCCATGCTTTGCTTGATATGGGCGCGAATCCACGCCTCATGTCGGACGAGCTGCAGGGGAGTATTGCATGATCAAGAGGCTGAAACTGAATGAGAAATCCGTGCGCGAGGCCGAGCGCGCTGTGCGCGTCTACCAGATCTTCGACACCGATGTGCGCGGGTTCTCGCTCTCGGTCTATCCGTCCGGCAATCGTGCTTTCACACTCGATTACCGGACTTCCGGTCGCCAGCGGCGCATGGTGATCGGGCGTTGGCCGGAATGGACGACGGTGGCCGCGCGCGAGCGCGCCAAGGAAATGCGGCGCAGCATCGATGAGGGGACCGACCCGCTGGCCGAACGTCAGTCGGCGCGCGAAGCCCCGCGCGTATCAGACATGATCACGCGCTATCTGGAAGAGCACACCCCCCATCTGGCCCCGCGCAATGCTGCAGATCAGCATACGATCATGCACAAGATGGTGGCACCGGACTGGGGCAACCGTCTCGTGCGTGACATCACCAAATCCGATGTGGATAAACTGCTGAACAAGGTTGCCGCAGGGCGCGCGCGCCCGTCCAAGACCAAGCCCAACAACCGCGCGCGCAAGCTGCAGGGGCCAAAGCCCACGCCAGTGCGCGCCAATCGCGTGGGCGAAGTTCTGCGCAAGATGTTTGGCCTCGCTGTGGAATGGGGATGGCGCGAGGATAATCCAGCGAGTGGCTTTCGCCGCCGGATCGAGACCGCGCGCGAGCGGTTCCTGACCCATGAGGAGATCGGCCGACTGGCACAGGCGCTGGATACCGCCGAGGACCAGCGCGCGGCCGGGATCATCCGGCTCTGCATGCTGACCGGCGCGCGCGTGGGCGAGGTGCAGAATGCGCGGTTTGAGCAGTTCAATCTGGAACTCGGGACCTGGTCCAAGCCCGCAGCGGCCACCAAACAGCGCAAGGTTCACCGGATCCCGATATCGTCAGAAGTCGCCGCGATCGTGCGCCAGCGCCAGTTGGTCGTGCCGCGTGGCAATCCATGGCTCTTTCCCGGCGACGTGCCCGGCAAGCCCGTCCGCGAAATCCGCCGTTTCTGGCTGGCGATCCAGAAAGAGGCTGATCTCCCCGGCGTGCGCGTGCATGATCTGCGCCACACGTTTGCGTCGCTTCTGGTCAGCGGCGGGGCCTCGCTCGAGATGATCGGCAAGCTGCTGGGCCATAGCCAGATGCAGACAACCCAGCGCTATGCGCATCTGATGGATTCACCGCTGCGCGAAGGGCTCAGTGCTGTGGCCAGTGTGTTCCGCCCCCGCCCACAGCTGGTGCATAACGCCGATCAGCTGCACAAAGGCGCCTGAAGGAGAAGGGCGCCAGAGGCGTTGTTGCATGGATCCTACGGTTTCTGTTAGGAGGCCGTTTCCCTGATCGATTGGATAGCGTTGATGCCGCATAAATTCAATGACGGCCGCCGGCACAAGTTCGAGAAGAAGCGGTACCGCATTACGAACTGGGCTGGCTATAACGAAAGCCTGCGTCGGCGGGGCGATGTAACAATTTGGCTAAGCCCCGAGGTTGAAGCTGCATGGCGTGCAGAGCGCCGCAAGACACGGGGTGGCCAGCCAGTTTATTCTGACCTGTCTATTGTGACCTGCCTGACACTTGGCATCGTTTACAACCAGCCGCTGCGCCAGACCGAAGGGTTTGTAGGCAGCCTTGTGAAGCTCATGGGGCTGGATTTGCTGGTGCCCGACTACTCGACCCTGTCACGTCGCGGGGCCGGTTTGATCTTGCCGATGAAAGCGCGCGCGTCGACGGATGGCCCGATTCATCTTGTCGTAGATAGCACGGGCCTGAAGATATTTGGCGAAGGCGAGTGGCTGGAAAACAAGCACAAAACAAAGGCCAAACGCAAATCCTGGCGCAAGCTGCATCTTGGGCTGGACCTTGTCACCGGCGAAATTGCCTGCTCTGAACTGACCACCGATGATGTGGGTGATCCGACCGCCTTGCCAGAGCTTCTGGATCAGATTGACGGGGACGTGACACGCTTCATCGCCGACGGCGCCTATGACGGCGACCCGACCAGCGACTTGCTCGTGAAGCTGTTTGGGGTTGATGTCGAGATCACTATTCCGCCTCCCAAGACTGCAGTTCTCAGCGCCGAGGCTGTGGGCAATCCAACGCTGCGCGACCAGCGCATTGCCGCAATACGCACAGGCGGGCGTATGGCCTGGCAGGTGAGCAGCGGATACAATCAGCGCAGCCGCGGTGAAACACAAATGGGTCGCTGGAAGATGGTCATCGGCCCCAAACTGAAAGCGCGCAGCTTTCCCAACCAGAAAACAGAAGCCAAGATCGGCACCCACATTCTGAACAAGATGACCGAACTTGGCCGTGCCAAGTTCGAAGTCGTCGCTTGACCAAATGAGCGGGTAAGGGCAAACTCAAACCATCGTAGGTCCGTGCAACAAGGCCCTAATGAACGCCACACATCTGTTCAGACAACTAGAACCATCTCAATGACGCTTTGCCGTTCCAATCAACCTTGCGACCCGCTCCCCCAGGTTTCGGTTCTGCTGCCGGCTTACAATGCAGAGGCATTTTTGGGGCGCGCCATTCGCTCTGTCCGCGACCAAAGCTTTCCCGACTGGGAGCTTTTGATTGTTGATGATGGATCAGCGGATGGCACTGCTGGATTGGCCCAGGCAGAGTCAGTGAAAGATGCACGCATCGCGGTATATTCTTCGCAGCGAAACATGGGTGCAGCCGCTGCACGGAACTTAGGATTGGAGCATGCTCGCGGGCGATATATCGCCTTTATCGATGCGGATGATGAGTGGCTGCCCGAAAAGCTAGAAGCGCAGTTAGCACATTTGCACAAAACTGGCGCAAGCTTTGGTTATAGTGGGTTTTGGCGCGTCATTGGCAGCCAGCGCCGCCGCATCAAGGTGCCACAGCAGGTGACGCGAGATCAGTTGCTTCATGGCAATGTTATTGGCTGTTTGACCGCCATTTATGACAGCGCAGTATTGGGCAAGATGCCGATGCCTGATTTCGCATTGTCGCATGATTACGCGCTTTGGCTCGATCTTCTCGAACGGGGGCCTGCGGTGGGTGTCGACCGGCCGCTAGCGATTTATCACCGGCAAGAATACTCACTGTCTTCAAACGCTTGGCGCTCTGCCAAGGGGACTTGGGAGATCTACCGCGAACATCTGCAGATGCCCCGCCATGAGGCAGCATATTGTCTTTCCACTCATCTTTTGCGCCGGATATTTCGGGGCTGAAGAACACTGTACCCGCATTGCTCACAAATCTCTAACGCAGATTAAAGGTAAGCGTGAATTTCTCTGCACCTTCCGAGCGAGGCCAGCGTTTCCGCAAGTGTGGTTTCCGCATTATAAAAGGGGATTATAACGGAAAATATGGGTATCTGTTCCATACTAACGATTAAGGAGGTCGCGATGAAATTGACGCATCAACATCAATCCAACCACCATAGGGATGAGTGCGCACGCTAATACATACAATATTGAAATATACCTCGGTGAGTATGTTGGATAAAAACCATCACGCATAACTCCGGTGATATGAATCAGGGGATTCCACCACAAGATTTGTTGAGCAAGAGTTGGCAAGTCTTCATACAAAAATATCACACCGGATATAATGAAAAGAGGAGCTGTCAGTATGGCCCATATGTTTTGCCAAACCGGAAAACGCATGAATAAAAAGCAATTTAAACTTCCCACACCCAATCCAAACACTAAAGTTAAGAAAAGTCCAAGAAAAATTTTGGACCAGTCCAGCACGGTACGAACATCATCGTAAATTATGATACCAGTCAAAATAATAAATGTAACCACTAATGTCACAAGACCATTTAACAAAAACCGTGCAACAACTGCATCAAGCCACGTAACTCGGGGGTAAAACAAAAGTGATTTTGAGTACGACATCGATTGACCTACGCTTCCACCTACGTTGTTGAACAACTGCAGTATTAGCATACCCGTCGCTTTGAACAGCAAAAAACTAGTTCCAAGAGCCGGTGACCTCGCCAGAAGGGAGAAAGCGAAGCTAAGCAAGATGATCATGCCCAAGGGTTGGACCAATGCCCAAACATAACCACCGGGCTGACGACCATAACGTGTGCCCATCTCTCTGAGCACCAAAGCTGCGATACAACGGATGGCCGAAACCATATAAGACTCGGTATGTCGAGGCGAGCGGGTCGTAGATCGTTCGACGGTAGACATGCGCACTCTCTCCGCTGGCTTCTCTAGCCACAATATGTCAACGATGGAGCAGAGCATCAACCGACAATTTAGCCCGGACATATCCCCGTGAACACACTAACCCAAGCGCAGAAGGCCCAGTCACTCCCGGAATCAGGACCAGACTTAGCTAGCCGCACAGCGAAAAAAGCACAAAAGAAGCCGCGCCACCTTAAACTTGCGTCGAGTCTCGGTCTTCTGGTTGTACTACCGACGTTAGCGGCCATCGCATATCTAACAGTATTTGCCCAGCCGCAATATGCGTCAAATTCTGGTTTTGTCGTACGTCAGGAAGAGGGTGCCTCAGCGAGCGCCATGCTAGGTGGGCTAAGCCAGATTTTGGGAGCGCAAACAGCGGGAAATTCCGACTTATTGTTTGAGTTCATCCAGAGCCAGAGTTTGGTCTCGGGCGTTCAGAGTGAACTAGACATCCTTTCCCATTACTCTCAAACTTGGCCCCTCGACCCAATATTCTCTGTTCATCCGGAAGCCACGATAGAAACCTTACTCAGATTTTGGCGACGTATGGTGCGCATAACCTACGACAAATCTTCGGGCGTAATCATGGTCGAAGTCCGCGCTCGAAGTCCAGACATGGCGTATAATATTTCGCGAGAAATTATTTTCCAGAGTGAGAATATGGTCAATATGTTGAATGCTACAGCCCGGCGCGATAGTATGGCCAACGCACAAGGCGACTTAGAAGAAGCGGCGCAGAGTTTGCGTTTGGCCCGTGAAGCGCTCATCGCTTTTCAGGCGCGCACACAAATTTTGGATCCACAAGCTGATATCCAAGGCCGCATGGGTGTCGTTGCGAGCTTACAGCAGCAGTTGGCTCAGGCATTGGTCGATTATGATCTTCTGATACAATCCGCCAGTATGAACGATCCGCGGGTAAGACAACTTGACCTGCGTATTTCTACGATAAACGAGCGTATTGCGATCGAGCGTCGAAGCAGCACCGAATCTGATGTGACTGTGGACAATACCGATTTTCCAACCCTACTGGGGCAGTATGAAAGGCTTCGGCTCGATGTACAGTTTGCCGAAGAGAATTATCGCGCGGCTCTAACCGCTCTCAGCCAAGCACGCACGAATGCGGAGAGAAAGCAGGTTTATCTAGCCACGTTCATTGCACCGACTATTGCAGAAACAGCCGAGTATCCGAAGAAGGCTCTCATTGTCGGACTAACCGCATTCTTTGCTCTAATGTTCTGGTCAGTGGGTGCGCTAGTCTACTATAGCCTACGTGATCGGGGTTAAACAAGAAACTGAAAATATGATCCAACTTGAGAATCTCAGCAAGGTTTTTTTTACACATACTGGCGACCACACGGTATTTAAGGGGCTCTCATTGAGCCTTCCGCCTGGACGGTCTCTCGGGCTGCTTGGACGTAATGGTGCGGGCAAGTCGACTTTACTTCAGATTATTGCTGGGACGATGCAACCTACGACAGGACGTGTTATTCGCAAAGGCATGATATCATGGCCAATTGGTGCAGCGAGCAGCTTTCACCCCGAGATGACGGGACTGCAAAATACACGCTTCTTGGCAAGAATATACGGGATTGATAGCGACTCTTTGGCCAGTTTTGTTGAAGATTTTGCAGATATAGGGAAGCATTTTTATATGCCGTTGCGGACTTACTCTTCAGGGATGAAATCGCGTCTTTCATTCGGCGTGGCGATGGGAATCCCTTTTGATACCTATTTGATCGATGAGGTCACTGGCGCGGGAGATGCAAGCTTCAAAGAGAAAAGTAAATCTCTATTCAGGGCCCGTATGAATAATGCGGATGCTATTATGATCAGCCACTCTATGTCAGAAATGCGAAACTTTTGTGATAGTGGCCTCGTGCTACATAACGGCGAATTAGAATTTTTTGATAAAATCGAAAATGCTATTGAGCGTCATGAGAATTTATTAGAGGATATGAAAAGGAAAAAAATACGATGAAAATCCTTTATTTGACTATTACGGACCTCGCCAGATTCAGGGGTTGATCAACATCCGCACCCCGATGCAGTGCAGGGCAATCGCTTTTGGCCTAAGCCGTTGAGATATTTGTGAGGAGTTTGCGCAGGAAGGCTTCATCCCAGCCTGCTCGTTTGAGTTTGAGGGACAGCGACGTTTTGGATGTATCGCGGCGGACAACGTCAAGGGCGCGGCGTCGGAGCACGGCGATGTTGGCTGGCCCATTGTCCTTGCGGTTACGCGCGTCATCCTCGCGAAACGACACGTCGAGTTGCCAATGTAGGGCGTTCTCGATGGCCCAGTGGGCGCGGACCGTGGCTAGCAAAACCTCGGGCGTGGGCAGCCAGGACAGGGCGAAGAAGCGCGTCTCTGAGGTCACCTTGCCGTCTACTTCGCGGGTAGCCTCGATGCGACCGAAGCCCTTGAGGCCAGGGAATTCATGATGTTCTGCCAATGACTTGGCTGATACTACGACAGCCTTTCGGATCTCCCGGCGACCATGGTTCATCTCATCCGTGATAGCTTCTGGGTGACCTTCGGGCGGCTCAGAAAAGCAGCCCCGCGCATCCGACAAGAGTGACTCCTGATTACCCTTGAGCGCCAGGCACCAATCGCCACCTTGGGCGTTGATTGCGGCCACGGTGCGGCGGTTGCAATGGAGCGCATCGCCCGTCACCACCTTGCCCTTCAGCGCGATCAGTCCGAGGGCTTCGATCGCGGCCTCCAACTCCGCGCCCCGATCAGCGGGCACCGTGGCCAGCGTCAGGCGCAGGCGTGAGGCGCAGGCTGAGACCATCATCCGCGTTTTCGCATTCTCGGTTTTGCCCCCGGCGCCGCGCAATGCCTTGCCGTCGATGGCGATCACATCACCGTCTTGCAACAGTGCCGCGACCTCGGCCAACACCTTGCCGAAGGTCGCATCCAGCGCCTTGGGGTCGATCATCGCGAACACATCTGAAAACGTGTCATGCGAGGGTATGGCGTGCTTGAGCTTCAGGAAGTCTCTGAAAACGTTCTCTTTTGCACGCCCGAACTCTGCCATCTCCGCGCAGGAACTGGAGCCGCAGAGCACTGAAACAAACGCAATCACAAGCAACTCGCCAAGGTCATGACGGGCATTGCTGGCCCGCGGGTCGGGAATATTGCCAAAGGCGTCGAGGAAAATCTGCATGACCGGAGGCTCCAAAATGATGACGCCACCATCCAGAATCCATCACGTCAACAAGCGCAACCCACTCAATGACGCAGTCATGTCCAAAAGCCATTCTCCTGCGATGCAGTGCGGTATGATAGGCATTGATGATGTGACCGCCCTCCTGTATGGATCCTCAAAGACCCACCATGGCCCAAAGATGCGGGCGAGGGTTGGTCATATCAGTGCAATGATATTGTATTTTGACAAAGAACGACTCTTACTGCGTCAGCGCCTTGAATCGATGGACCACAATGGAGTGACCAATGCATTACAATGTGAAAGTGGAGAAATAGCCCTTAGTCTGCAAGCTGCTCAGCAAATCTGTTGCGTCGAGGCGTAGCTACAGAGGCGAGGCACAGGAACTTTATTGGAACTAAATGTTTGCTTCATGATCAAAATAAGTCGCCAAAAAGCTCTGTGCAGCGGGGAAACGGAAAATCTCACTAAAATCATAACAGGCTCAATTGTAAATGACACGCAAATCATCTAGCAGGGGTATTTTCCGTGATGCAATCCAACTCTTAACTGGAACACTGGGTGGAAGATTAATCCTCCTGGTGGCCCTACCGTTCCTCACACGGTTATACGAGCCGGATGACTTCAAGCTTCTCGCTGTGTTTATTGCGCTAATAAGTTCGATCTCTGTCGTTTCTTGCCTGCGCATGGATGTTGCAATCCCATTAGCAGAGAATGATGACGATGCAACTAATTTGTTGGCCATTTCTCTAATCGCAGCCGCGATCAGCTCTATATTGATATTTGTATTGTCGATGATCTCGCCAGAAGCGCTGGCATTATCAATTGGTACACCAGGAATTGAACCCTATTTCTGGTTGATCTCGCTGGGCATTTTTTTGGGTGCAGGTTACACGGCGCTTCAGTATTGGGCAACGCGCATGCATCGGTTTGGCCTGATCGCCCGCACGCGGATTAGCCAGTCGGCTACTGGAGCTGGTAGCATGCTAGGGTTAGGATGGTTTGGGATCGCACCGCTTGGGTTGCTTATTGGAAATCTCTTAACATTGAGCGCTGGTGGTTTTTTGCTCTCTATACAGACTTGGAAGAATGACCAAAGAAAATTTGCCAAGATTAACCGTAAGCGCATCAGAGAAACTCTCGTTAAGTATCGTCGTTTCATGATATTCTCTACGCCCGAGGCGTTTACTAATGTCATAAGCGTACAGATCCCAATACTTATTTTCGCAGCACACTCTGGTGCAGAAGCCGGACAACTTTATTTGTCTATGCAAGTAGTAGCTATACCTATGACTTTAATGGGGGCCTCTTTCGCTCAGGTTTACGCATCACGTGCTGCCGCGGAGCAAACCAATGCAACACTTCATAAGTTTACTGCAATGATGATGCGCCGTTTGTTTTTCACCGGATTGTTACCAATGATATTGGTGATCTTATTTGGCCCAATGGTATTTACTTTTATTTTTGGGACCGAATGGCAACGCGCGGGTCAAATCGCGGCGTGGATAGCTCCTTGGATGCTGGCCCAGTTAATCAGCTCCCCTGTTTCGATGGTGATGTCCTTGATAGGGTATCAAAAAGAGATGCTTTATATATCAGTATTTGGAGCAGTGGCTCGTATAGCGGTTGTTGTAATAGCAAGCCATCTCTTTTCTTCTATTATTCTTGAAGCTTACGCAGTAGCATCCGCTATATTTTTTATAGCAAGTTCCATAGTTTTTTATCGAGCTTCCAAGCTCCCACCCCGATTGCATGGAGGATCGACGAGCGGGTGAGGCAGATCTCGAGCTTCACATTTTCTCCAACAACTCTTCATATACGTCAGAGAGTGAATGTTCTTGTGCTTGCCAGCAATAAGCTTCACTCGCGGCGCGAGCGCGACTAGACAGCACAGCGCGTAGCGCTGGGTCAGCGGTCATTCTGCGCAAAACTCGCGTCAACTCTTCTCGGTCACCAGATGCGAACATCAAGCCCGGATTCCCCCCCGGCGCTTGCCTCAAGGCATGACACATTCCCGGCAGGTTGCTTACCACCACCGGTAGTCTCGCATGCAAATATTCGAACAGCTTGTTGGGGCTAGCATGGGCATGATTCAGGCACCCTGCCTCGAGTGGATGAACCCCAAAGTCGGCAGTCATGGAAGTCGGCAAGAGTCGCTCCAGCGGCTCGGGTGGCACCAGATGGACCCGTCCCAACAGTCCCAACTCCGCAATCTGTTTTTTGAGCGCTTCGCGCAACCGCCCATCACCCATCAGCACAAGGTCTAGATCGGGCACTTCGGGCATCGCCGCAACAAGAAGCTCAAGACCGCGATGTGGTTGTAGGCCGCCCTGATATAACGCCACTGGCCTGCTGGGTTCTATTCCTAATCGAGCGCGCAGATCTGGTATCGCAGGGCTTAAACCCGTATCCAGAACTGGCCAGTTAGCTAACACTGTTGGCCTCCTAACACTATAGAACCGCGCTAGCGCCTTGGCGATCCCTGGTGACGGCACAATCACTCTCGCCGCGCGTGTAAGCGCAAACCCCTCGATCTGTCGAAATACTGGGCGCAGCCAGTTGTTCTGATCAATACGGTCCATATTGAACTCATGCGCATCATAGATCAATGGTACCCGAGCAAGACGCGCGGCCTGCAGCGCCGGGATCAGCGTGTTTAGGTCATGGGCATGTATCACGCTAGGACGCATCGCCACCATTGCACGGACCATTTGCTGCTGTATCAGTAGCTGCCGTGCCATATGAAGCAGCTGTCTCACCCCGCTACGGCGCTGAGGGGTAGCAACAAATCCAGCAGCCCCCAGGGTGTCACGTCCAGCTTTGCGAGGAAACCGCTCGACAATCAGTTCGGGCCCGCGCTGCTCTCTTGCAGGTCCGTCCGGGTCGGCACGGCGGCAAAAGACATGAACCGTGTAACCGGCCTTGTTCAGAGTTGCGATTTCCTTTTGAACACGCGCATCGGAGTCGAATGTATTCCACACGATCATCGCAATTCGTCCACGCGATAGGCTCGTCCCGTATGGAGCCAATGTTACTCCGCCGACCTTCACTCGACTGATAGGCCGGTATCGCTGGCCTTCCGGCGCAAGGCCTTAAGTGCCAGTGCTGCGCCTCGAGCAAGATGCATCTCCTGACGGAAGTCTGCGCCGAAATGTTCAGGAAGCATCTGCACCGGAAAACGTCGGATCTGACTGAGCCAGTAATCAGGCTGCTTTCCTTCGACAGCGAACAACCCGAAGCTGCCCAGCATTCCGCCGAGCGACCATACCCTTGCAGGATCAGCTCGGGCAGTTAGCACCCGATCTCCCCGGAATACGATATAATTCTTGCCTGACCGCCCTACTGACTCTATTGCTTTGGCGCGATCACTCAGCGTCATACTATCGATATATCCTACTCCGGAGCGAAAAGAAGCAAAGGTCTCGATGGCTAGTTGTTCTGGGTCGTTTATGCTGCGGCAGCAGAGCAGCCCCTCTAGAATATATACCTGATGCATCAAGTCGAAGACTGGCCGCGTCTTGGAATAAGTCCAGCCCAGACCGGGCATGAAGCTCCCATTAAGCCACTCCAGCGCCTGCTCAGCTTCACGCAGCGTCGCTGATCCTGATTCGGACAACTCGGGGTTATCGAGAACTACCTGCGCCCAAAGTGCGATCGTATTTTCCACCACTTCAGGTAGAGCGGGAGCATAGACGGGCAACGCGACTGCCTTGTCATTGATTACAACCTCTCGACGAGGCAGGCGGGCAAGACCCCGAAACCCTTCCTGCACCAGTCCGGCACACGGGATGAGACCATCCGCTGCCGCCAGCGCGCGTGTGACCAGCGCCGTGGTGACCAGAAAAGGCTCATCAGACGGGAAATCCTGCCAGCGGAACCCCAGCCCCCATTGCGCGGATACGCCTGTTTCGCGGTGCAGGGCACCCGATTGCAGCCGCGCGACGCTGGCCTTCGCGCGCAGGCGAGCCTGTGCGTCTGACAACAGGCCCGCCTGATGCGCGATGACCACAGCTTCCAGATATTGCGCTTCGGCCATGGCGTGCCATTGCGGGGTGTCGCAATACGCATCACAACTGATCCCGCGCGTGCTCTCATAGGTGTCGAGCAGCGCACTCAGCAGATCGCGCAGACGGGTGGCCGTGGGAACAGCCGGGGATAGCGGGGCCGACACCGGCGCGGGCGCAGCCCGCAGGCGCGCATTTTCAAGTTCGAGTGCCTCGATCCGCGCGGCCATCCGCGCAGATTCCTGCCCTGCGGAGGTGAGGCGGGCATTCAGGCGTGGAATGTCGAAACCCAAAGTGCGGGCAAGCCTTGTGCGCAGAGACCAAGCTTTCATCGTCATTCCTTTTCATTAAGCATAGCAGTAACAAACTGAGAGAAACCAACGGGATAGTCGAGATGCGGCGTCAAGGCATAGACGTCGGAAAATCCAAGCTCCGACCATCGCTCCTGATAACCAAGGAAGCGCAGCGCGTAATCACGAAAGATCGTCCGCCCGCTGAACCGAAAAATCTCGGCGCAATCGATGATGTGTACGAAATGATAGCCGTTGAAAAATCTGTCGCCAATCTTCTTCTTGAAGTTCGTCGGATAGGCAAACATGTTTTGCGCATCGAACGGGATCTGGCAGTGGATCGTGTTCGCTCCGGGCGTGGATGTGGCAATCCGGGCGAAGTCGTTCCAGCGCTCGGTTGGCATACCGGTGCTGTCTGGACGATAGTTCCCCTGTGCTACCCGCAATCTCAGCGTGCAGGGGGCTGTGCAGGTGAAGGAAAGATGCAGTAAATTGGGCTGTGGTGCCGAAATAAGTGACATGACAACATTGAATTGATGCAGCCGCCCCTCGGCGCGCTCCAAATAGTTCTTCCAGCGCGAGTCCTGGGGTTCCAGGCTCCCAGGAAAATACCCCTCGTCGGGAATCTCGATGGCGAAGGACTCGGCCTGAAAACCGGCCTCGCGATCCACGATTACCTGCAATCGCGTGAAGCCAGTCAACTGATAACGGCTGTTCAGACAGAATTCCGCATCATAGAGGGGCAGCATAGTGGCGGCGGCGTCGATGTTCCGATCCAGAAATTCACCCACCGCCACATCGCATCGCTTCAGGTCGTCAACGCTTTCGATGATCCATCTTACGACGGTCAACCAGCCATTGAGCGTATAGAATGTCGGCTCATGAGGATATTCCTCGACAATCCAGCCAAAGGATTTCCTGACCAGCACACCACCCTCGGATTTCGGAATCATCAGGCTCCGAAACAGAAGCCGGACAATCTGGGCATGAGCGGGGTTATGGCGGCTCAGACGGCAGAAGGCCCGAACAAACCACGACTGGGTTAGCGCAGAATAGAACCTGCCGGGGACGGAAGACAGGCCATCTTCCTCGGAATAATAAAAAACCAGAGCGTCCTGAAATTCCGTGCCCCGTTTCAGCGTTTGCAGCGCCACCGCCTCGGCGGCCCGAAGCGCCTCAGGGTTGCCACAGCCCTCATACGCACGGACGAGGTCGAAAATCAGATAGGCTGCGAGGATCGGGTGAAAAACTTGTCTTGTCCCAAGCTGCTTCATCGGACAACCCTGCGCGTCGAAGCAGAGGTTGTAGTAGTTCAAGTACATTTCCTTACGAGCAACTGGAAGCAACGCTAGTAGCGAGTGCCCCGAACTGGCGCGGGTATTCAATGATTCATCTTGCGGTAAACTGATCACTAAACTTTACGTCCTTGTCGTTCTGAGATCATCTAGACTGAATCGTACGTTCGAATAAACACCTCGCTGAAATTCATTTGATGACGCAATGACAGCAGAATATATTCCGAAAAGTAGGAAGCGATGACCATAATTTACCCCAGTTGCCCTGAGGGACTCCAACCGATCACGATCTACAAAATCGAAAACCACCGAGCTGGGGCTTGATAGGATAAAGTCGAAAAGGTGCTCTCCGATAACATCGACCCAGTTGGCCCGCCAATCAAGGTTGGCCCCTGACCGCTGATCACCTCTCGATCTGAAAGCATCAGGCCATTTCAGCTTGAATTTTTCGATCTGCTCTGAATCCCAGAACGCCCAATAATCATTGGCAAGGGGGATATCCACAAGATCCCGATTAACCCTTCTGAGAACCTCGTACAATAGACGGTCATTGCTTCTATATTCGACCGGAGCAGAGTAAACCGCCTCCATAAATGAGTTATCCAACAAAGGATAAGTAGGTATTCGCGCCATCGAACCACTGCGGGCTAGAGCCGCCGCCCACCGCCCCATCCTACAATAAAGATATGCAGCATCAGCGGCCAGCGGCATGTTTTCGGAAAGTTCGTTCTCTTCCAACCAGTCAGTTATATAATTCCCGTACCTCTCAGAGGATTCTTTTTTAAAAAACGTTGAAAAACGGCCCCACTTTGATATCAGAAGAGAGTGAGAGTTATATTTTACTTTCTGCTTAGTAAGGCCCTTTGAGTAACCTCCTCGAAGCAATTCACCACCCAACCCATTGAACACACGGACATCTCGAAAACTACGATTAAACCCTAGATTTCCGAAAGAAATCAAACCAAAATCGGTTGCCTTAAGTGTGTCAACGGTTCGAGTATAAAAATCGTCTGGAGAGATAGTAGCCTCAACAGAGCGCTGTGCAGTCTTTGTAATAATATGTTCGACCTTCAGCGCGTCGGCTACCAATTTGGCACAGTACACATCTGTAAAATTATGAGAGCCACCGTCCGTCGTTTTCGCAACCACGTTCATTCCTGAAGCTGTCATACCTGCCAAAACGAGCCTGCTATCCTTCCCACCGCTAAGTTGAATTTCAACACTGGAAGCCCCTTTCAGAGCGCTGAAACCGCTTATGAATCGGTCTGTGATCGAATCAAAGTACTTGCTGGAATCGTAATCTTTATCATCGCCACCCAGCTTCCCGCTCAAAAGCTCTGAGAATTCGCATTTCTCTTGAGAGCGACCACCTGATACATGCAAAGTTGCATAAGGAGGGATAGCAGTTACCCTCGGATAAAAAGTTTCATCGTTTCCAAAAAATCCAGCATTCATGAATGAGTATATGTCTGGAGTTTCCGAAGCATTAAGCCGACATTTCCCAAGTGGCCTGCCGTCTGACGTCAAGATCGCCTGATTGCGCCAGTTGATCAAGCGTTTTTCGTCCCGAGCGGCGTCTGCGGTCGCGCAAACGCCTGGAGTTGGGCGGATCGGGCCAGGAGCCCGCAGCATCCCGGCTCGGCGGCGACGTTTTTCAGCGCGGTGGACGGACCTGTCCTGCCGCTTTCGTTCAGTTTGGGTCCGGATCGCGGTCATGCGCATAGCGGTGGCGCTCGCAATCGGCGGATGGCGGCAAGGATGGCGCGCACCATTGGGCCAGTCACCGCGACCTCGGCCAGTTGGAAGGTGATGGCGCGGGCGTGGCGGACGACACGCGCCCCGATCTTGATCAGCTTCAGTTGCAGGCTGGTCAATGACCAGTCGGCCATGGCCTCGGGCAGCTCGATGCAGCGCAGGAAGGTTGCCAGATTGTAAGCCAGCGCGTGCAATTGCAGCCGCACCTCGTTGTCGCGGAACTTCCGGCATGACAGCCGCGTCCAGTGGAAGGCGTATTTGCCCTCCTTGATATGCTGCTCGGCCGTGCCGCGCTGGTTGTAGAACCGAACCACCCAATCCGGTTCCATCGGCAAGTTGGTGACGATGAAGCCAACACGCGGGAACAGCTCGCCTGGGTGCCATTCGATCTTGGCAATCACGCGGCGCTCCTTGTCCCAGGACGCGGCCTGATAGTGGAAATCCTCAAAGAACCGCTTCACCTTGGTCAGCGAAGGCCGCCCTACGGGCCGGTTCAGCCGATGCGCGATCTTCTCGCGCAGGACGCTGTTGGCGGGTAGTCGGATGGCGTAGAAATAGCCTACTTCTTCCAGCCGCGCATAGATCGCGGGGTTCGCATAGGCGGCATCGGCGCGGAATAAGCGCATGATGTCGCGCTTGGCATATCGGGCGATGACGGGGTCGAGGACGTCCCGCCAGCCATCAGCACTATGGACGTTGCCATTGCGTAGGGCGCAGCGTTCCAGCATCCCGAACTGGTTGAACAGAAAGTTCGGATGATAGCAGGTGCAGTCGAAATGCCCGTTCCAGGCGGAACCTTCCTGATCGCCGTGGGTGGGGCTGACCGAGCTGTCCATGTCCAGCACGATGAACTTCAGCCCGTTGCGGTCATGAAACCGGTCGATCCACTGGCCGTTCAGGTCGGCCAGTGCCGCCCGGTTCTCGGGCAAGGCCAGCGTCTCGGTCTCGAACCGCCCCATCTGTGAGGCCGAGGCCGCTTGCGCATCGACAGCCCGACCACCAACAACCTGACGCATCACGGGATCGAGCGCGAGACGGTCGGCATCGTTGACGTCCTCGTATCCGGCCAGCCGCCCGAACACTGACTGCCGGAACAGCCCGTCGAGCCGATGGACGGTGTTCTTGCCGGTGCGGTTGTCGCACAGCGCCGCAGACGCGAGGCCAGACAGCCCGAGCGCGTCATCCAGCTCGCGCATCACCAGAAGGCCACCGTCGGAGCTGAGCTGAGTGCCGCGAAATTCCAGTCGCACGCGAGGGTCGAAATCCACCCGATCTGCTCGCTGCAAGCCCGCACCCTCTGGGTGATCCATAAAACTCGCCCCCTGCATCCATCAACACCATGATTTATATAAGAAATACCATGGTTAGGACAGCAAAATCATAGATTTACTTGGGGAATGCGGGTTAAGACCCAATGCACTGATAACTTCGTTGATTGAATATGCCCATGTGCTGACGACAATCAGATCCGAGTTCTCAAATTTGTATACTGGCTCCATTCGCGTTATGGTTGTCGCTGCGGAAAGTATGTTGTCATCAATGCTAAGTGAAAGAACAGAAAACCGCCCATTCATCGCGTTTACTCTCCTATGAAAATCAACGCTTGGCGCAATAACTTCGTCATGGCCAGGAGCCACATCACCATAATAAAAGTTTAATACCTTACCCTGGGCGGGAGTATTGGATGTTTGAATAAGCGCATGGACCTCATTTTCGTTTGTCGAAAAATAGTAAAATATCGAGCCATTTTCAGAGAGACCAAAGGTTGCGTCACGCTCATACTGATATAATGGAGATGCCTGCGAACACAATCGCGCAATAAAATCGGTTCTTTCCTTGGCGAAAGCACCACTTTTTAAGCAAATGACAATACCGTAGTTCATCTATCTAATCCTCATACGATACGCTGGGACGGTCATGTGCGGAGCTTTTCAATAATCCCCAGTATCCGCTCCGCACTATCCCCGTCCCCATACTCTGCAATGGGCTGACGTGGTTTATAATCCTCCACTGTCCATAACCGGTTCCAGCCGCAAGCGATCGTTTCAACCCATTCGGTTTCATCGCGCAGGGTAATGCAATCGACGCCGTGGAAATAGGCCTCTTTCTGCATGCCGCCGGAATCCGTCAGGATCAGGTCACAGGCCGCCAGCAATTCCTGGGTTTCCAGATAGGGCAGCGGGTCGATGACGGTAAGCCCGCTCAGGTCAATTTCTGCCGCACTCATGCGCGCGCGGGTGCCGGGGTGCAGGGGCAGGACAATGGCATGACTGCCCGCAAACCCGCGCACATACTCCACCACCTGTTGCAGGCGCGCAGGATCGGCAGTGTTCTCGGCGCGGTGGATGGTGCTCATGGCCAGCTTCTTGCCCGGCTGGCCATAGGTTTCGCGCGCGCGGTCGGGTCGGACCAGCCCCAGCACCGCGCGGGTCACGTCATACATGATATCGCCCACATGATGCACGCCCTTGCGGATGCCCTCATTCGCCAGATTGGTCACACTCTCAGAGGTGGAGCAGAACAAGAGATCGCTGACATGGTCGGTCATGATCCGGTTGATTTCTTCGGGCATGCGTTTGTTGAAGGACCGCAGGCCCGCCTCGACATGGATCACGGGCACATGCAGCTTGGCCGCCGCTAAGGCTCCCGCCAGTGTTGAATTGGTGTCGCCATAGACCAGCACGGCATCGGGGCGTTCCGACAGGATCAGCGATTCAATCGCGGCCAGCATCTCGCCCGTCATGGCACCGTGGCTTTTGCCGTTGATCCCCAGCGCATGTTCGGGCGCGCGGATGCCCAGCTGGTCGAAGAAGACCTGAGACATGGCGAAATCATAATGCTGACCGGTATGGACCAGAATTTCATCCACCTGATCCGAGGCATCGATCACCTTGCGCAGGGCGGCGCATTTGACGAATTGCGGGCGGGCACCAACGACGGTCAGGATTCTGAAAGGCATGAATTTATCCGGATACTGTGGGTGTCAGGTTGTGCTGATCTGCAAGGGCCTGTTGCACCGCAACAATAACCCGGTCCTGTTCTTCGGCACCCAGATAGGGATGCATCGGCAGGCTGAAGACCTGCGCGGCGGCGGATTCAGATGCGGGCAGACCGGCAGGGTCGTGCGGGAAACCGGCATAGGCGCTCTGCATATGCAGCGGGCGGGGGTAATAGACAACGCTCGGCACTCCGGCGCGTTTCAGGGCGTCCATCAGCGCGGCACGGTCCTGGCCGGGGCGGGTGCGCAGCGTGTATTGCGCCCAGGCCGAACGCAGCCCTTCGGGCACGACCGGCGTGTCAATCAGCCCCGACAGCGCAGTCGTGTAGCGCGCGGCCACGGCCTGCCGGCGTTCCAGTTCATCGCCAAAGATCGCCAGCTTTTCCAGCAGGATTGCGGCCTGAATCGTGTCTAGACGGGAATTCCGGCCAATGCGGACATTGTCATATTTGTCCGACCCCTTGCCATGAACCCTGAGCGAGCGCAGGATCCCGGCGGTTTCGTCATCATCGGTGAAAATCGCGCCGCCATCACCATAGCAGCCCAATGGCTTGGCCGGAAAAAACGAGGTGGTGGCGATATCGCCAATCGTACCACTGGCCCGGCCCTTATAGTTTGACCCGAAACCCTGCGCGCTGTCTGCGACCAGCTTCATCCCATGCGCGGCGCAGATCGCCTTAATGGCATCGTAACCGGCCGGCAGGCCGAACAGGTCCACAGCGTTGACGACTGCCGGGCGCAGGCCCAGATCGCGGGCATGGGCCACAGCCCGCGCAAGGCTTTCAGGACACAGGTTAAAGGTAACGGGGTCGATGTCGCACATCACCGGGACAGCACCGGTCGCGGGCACCACTTCGGCCGTGGCGGCAAAGGTGAAGGAGGGACAGAAAACGGCATCCCCCGGCCCCACCCCCAGCACCACCATCGCCAGTTCCAGTGCATCGGTTCCGTTGGCGCAGGTGATCACATGACGCGCCCCGCAGAATTCGGCCAGCGCATCCTCGAACGCGGCGACTTCCGGACCCATGATATAGCCGCCATGCGCCAGCACCGCCTGGATGCGGGCGTCGATCCGGTCCTTGATGCGGGCCTGCTGCGCGGCAAGATCAATGAACTGCATCACGCTGCATTCTCCTCGGGAATCAGGGTTTCGCCGTCCAGACGGTAACGCGCGCCCGTGCGCGGGCATGTCAGATCATCGCCCAACCGCTCGCCGGCGTGGCTGACCCAGCCAATGCGGCGGGCGGGTATGCCTGCCATCAGCGCAAAATCGGGCACGTCTTTCGTAACCACGGCACCGGCAGCGACCATGCAATAAGCGCCAAGCGTGTTGCCGCAGACAATGGTGGCATTGGCCCCGATAGTCGCGCCCTTGCGTACCAGAGTAAGGGCAAATTCCTCCTTGCGCTCGACATGGGCGCGAGGGGTCAGAACATTAGTGAAGACACAGGACGGGCCGCAGAATACATGATCTTCCAGTGTCACCCCACGATAGAGGGCCACATTGTTCTGGATTTTGCAGCCATCGCCGATGGTCACTTCCGGCCCGGCCATGACATTCTGACCCAGAATGCAGTTTTCTCCGATCACCGTGCCCGGCAGGATATGGACAAAATGCCAGATCCGGCTGCCTGTGCCGACACGCGCGCCCGCATCGATCCAGGCGCTTTCATGCACGAAAGCCCCCGGCGCGACGTCACCATGCACACTCATGCTGCGACCAGTCCGGCCAGTGCGGGATGCGCCGCACCCTGGTCCGGTTGCAGGGGCACGTGGCGGATATGCTCGACCATCCCGATGGCCGGGCGGACATCCGACAGGCCAAAGCCATTGCCCTCCAGAACATGCCGATAGCTGAGCGTGTGCAGATCAGTGAACCCGCCAGAGAACTCGATCTCTTCGCCATCAACAGTGATGGAACGATAGGTGGTCTGCCCTGCAGGTGTCTGCGGCGGCAGATTGGCGCGATTGATCGACAGCATCCAACGCACCCGCGCACGTTCGAATTCCAGATATCCGGCGGCCGTGTCAGTGCTGCGATGATGGACCAGATTTTCCGTATTCGCCCCAAACAGGAAATGCAGCATGTCATAGAAATGCACGCCGATATTTGTGGCGATCCCGCCTGACTTGTGCTCAAACCCCTTCCAGCTGGCATGATACCACGCCCCGCGCGAGGTGATATAACTCAGATCGACATCGAAAACCTTGCCTGCGGGGGCCGCCCGGATCTTTTCGCGCAGCGCGATGATGGCCGGGTGCAGGCGCAATTGCAGGATCGAATAGACCCGCTTGCCGGTCTCGGCCTCGATTTCAGCCAGCGTATCCAGATCGGCAGCATGCAGAACCAGCGGTTTTTCGCAGATCGCATCGGTCCCCGCGCGCAAGGCAAAGGCCGAATGGGCCTTGTGCAGGTAGTTCGGGCTGCAAATCGCGACATAATCCACCCCCGCACGCATCTGGCGCAGGCCGTGGATATGGCTTTCAAACTGCTCGAATTCGGTATGGAAGGCCGCATCGGGGAAATGGCTGTCCATGATCCCCACGCTGTCATTGATATCATAGGCCGATACCAGCGTGCCGCCGGTCTCGCGGATGGCTTTCAGATGGCGCGGCGCAATATAACCGGCGGCGCCGATCAGGGCATAGCGGGTCTGATTAGTCACGAACAGTTCTCCTCATATAACATCATCTGCGCGTCTGAAGGTCATGCAGCAACCTCGTCTACAAGGGTAAGCAAGCGTTTTTCGTGAAGTGTATAATTGTCAGATTCAATAAAACGTTTGCAAGCTGCACGCTTCTCTTCTAGCTCCTCATCTGTGATCGCCCGAACGGCCGCAACGATTTCGGCAACTGTTGGATCGGATGCAAGGGTCCAACCGATATTCCATTTCTGGATCGTCTGGGTCAGATAATTCAAACGCGAAGCCAGAATCGGAACCCCGGCATTGGGATATTCCCAGATCTTGTTGGGCGAACAATGCCAGTGATTAAGGCCGATATTTTCATAGGGGATGATGCCGATCGTTCCGCCCGAAGTCCATTCCACCAATTCAGAATGGGGCGCCATGGGCACAAAGCGCGCCTTCTCGAACTTGCGGGAAAAACGTACGCCGTCGATAACGCGGCGTATTTTCCGCTCGGCGGAAATCTGATACTCAGCGTCGCGCAATTCGGCAACTGTTTTCCCGATTGTTTCCTTGATGGTATCTTCTTCTGTCATGGCTCCCAACGCCCGGGACAGGGCGAATTCCTCAAGCGGAACTTCCCGCATGACGGGCGTGCCATTCTCGCCAACAGACACCTGCGCCAGGGCTGTGAGCCTTTCAAAATCATCGTTACCTGCCAAAGCCTCAAGCGTCAGCCCATTGCGCAGTCTGGTAAGGGTTTCTGCCTGAAATGCGATTGCCGCATCCCGAAGCTGGTCTTCCAGCGGGCCGCGCCCCATGAAGACCACATACCAGTCTTCAGGCAGGCTGAAGGCCGCTTCGAGCAGGATTGGCAGACCGCGGTGGGGTGAAAACCCGCCCTGATACAGGATGATCTTTGCCTCTGGGGGCAGCTTGGCGGCTTCGTGCAACCGCCCGTCATAGGTGACGGATTTCGGATACACGGAATTCGGCATCACGACGGGACTGGGCAGCGCCGGATATGTGCGGGCGTAATAATCTGCAATGGCCTCGTTAACGGTTACGAAACCATCGACATGAGGCAAACATTCTTTGTGAATTGCCTGATGGGCCGCCGACATGCGCAAAGATGCATTGGCCAGATCGTCATATATCTCATGTGCCTCGTAGATTACCTTGCACCCCAACTCCTTTTTCAACGCGATGGCTGCCGGAAGGGGACCGATTTCATGGCAATGGATGATATCGGGGCGAAACACACGGCCTGTTTCGACGAAGCCGTTGATGCGTGATTTCGCGACAAAATGATGTGAAATCCGTTCATGAAATCCACCTTGTGCAGTGTTGGTGGGTGCCAGCAACGATTCCAGCAATGTGTATTGCTGAACATTCTCGTTTTCGCCGTAATTGCGGGCGTAGCGCACCTTTTGCCGCACAACCGAAATCGCCGGGTTGTTGATGACTTGCTTATACAGATGCCCAATAGCGCTGCCAAACCGGTTAAAAGGCCGTCGCAATACGAGGTAGATCAAGTAAAGAATAATCACTACAACAACGTGATAAGCCATCGGATGCGCGGCGGCGATATCCTCGATGCTGTATCCTGTTGCAAACAGCAGGGCCTGCGATGAACTGATCAGCCCATGAAACCAGTTGCCCAGCAGTCTTAACAGATCGCTTGCCGCATTAAAAAGCGCGCCGGCCAGCGGGGCGAGCAAGCCATTGTAAACATACCACCCAAGAGCAACCGCAACCAACGTGACGATTGCCAGCAACGGTAACAATATAGCAGCATAAACCATCGCAATCTGCGAAAAGGCACGATACTGCCAGTCAATTCTCTGTATCCGCACGCCTTTAGGTGAGAATGCCTCGGATCCCGGCAGATTTGGCAGGCGCAGGCCAACCAGCAGCACATCATGGCCCGCCGCCTTCAGGCTTTCTGCCTCGCGAACAACCCTGTTGTCTGTCGAGGCACCGTTCGGCACAAAAGCAAGGATCCTTTTGGGTTCGCTCATCTTGGGTATCCGTTTGTTGGCTGATCGGAAAACCTGGTATCAGGCTCTGTAAAGATTGGGGGCGGTTTGCCCGCGATATCTGCCACGCGTATCCAGAAGCAATGGTGCATGTTCCAGGATCATCGGATAGTCGATATCATTGTGATCAGTCAGCACCACCACAGCATCGAAATCTGCCAGAACATCCGGCGTCAAATCAACCGAAGACAGGTCGAAATCATGTTCCCGCATTTGCGGGAAGTTCGGGACATGCGGATCGCTGTAGGCCACTTCGGCCCCCCAAGCCCGCAACCGTTCCATGACAAAGACCGAGGGGCTTTCGCGCATGTCGTCGACATTGCGCTTATAGGCGATGCCCAAAGCAAGCACCCGTGAACCCTTGAGGGCTTTTCCACTTTCGTTCAGCGCGGCGATCAGCCGGCTCACAACATATTCTGGCATGCTGGCATTGATTTCCCCAGCCAATTCGATGAAGCGGGTATGAAGCCCATACTCGCGCGCCTTCCAGGTCAGGTAAAACGGGTCGATCGGAATGCAATGCCCGCCGATCCCGGGGCCGGGGTAATAGGGTGTAAAGCCAAAAGGCTTAGTTGCGGCAGCATCCACGATCTCGAAGATATCGACTCCCATACGGTCGGTAAGGACTTTCATCTCGTTCATCAGCCCGATATTGACTGATCGGTGGATGTTCTCAAGTAGCTTGACCAATTCTGCCGCTTTGGCAGAGCTTACAGGCACAACGCGCTCGATAAAGACTTCATAGAATGCCTGCCCCACGATCCTGCAGGAATCTGTTACTCCGCCCAGCACTTTGGGAATAGAATATGTCACAAAATGTACATTTCCTGGATCTTCGCGTTCTGGGGAATATACCAGAAATGCATCTCTCCCCAGGGTCAGGCCGGCACGGTCAAAATAGGGGGCCAATATCTCGTCGGTGGTGCCGGGCCAAGTGGTGCTCTCCAACGCGACCAACTGACCTTTACGCAGATATGGGGCGATGGCGTCCATAGTGGCAGTCACGAAGCTCAAGTCGGGTTCACGCTGACGGTTCAGCGGCGTTGGTACGCAAATTATCAGCACATCACACTCTGCGGCTCGCGACATGTCAGTCGTTGCCGCGAACCCCTGCGTCCGCATCCGGATGATGTCTTCAGCAGGTATGTGTCGGATCGGGCTCTTCCCCGCGTTCAGCTCATCGACTCGCTGCCGGCTGACATCGAACCCAAGCACCGTTAACCCCACTTCAGAAATAGCAAGAGACAATGGAATACCAACATATCCTAATCCGAAAACTCCGACGGTCAGGGAGCGTTCGGCCAGTTTATCCAAGAAAAAATTCACCCACTTATTCCTTGCTTCTTCGTTTAGGTTCTAGATTTTCGATAACGCCAGCTAAATCGCGTGGCCTAAATTTTAGATCACACGCGCCTCAGCGTACGGCCTTGTTGCACGGACCTACGATGGTTTGAGTTTGCCCTTACCCGCTCATTTGGTCAAGCGACGACTTCGAACTTGGCACGGCCAAGTTCGGTCATCTTGTTCAGAATGTGGGTGCCGATCTTGGCTTCTGTTTTCTGGTTGGGAAAGCTGCGCGCTTTCAGTTTGGGGCCGATGACCATCTTCCAGCGACCCATTTGTGTTTCACCGCGGCTGCGCTGATTGTATCCGCTGCTCACCTGCCAGGCCATACGCCCGCCTGTGCGTATTGCGGCAATGCGCTGGTCGCGCAGCGTTGGATTGCCCACAGCCTCGGCGCTGAGAACTGCAGTCTTGGGAGGCGGAATAGTGATCTCGACATCAACCCCAAACAGCTTCACGAGCAAGTCGCTGGTCGGGTCGCCGTCATAGGCGCCGTCGGCGATGAAGCGTGTCACGTCCCCGTCAATCTGATCCAGAAGCTCTGGCAAGGCGGTCGGATCACCCACATCATCGGTGGTCAGTTCAGAGCAGGCAATTTCGCCGGTGACAAGGTCCAGCCCAAGAT
Organism: Roseinatronobacter monicus; assembly: GCF_006716865.1. Taxonomy (NCBI): domain Bacteria; kingdom Pseudomonadati; phylum Pseudomonadota; class Alphaproteobacteria; order Rhodobacterales; family Paracoccaceae; genus Roseinatronobacter; species Roseinatronobacter monicus. Next base: position 16,857 of record NZ_VFPT01000002.1, on the reverse strand, counting down.
GCAGCTTGCGCCAGGATTTGCGTTTGGCCTTTGTTTTGTGCTTGTTTTCCAGCCACTCGCCTTCGCCAAATATCTTCAGGCCCGTGCTATCTACGACAAGATGAATCGGGCCATCCGTCGACGCGCGCGCTTTCATCGGCAAGATCAAACCGGCCCCGCGACGTGACAGGGTCGAGTAGTCGGGCACCAGCAAATCCAGCCCCATGAGCTTCACAAGGCTGCCTACAAACCCTTCGGTCTGGCGCAGCGGCTGGTTGTAAACGATGCCAAGTGTCAGGCAGGTCACAATAGACAGGTCAGAATAAACTGGCTGGCCACCCCGTGTCTTGCGGCGCTCTGCACGCCATGCAGCTTCAACCTCGGGGCTTAGCCAAATTGTTACATCGCCCCGCCGACGCAGGCTTTCGTTATAGCCAGCCCAGTTCGTAATGCGGTACCGCTTCTTCTCGAACTTGTGCCGGCGGCCGTCATTGAATTTATGCGGCATCAACGCTATCCAATCGATCAGGGAAACGGCCTCCTAACAGAAACCGTAGGATCCATGCAACAACGCCCCACAGACCGCGCTTTCCGCATCGGACAGAAGCGCAACGTATTGGTTCATAAGTTTGTCTGCGCCGGAACCGTCGAGGAAAAAATTGATGCTATGATCGAGTCAAAGAAATCCTTGTCAGAGGAAGTGCTGGGGGGATCAGCCGAAATGAACTTGACCGAAATGACCGATGACGCTTTGCTGCGCCTCGTCGCCCTTGATCTTGCATCGGTCTCAAAGGAGTAAGTTCCATGTCGCAGTGGGGTCGATATGTGCCAGTGGCTGAACGCAGAAGAAAAGCTGAACGGGCAATGGCCAAACTGCGCAAGGCGGGGCACCCTGTTTCACCTGTTGCTATCTCTGGTCGTACGATCGCAACCACAGCCTGGGGCAAGGCATGGTGCAGCACCATGGAGAGTTTTGGCGATTATAACAGCCGCCTGCCACGCGGTCGTACCTATGTGCGTAACGGCTCGGTCGTCGACCTACAGATCACCTCTGGACAAGTAACCGCGAACGTCGCTGGTTCCTCGCTTTATACAGTTAAAATAACAATTGAGCCGCTGCCAAAAGACCATTGGAAAGCTCTGCGCGACGACTGCGCCAATGGCATCGACTCTTTGGTCGATCTGCTGCAAGGCAAATTGTCAAAACCAGTTATGGAGCGATTATGTCAGCCAGGTACGGGGCTGTTTCCTAAGCCTTCAGAGATCAAGCTTTCCTGTACCTGTCCTGATTGGGCGTCCATGTGCAAACATGTTGCTGCGACTATCTACGGCATTGGTGCGCGTCTTGATCAACAACCCGAACTTCTCTTTGTTCTACGCGGGGTCAACCATCAGGATTTAATCGCTAATATCGACCTTAAAACGCCGCTTGCGAAACCTTCTCCGTCACCAGATAATATTTTGAAGACCGATGATATGGCCGCCTTGTTTGGCCTGGATATGGAAGAGGCTGCACCCGTAAAGGAGCCGATTCCGAAAATCGCCCCGGCCGTAAAGAAAAAAACCCGGCGCAAAGAAACCAAGATATAATTGAACAGCTCGACAGGACCCTTTTGGCGACCTTAGTCGGCCAGATCATCCAAGCTTACGCCGAGCGCATTGGCCAAGGCCCGAAGGGTCGCGACCGAGCCCTGCTTGCGACCGGTCTCGATCTCGGCCACGGTCACGCGGTTCACCCCCGCTTTTTCGGCAAGGGCAGCTTGCGTCATCGCGCGCAGGTCGCGGTAGACGCGTAAAGCGTTTTCGCCGTTCAGCAGCCGGTTCACGTAGTCCGCGGGGATCAGTTCATCCTCGCCTGCCGCAAGTGCGGCCTTTGCGCGGTCATAGGTCTGTAGGTCGGCCAGATCTTCAGCCGCGGCCCGCAGGCGATCATATTCTTCGCGTGAAATCGTCACCATCTCGTTCATGTCATGCCCCTTCAGTCATAGATGCCGCCCCGAGGGCCGATGTCCAGAACGGCCAGGACATTGCCCTGATCATCCATGATCACCCGCCAATCCCCGACCCGAAGTCTGATCCCCTCTCGGCCTTTCAGGGATTTCACGTTATGGGCCTGCGCGCCTGGATCCTGCGCATAAGCCTCGATCTTGGTGCGGATCAGCGTGGCCGTGTTTGCAGGCATCCGTCGCAATGCCTTGATGGCGGCTTTCGTATAGCTGATCTGCTTCATGATGTAGCTTTAGGCGACGCGCGGCGCAAAGTCAAGGAAATGTCGCTTTTGGCGACATGCCTGGCCGGTGTAATCCGGCCAGGCACAGCTTAAAGGTCGATCCCTTCCGACAAGGACAGCGCATCGTCCAGATCAACGCCGAGATAACGCACAGTGCTGTCCATCTTCGTGTGGCCAAGCAGCAGTTGAACGGCGCGCAAGTTGCCGGTCTTCTTGTAAATCTGGGCAACCTTGGTGCGCCGCATAGAATGGGTGCCGTAAGCGCTTGGTTCCAACCCGATCGAGAGCACCCAGTCGCGCATGATCCGCGCATATTGCCGCGTGGACAGGTGCGGGCTGGCATGGAGACGGCTTGGCCAGAGATACTCACAGCCGACCATTTCAGGATCCTTGATCCATCGTTCCAATGAAAGGCGCGTGGTTTCGGTGATCTCGAAGCGCACAGGCTTGCGCGTCTTGCTTTGCGTGACTGAAGCACGTTCCTTGACACGGCCTGCAGCGTAAACATCGTTCACCCTCAGGCAGACCAGATCGGAACCCCGGAGTTTGCTGTCGACAGCCATATTGAACAGCGCGAGATCGCGCCTGTTCTCCGCCATTTCCAGCCGCACACGGATGGACCAGACATGTTTCGGTAAAAGTGGGCGCTTCTGGCCAATGATGCGCCCCTTGTTCCAGGGGGCACGCGCGGGACGAAGGGCGGGTAAGGTTTCGATGGACATGGCTTCTCTCCTGTCCTCCAAACCCGCCACGTCCTCGGCTAGGCCGACAAGGCAGTTTAACATCGACCGCATCTTTCCTGTTGAACTTCCGTGAACAATCCGTCCACGCTGGATGTCGATTGAATATTCCAGCCGGATTTGCCAATCAGGTGAAGCAACAGAACAACAATATCAAAGCGCTTACATTCAAGGAGTGAGTATATGAACAAACCAATCGCTAAGTCCGATCTTGTGGCCGCAATCGCTACCGCGCTCGGTTCTGATAAGGCATCAGCTGCCGCTGCCCTCGATGCCGTCTGCGATGTCGTGGGGAAAACTGTCGCCGGGGGCGACGCTGTCACACTGCCCAATATCGGCAAGCTTTCGGTGCGCGATCGCGCCGCGCGCCAAGTGCGTAGCCCCGCAACCGGCGCAATCATCGACAAGCCGGCCGATAAAGTCGTCAAATTCACTGTTGCGAAGCACCTCAAAGACAGCGTCAACGGCGCTTGATCCGCATCATTAAATCATCAACATGATTGTTTCGATGCGCGGCCTATTTCAGCAAGCAGCCTTGTGCATCTCGGCTGCTTGCTGTTTCGCGTTTACGGCTTGTGCGACAGTTCCAATTGCTCTTCGGTGCGACATTCACCTCTAAAGTCGAGGCGGCTTTGTCAGACAAGACCCTGCCGGTCAGTCGGACAACCCTGCATCAGTCAGCTGCTCGGTGTCCGGAAGATCTTGCAGGCTCTCCAATCCGAAGGTGATCAGGAACTGCTCGGTGGTGACGAAAGTATAGGGCGCGCCGCGTCTAGGGGACCTTGGCCCGGTCCCGATCAGCTCGCGGGCATGCAGCCGACCGATCAGGTCACGGCTGATCTCCTTGCCGAAGATGTCCTTGAGCCCATCGCGCGTAATTGGCTGGTGGTAGGCGACGGCCGACAACACCGCGACGTCGAATTCGCTTAGGTCGAGCAGCTGATCCCCAACATCTGCCGCGGCGCGGATCGCCGGCGCGTAGGCGGGTCGCGTCCGAAACATCCAGCCGCTAGCCACCTTGGCTATTTCAAACGCCCGCCCTTCCAGATCAGCGAACAAGTCCTCGACCAGTAGGTCGACCGAGGCCCCCTGCCCCACGACCCGCGACAAATCCTCCCGCGACACCGGCGCGGCGCTGGCAAACAATACCGCCTCGATCCTGCGCATCCATTCCCGCCAGCGCAGCTCCGGCGGCAGGTCAGCCAGATCGCGGTCGAGGTCCTGCTCGCATTTATCCTTGGCCATCGCTACACCCCGTAGAGGCGGAAGGTGTCACGCCCAGTCAACTCGCGGATGGCATCGAGTGCGACCAGTCGGTCGCAGAGACGGCGCGCCGCGCGGTCCGGCAAAGGCAAAGCAGAGGGCGCAACCGCATCACAGGTCAGGAACATCTCGACCGCCTGCCCCGCCCCTTTGGCACGGAGCTTCGGCGCGACCGCTTTCAAATGCGCGGCCCGACGCGCGAGATCGATCGCGGTGCGCCCGGCCTCGATCACCGAAGCAATGACGGCACGATGACAGGCCAGCGCCAAGCCTTCACCACGCTTACGCAGGTCGGCCCGTTTCAAACCTGCTGCCAAGAGTGGCACTGCGTGATCCCAACCAAGCGCCTGCGCCAGCGCGGCATCTGCGAGGATCAGGGCTGGGACCTCCGCACGCGGGGCCGCCTCAAGAACCACCTCCAGCACCGCGGCTGCCCGCGTGACTGGCGCGCCAGACCCCGCACCGAGCCAGCGCGCGATCTGTTCGGTCTGAAGTTCCGGTAACGCCCGACAAAGCGCCTTGATTGTAACCGGTCGCTCCACAGCCCGCCGCCAGGCCAGAAAGGTTTCTCCTGCTGGTCCCGGCAGGTCGCCGGGTCGCAAGAGATGCACCGCATCGCGCAGCTCTGCTGCGCGCTCAGGGCGTCCCGTGAAGGCGACGCAAGCCTCCGCCGACCACAGCGCCAGCCGCTCCCGCAACAAAGCATGGGGGACCTCCGCCTGCCCTAACACCAGATGCAGGTGAGCAAGCGCGGCCCCCGACAGAAACGCCACATTTTCAGGGGCTTCTGCACGGCCCGCGATGACCCAAGGCGGCATCCGGGGTATTGTTACTGGGAGGTTGGCGGGGGTGTTGCGGGCAAAAGTCATGCAGACAGCCTACATTGCAGCGGCGCTTAGATCTATAAAAGAGTGAATAAACCGCCCTGCCTTGCACGATCTACCTATGTCCAGTAAGATTGCATTATCGGACAATATGGGACATGCTGCAGCACAGTCTCAAAATCAACGGATTTTCGGGGGAAAAATGTCGCCAGAACACGAGAAATCGATCTCAGCGTCCATGAACACGGTTGAGAGTACTCAGCTCGACGAGAGCGCGCAAGAAGGAAGTGATGGCATTGCACTGCCCGCGCATGTTGCGGGCTCTGGCGTGCTCGATCGCCTTGTGGATACCGCGCGGGACTATGCAAGCGCTGCGGCGTCTGACAATACACGATCCGCCTATGCCAAGGATTGGGCGCATTTCGCCCGCTGGTGCCGGATGCGCGGCGCGGACCCCCTGCCCCCGTCGCCGGAACTTGTGGGCCTCTATATTGCGGATCTGGCCGCGCCCCAGGGACAAGGGTCAACCAAGCCCCCTGCCCTGTCGGTCGCGTCAATCGAGCGACGCCTGTCGGGGCTGGGTTGGGGCTATGCGCAGCGCGGGCTGCCGCTGGACCGTAAGAACCGCCATATCGCCACCGTGCTGGCCGGTATCAGGCGTAGACATGCCCGGCCGCCAGTGCAGAAAGAGGCCATCTTGGCCGACGACATTCGCGCCATGGTCGCCACCCTGCCCCATGATCTGCGCGGCTTGCGTGACCGCGCCATTTTGCTGATCGGGTTTACCGGCGGGTTGCGGCGATCAGAGATCGTCAGCCTCGACCGGCACAAGGATGACACGCTTGATAGCGGCGGCTGGATCGACGTTCTCGACGGCGGCGCGTTGATCACCCTGCGCGGCAAGACCGGCTGGCGCGAAGTCGAAATCGGGCGCGGGTCATCCGACCAGACCTGCCCTGTTCATGCGCTGGAGCAGTGGCTTCATTACGGGCGGATCGATTTTGGGCCGATCTTCACCGGCGTCACCCGCGATGGCAAGCGCGCGCGGGAAACTCGGTTGAATGACAAGCATATCGCCCGGCTGATCAAGGCCTGCGTGCTGGATGCAGGTCTGCGCCCCGATCTGCCTGATGCGGAGCGCGTGAAGCTCTATTCCGGCCATTCCCTACGCGCGGGTCTGGCCAGCAGCGCCGAGGTGGATGAGCGCTATGTGCAGAAACAACTGGGCCATGCCAGCGCAGAGATGACCCGCCGCTATCAGCGCAGGCGTGACAGGTTCCGCGTCAATCTCACCAAGGCGGCGGGTTTGTGACTATTTGCCTTCGGGTCCGACATGCGGACGCTATCTGCCACATGGAAACAGGTCGAGATATTCCTTGATCAGGAGCCGGGTTTCAAGAAACACTCAGAAGATACCGCGTTGATCTGCCGCCTTCGGCCCCTTTGAAAACTGCTCCGACTGCTTCCAGTTCAGCCAGGTCGCGTGTTGCAGTGGCAAGAGAGACGCCTGCTATCTTCGAATATGGACCCGCGCTGATACCCTCGGATACACGCCGAGGTCCTTCAGCGAAGAGGCGGCGCAACACCTTCTCACCCCGCTGTGAAAGGTTGGAAAAGCGCATGAAATATGCGTTGCGCATAACCAAGAACCTGGCCTCTGCCTCTGCCTCAACGATCCCGGCCGTCAGGCGCTCGAGGAACCACAAGACGAATGGAGTTGCGTCAATATGATCCCCAGACACCATTCGCCCAGCCTGAAGCGCCCGGTAGTAACCTTGTTTATCAGACTCAATCTGGCGCGACAGAGAAAACGGCAAGGCAGCGTCTTGCGCAAAGATATATTCAATAAGGGCCCGGCCAATCCGCCCATTCCCGTCGCTGAAAGGGTGAATCGACTCAAACCAAAGGTGAGCGAGGGCCGCACGGACAGGCACTGGACGACGGTCAGTTTGCAGGTTGGTCAAAAATTCTTGCATCATAGCAGGCACGCGGTCATGCGGTGGTGCTGAGTAAAGAACCTCTTCCTTGCCGAGATTCGCACCACGCACGATCACGATCGGGAAGCTCCGCCACCGTCCTTTATCTTCCAGATCGACACCGTGAAACAAAAGTTGGTGCCAGTGGAACAAGCGATCCTCGGATAAAGCCCCCTGCCCTTCTCTGGCTTCCAGCATCAAAGTTGCAATGGCGTCTGTACGTCGTTGGGGCTCCGCGCCCCGATGGGCCAGTGACGCTACGACGGATGCTTCGATATCCTCTGCACGAAGGATCGCCCCCTCGATTGCGAAACTGGCTACAGCTTCGTTGGTTACGGCCCGCATAAAGGTTTCGCGCCGCTCTTCCGCGCTCAAAGCCATCTGCAACCCTTTGATGGACCCGAGACGTGCGGAGAAATCTGCCAGCGGGCCTTCGGTCGCCGCTGCATCATGTCGAAAGTTGGGCCAGGATGGTGTTTGCCAGATATCCATGAGGGGAATATGCCAGCTATTCCCCTCATAATCTAGCGCTTTATGATAGGATTAACGACGCTATTCTCATTATCTGATCCAGTTCTGCGCAAGACCGCCTGGCGCGAGATCGGGCGCAGGTCTGGCCGGCAGCGTCGAGATCGATGAACGCTATGTCCAGAAACAACTGGGCCATGCCAGCGCCGAGATGACCCGCCGCTATCAGCGCAGGCGCGACAGGTTCCGCGTGAATTTGACAAAGGCGGCGGGACTGTAGCCCCCTGCCCTACTCTGTCGGACCCGAAAGCAAGCGCGCCAGCATGTGGCGAATATGATCCTGCGCCCCGAAGAAAACCGCGATCACGACAACACAGGCCCGATCTTGGTCTGGCAGAAACCAGATCGCCGTCTTCTCAAGTCGAACGAAACGAAGATTTGCCCTGATGTCAGGACGTAGCGTTCCGATGAAGGGCGACTTCGCCAGCGTATCTATTGAAGACCGGATACCTCGGACCCGCGCAGCTGCCCGTTTGAGCGCCTCATCCGGACCTTCGCCCAAGTCGACATATGACCGCGCGAGATGATCGAAAATCAGCTCGAAGTCCCATTCCGCTTCCGCCGAAAATTCAAGCTCCCACATTGCCCGACTTTTGTTTGCGGGCAATCATTTGCTCGATCTGGGCATCCTGTTGAGCGACAACCACCTTGGCCGGTAGCGACAACCATCTTGGCCGGTGGCGCTGATCGGAGGGCGGGCTTGCCCGCCTGGAGGTCAGCGCCACCGGCCAAGATGATTTTGGGTTAGGTGCTGGTCGCTGCGGGTTGATAAGCCGGAAGCCTCTACGTTCCAACGGAGGACCCCGGTTGGCCTATCAATCCATCACCGACCAGCAATTGAGATTATACATGACCGACCTCAAAAATCACAGCCAATGCACATCAGCCGCCCGTGCCGGGTTCAGCGAAAGAACCGCTCGGCGATTTGATGCAGATCCAACGCCCCCTTCACAGCGCAAGATTGTTCACGGGCGTACAGTATCCGATCCTCTTGAAGGGTATTGGGAGAATGACATCCTTCCTGTTCTGGAGAACGACAATGCCCTGCAGGCCGTGACGTTGTTGCGTCACCTCCAGGGTCTACATCCTTTGGCTTTTCCAGATGATCGCATCCGCCGAACCCTGGAGCGAAGGGTCCGGCAGTGGCGCGCGCTTAAAGGCCCGGAGCGCGACATCATTTTTCGCCAGACACCAGAGCCAGGCTATATGGCACAGTCCGACTTCACCCATGCAGCCGAGCTGGAAGTGACCATTGCAGGCGCACCATTCCCGCACCTGCTTTATCATTTCGCAATGGTCTATAGCCGCTGGGAACATGTTGGTGTTGTCTTGGGCGGGGAGAGCTTTACGGCCTTGGCCGAGAACCTCCAGCAGGCGTTGTGGGCCTTGGGGGGTGTTCCACAAAACCATCGTACGGATAGTCTTTCAGCCGCATTTCGAAATCTGACGCGTGACGAGTGTGAGGATATTACCAAGCGCTATGAAGCGTTCGTCGGTCATTATGGTATGGATGCCAGTCGCAACAACCGTGGTGAAGCCCATGAGAATGGCGCCGTGGAATCGCAGAACCGTCACTTGAAGAAGGCCATCGCACAGGCACTGATCCTGCGCGGCAGCCGTGATTTTGCATCTGTGGCCGAGTATCGTCGTTTCATTGATATGCTGGTGGCGCGGCGCAATCGACAGCGTATGGAAGCGGTTGAGGTAGAACAGCTGCATCTTAAACCTTTGCCGCCGCGGCGCACCACAGACTATACGGAAGTTATCGTGCCGGTCACAAGAATGGGCGGCTTCAGGGTCAAAAGCATCTTTTACAGCGCGCCGTCACAGCTCATCGGGCAGCGTTTGCGCATCCATCTATATGATGACCGCCTCGACGCATTCTTGGGCAGCACCCTTGTCGCAACGCATCCCCGTGGCCGAGGCCGTAACGATGGCCATCGTGTCCATGTCATCAATTACCACCACGTTATCCATGCCTTGAAGCGCAAACCACAGGCTCTTTGGAGCTCGATCTACCGCGATAGCCTCTTCCCCCGCACCGAATACGCGCAGGCCTGGGAAGTGCTACAGCACAGCCTGCCGCGACGCGACGCCTGCCGCCGCATGGTCGCTCTGCTCTTTATTGCCCACGATCAAGCCTGCGAAGCGGAATTGGCACGTCTTCTTGCTGACGATCTCGGCTCTGGTTTGATACCGGACCCAAAGACGCTCGCGACACAGCTCACCCCTAAACACGCGGTGCTGCCAAAGGATGTTGTGGTTTCTCATCCGTCGCTGGACAGCTTCGATGCGCTGCTGGAGGTACGCGCATGACCTCCCGGGAGATCGACATCCACACGCTGCCCAGCATGCTGAGCGCCCTGCGCTTACCCAGCTTCCACAAGCTATGGCAGGAAATCGCCACACGAGCCGATACCGAAGGCTGGCCGGCTGCGCGCTTCCTGGCCGTGCTGGCCGAATACGAACTCGCCGAGCGGGACATGCGCCGCATGCGCCGTCATCTGAATGAATCCCAGCTCCCAGCTGGAAAGACTTTGGCAACCTTCGATTTCAAAGCTCTGCCTACCTTACCACGCGCCCGGGTCGAAGCTCTGGCTGCGGGAGATTGGTTGGACGGCGGCGCAAACCTGATCGCCATTGGCAACTCCGGCACGGGCAAGACCCACATTCTCTGTGCCATTGGCCATGCCCTGATCGAAGCAGGCCATAGGGTCTTCTATACCCGGACCAGCGATCTTGTCCAAAGACTGCAAGCCGCACGTCGGGATCTGGTGCTCGAAGCAGCTTTGGCCAAGCTCGACAAATTTGACCTGATCATCCTTGATGACATTACCTATGCCCACAAGGATCAGGCCGAAACCGGGGTGCTCTTCGAACTGATTGCCCGGCGATACGAATATCGCAGCATCGCCATCGCGGCCAATCAGCCGTTCAGTGGATGGGATCAAATCTTTCCCGACAAAGCCATGACCGTCGCGGCCATCGACCGACTTGTCCACCATGCTAGCATTCTTGAGATGAATGCGCAAAGCTTTCGCCAAAGAAGCGCTGCGGCCAACATGAAAATGCAAAACGAAGCCTCAGCGACAACCAAAAACGACAACCAAGAAGAAGGAAAAAACCTGACCTAAAGACAGTAAAAAACACAACCCCGGCGGCCGCTATAACCGGCCAAGGTGGTTGTCGGCACCGGACAAGGTGGTTGACGCGCTACAGCATCCATTTCACCGGCAGAGATTATCGACCCGGACATGCGTCGGTCCACGAGTTGCCGCAACGCAGCCAGCTCTAACTCTTCAGCCTCATTCTTTTGCCGAAGCAGTTCCAGACCCTGCTGTAGCACGGAACTGACGCTGGAATACTGCCCCGACTCTACGAGGGTTCGGGCAAAGCGTGCTTGCGGGTCTGTCAGGGAAATCGAAGATTTTACGGTCATGCCAAGGCTCCTTTGCTCAAAGGGTAGCACCTGGTAGCACCTAATTCAAGTTCAGGATCGCCCGATGGCGTTTGAACAGTCCCACTTCATAGACGTCTGCATGATAAGGCGTTCGGAGGAATAGGGGAGCCTTCCACACGGGCGCAATGGGTCGTTTATTGGTCGTACATGAAGCTGCAAAAGGCAGGTTTTGATGCCCCTGATAGGCTACGCGCGTGTATCTACTGAGGATCAGACCCCCCTGCCCCAGTCGCAGGCCCTGAAATCAGCGGGCTGTGTCGAAATCCATGAGGAACAGGCTTCTGGCGGTGATCGTGCGCGGCCGGTGCTGGCGCGGGTGCTGGAGCGCGTTGGCAAGGGCGACACGCTGGTAGTTGTGCGTATCGACCGGTTGGCGCGGTCACTGTCGCATTTGCTGGAGGTGATTGAGCGGCTGGAGGCCAAGGGTGCTTTCTTCCGCTCGATCCAGGACCCGATCGACACCGCATCCCCGCAGGGCAAGTTTACGCTGCAGGTTCTGGGTGCAGCCGCCGAATTCGAGCGCGCCCTGATCCGCGAACGCACCAAAGCTGGGCTTGCCAGCGCGCGCACCAAGGGGCGGGTCGGCGGAAACCCTGGCCTGCGCGCGCGGGATCCGGCTGCGCTACGCAAGGTGCGGCTTGCACGACAGGACGGCTACATGGAACGCCTGAATGAAACCGCGCAGGACTGGGTGCCGCATGTGCGCCGCTTGCGCCCCGACCTGGCTTGGGAAGATATGGTGCGTATCATCAACGGCCCCCTGCCCGAGGCCCGGCGCTGGACGCAAAGCCGTCTGCTGCGCGCTGTGAACGCCTATGTCCGCGATGGGTTCCTCCCCGCGACCGTGCTTGATCGCGCGGGCCCACGTGCGCGAGATGATCGCCTGCCGGCCATCGTGGCGGGCATCAAGGGCGCTGATCCAGACATCACGCTGCAAGCCATCTGCACCCGGCTGGAAGCGATGCGCGAGCGCACACCACGTGGGCGGACAAGCTGGCAACCATCATCAGTGAAGATGTTGCTGGAGCGGGCGAAGCGGCTTGGGATGCTATGAGTGAGTTTTGACGCTAAGCCTGTTCGTCACATCTGGCGACATCTCCAATTGAGTGGCAACTTTACCCGCTAAGCAGTTTATCCTTGCAAATATTCCATCGTGTGGAGTAATTGCAAGGTATGTATAAGCGCCAAACTCATCACTTTGTGCAATCCGCGCTCGAGAGCCAAGCCGCTGTTGTCCTCCTTGGCCCCCGGCAGGTTGGGAAAACCACGCTTGCTCTCGACATCGCCTCAAAGCAACCATCGGTATACCTTGATCTAGAGCGAGATGCGGACAGGCAGATCCTGACCGAACCGGATCTATATCTGGATGAACAGGCGGGAAAACTCGTCATCCTCGATGAGGTGCAGCAGATGCCTGGCCTCTTCAAGAGCCTGCGTGGTCAAATCGACCAGCGCAGGCGGGCCGGTTTTCGAGCGGGCCAGTTTCTGCTCTTGGGATCAGCCTCCAACGTCCTGCTCCAACAGTCGGCAGAATCCCTCGCTGGACGTGTCAGGTATATCGAAATGCCCCCTCTACAGCTTACCGAGGTGGGGGCTGATCAGTTGAATGCGCTCTGGCTGCGTGGTGGCTTTCCTGACAGCTTCATGGCTTCAAGCGATCAAACCAGCATGGATTGGCGTCTGGATTTTCTGCGTACTTATCTGGAACGTGACATCCCTGCCCTTGGACCGCGTATTCCAGCCGCAACCTTGCGGCGCTTCTGGACAATGCTTGCGCATGTGCAAGGTGGTCTATTGAACGCTGCAGCCCTCGCCGAGGGGCTGGGTGTCTCGGGCCAAACGATTGGACGCTACCTCGATCTGCTCGTTGATCTCATGCTGGTGCGGCGACTGCAGCCCTGGCATGAGAATGTCGGCAAGCGTTTGGTGAAATCGCCAAAGGTTTATGTCCGCGACAGCGGGGTTGTGCATGCCCTGTTAAGCATTGGGACAATCGAGGGCTTGCTCGGGCACCCCGTCGTTGGCGGCAGTTGGGAGGGGTTCTGTATCGAAGCCCTTCTTGCCGCTGCACCAACCGGCACCGAACCCTTCTTCTATCGCACTTCTGCCGGAGCTGAACTTGACTTGGTCCTTCGCCTGCCTGGCGGCGACATCTGGGCCGTTGAGATCAAGCGCACGACTGCGCCAAAGGTTTCGCGCGGGTTCCATACGGGAGCGGAGGACATCAAGGCCGACCAAAAGCTGTTGATCTATGCCGGAGAGCATGACGTCCCGGTGGCCGAAGACATTCGCGCAATGCCCCTCGAAAAAGGGATCGAGCTGTTGAGGACGCCTTAGCGCCGCGCTGGTTCTTTCCGCTGCATGAGGTCAAATTACTTTGCTTGTTTTGTTCGATCTCAAGACGTTGCCACATTTCCATGTGGCATTTTCCTCGACCGCTAGACGTCTCCCGATGCGTTCCAGTTTCATGGATACCACGTCTCAGCGGCGGCCCCATCTACAATAGCTGTCTCCCATCTCTCCGCTGTCCTTCTCCGCAGCGCTTCGCATTCGGCGGCGCCAAGAATTGGTCACCTACGCAACTGCCCTTCGGGCTGCATCAGCTTCACAAGCGTCGATATTAAAGCCACCAAACGCTTTTGCCCAATCTCTATCCTGACCGCCGTCCTCTAAATTGCCGCCGGACCCGTCGAAAGCTCGAACCCGATCATCCCCACGCACCACGTTGGAGGCCGCATCATGCGATGCGAGCTGGTCGAGCGCGACGGCATCATGAAGATTCAAGGCAGGGACAGCGGCACTGGCTGATTCACGCCAAGCGTCCGTAATCGCGGATTCAACGTGGACCTAGGCAAGGCAACGAACTAGGACGGTTATGCCCCGGGGTCCGAAAGGCGCGGCGTGAATCAGGCAATATCGGGCGGCTTCGCGCCGGTCAGCCGACGTAAACTCCAATCTTGAACGCGTTCAAGATTGGAGTTTCTGGAGCCACTAAGCCACAAAAAAAGCGCCTGAAGCCTATAGGCGCGCGGTATCTTTACATTTTGTCCAAAAACATGCTACCAAAGAGGCAGAATCGAGTCGAACTCGGACACAACCGAAGTCAGGGCTTAGAAATGAGCGGTAGCTTAGAGCAGTTTTTGACGGATCTGTCACGTGGGCTTGAGCGCACGATGGTGGCAGTTAACAAGGAACTCACCCTGCGTCAGCGCATCAAGCGCACGTGGTCCATGCGCCAGTGCGCAAGGTTTCTTAATGTGAGTATTCAGTATCTCACGAAGTTCGCAAATTCGAGTGATGACTTCCCAGCAGGCGAATATGTTGGAAGAGAGCGCGTTTTTACGCTGTCCGAATTGATGCACATGCGTGCCCTTCTGGCAGCCTCGGCAAAGCGGCCGTACGATTACCTGGCCTGGCGGAAGCCTGGTGCACCTTTGCCCGTTATCTCGTTTGCAAGCCAGAAAGGCGGCACTGCCAAAAGCTTGAGCGCCGCGCATTTTGCCCAGTATCTCAGTTTGCACTACGGCATGCGTGTTGGTGTTATGGATGCTGACCCGCAAAGTACAATAACGCTTTACTTTGTCGGGGGGGAAGGTCTTCCCCAGATGCCCGACGAAAACACCGCCTCCATGGTGGACTTTGCTGGACTCTTTCAGTCGGAAGACGCGCCATATACCGACCACGATGCGCAAACGCTCGATAGCTTCCTTCTCAAGACCTCCTGGCCAGGCCTGCGCCTGCTTCCAGCTCACGGCGAAACATCCGAGGGTGAGATCCAGATTGCGCGGCTTGTCCGCGAAGCCCCCGCCGGAAAGAGCTTTTACCGCTACCTGCGCGATGCCATCGACCGCTGGAAAGCGGGCCACCCACCGAAAACGCTACCCAACGAATTGGTAGTCGACGGCAAGGTCGACCAAGAGCGGCTCGACACCGCACTAGCGGAGACGCTGGATGTCATCATCATCGACTATCAACCCGCGCTCACACTGTTCCAGTTGAATAACGTGATTGCATCGACTTCGCTGGTCATACCGCAAACCATGAAGGGGTTCGACATTGCGACGTTGTCGACCTTTGTGACTGGCCTGCTAGGGATGCTTCAGCACATCCTGGCCCATGAAAGGATCGAGATCGGAACCGGTGCGAACATGCTGTTGCCGACGATCGTCCAACGGTCCAATGCGCAGGACCTTAACCACATCGGAAACCTACTAGAACATTGCCCCACAGAAATTCTTCCGGTGTTTTATCTGCGTTCTGACGCGATCTCGAACGCGTCAGACGTCTATCAGTCCGTATACGAGTACGAGCCGGACACGCCGGGAAAGCGCAAGGGGATCAACCGGTTTATCACGAATGCCGATGCCGTGAACGACGCCATAGTATCGCGGCTCTGGCCGGGGCTCGAACGTGGCTATGCCGATACATGGATGGACGAATTCTACGACGATGACGGCGAGGGTGAAGCATGAAACGTAGTATTCCAAGGTCGCTGGTCAGCAAGGCTACCAATGTTGATACATCCAAGGAGCGTGCGAGCGATTCCGAAGGCAGGACAGAATCGAGAGATGCGGTTTCAACTCCCTTCAAGGGGGCCGGTAGTGCCTGGAAATCAGGGGCGCTTGCGCAGTCGCAAGCTGCAGTGGAGCGAAGCAGAGCCGAGCTTTGTTCGGATATCCTCAACGGTCGCCACGAGATAAGCCTGTCGCCAGATCAAATCTCCGATCCGATGGGAACCGACCGCAGACAAGATTGGATGTCCCAAGAAGCATTCAGATCTCTGGTAAACAGCATTGCCTCGAACGGGCAAGACACGCCCATTCTAGTGTGGCCGGAGGATCCGGATTGGCAGCCGGATCCGTTGGACCCGTCGAATGTCGCTGAGGTTCCATTCGTGATGCTTACAGGGCGCCGCCGACTGGCTGCCGCGTCAGAGCTCGGTGTACCCCTTCGTGCAATCCTTGCCCCGCCTGACGCGCGAAACGCAGAAAACAGCAAGTTTGAGATGTTGTTTCTGCGATTCCGCGAGAATGAGGAACGTGAGAATCTTAGCCCATTTGAGCGATTGGTTTCGATTGGCGAAATGTATGAGACTCTGGCTGCTGGCGAAGGAAAACTGACAGCTGTGGCCTTCGCCAAAAAAATAGGTGTGCATGAGAGTCTTGTCTCGCGAGCGCGGTCCGTATTCGCTGCGCAGGATCAAATCTTGAACGCGTTCAAGAACGTCTACGACATGAGTTTTCGCGATTTACAGGGGGCCTTGGCAAGCTTGGAGAGGACGAACAAAACCAAGCAAAAACCAAAGACAAAGCCCCAAAAACTCACCGTAAAGCGGAAGGTGGGCAACCGAAATCTCTCGGTCACTTCCATCGATGGAAACCTCTCAATCAAGGTTGCAGGAGTGCCGATTGACCAAGAGCGTCTCGAAAAGCTTGGGGACTTAGTCGCAAGCTATTTGAACGTCGAAGACTCGGAGAAAGATACCGACTGAAGACAGCGTTGGTGTGATGTTCTCTGGAACTATGAGGCAAGGAGTAAGAAGAAACGACAAGTGAATTAACGGCAAAAGAAAAGCCCCCAAGCGGTGTGGCCTGAGAGCTAATCTTAATGGTTTGGTCGCCTTCAAGATAAGTCGCACAGGGTTCACTGTCAACAAAAACGCTCTTGAGCGAACGCGTTTCTTTTGCCTCCACAAAACTGGAAGTGCGATACAGGCATGAAACATACAGGTTGGCGCAAGCCGACACCGGGTCTTGGGGTTGCTGAGCAACTCGCCCAAGCCGGTGAACGGGTCTCTGTACCCAAAAGCAGAGCATTCGTTGCAGTCAAGCGCGTCGGCGCACATATCGGGCTCAAA